>CAXDOW010000031.1:0-18417 GCA_963991165.1 uncultured Flavobacteriales bacterium | reverse complement strand
GCCAAATACGCCACTTACGCCGGCCTTAAAAAGAAAGTCGTAATCTTGTTGGGGAATCACCCCACCAGCAATGACTAATATATCGCTTCTTCCCAAGTCTTTTAATTCTTTTATGACTTGAGGAACAAGGGTTTTGTGCCCTGCTGCTAAAGAAGAAATACCTAGTATGTGGACATCGTTCTCTATGGCTTGTTTGGCCGCTTCTTGTGGGGTTTGAAAGAGTGGCCCCATGTCCACATCAAAACCCAAATCGGCAAAGGAAGTGGCAACGACTTTAGCTCCTCTGTCGTGGCCGTCTTGTCCCAGTTTAGCGCCCATAATTCGTGGGCGTCGACCTGTGGTTTTAGCAAAGGTGTCGGTCAGTGTTTGAGCTTTTTTAAAGAAGGGGTTGTTGTCTATTTCCATTTTATACACACCTGAAATTGATTTGTTTTGGGCTTGGTAGCGACCAAAAACGCTTTCACAAGCATACGAAATTTCGCCCAAAGTAGCTTCTAATCGAGCCGCTTCCACAGCCAATGCCAACAAGTTGCCTTTTCCACTTTTACAAGCCAAGCTAAGGGCTTTTAAAGCATCTTGCACGGCTTCCTCCGAGCGGTTTTGTTTAAGGGATTGTAAGCGTTCTATCTGGGACTGGCGTACCGCCGTATTGTCCACCTCCAAAATATCAATGTCTTCTTGTTCTTCGGTTTTGTATTTATTGACGCCCACAATGGTATCTTTACTACTATCAATACGGGCTTGTTTTCTTGCGGCCGCTTCTTCGATACGCATTTTAGGCAAGCCCGTTTCTATGGCTTTGGCCATACCGCCCAGTTCTTCTATTTCTTGAATGTGTTGCCAAGCTTTGTGAGCAATGTCGTGGGTTAATTTCTCCACATAGTAAGAACCACCCCAAGGGTCAACGGTTTGACATAGACCGATGTCGTTTTGCAAATAGAGTTGAGTATCTCGAGCAATTTTGGCCGAAAAATCGGTAGGAAGGGCAATGGCCTCATCCAAAGCGTTGGTATGTAAGGATTGGGTGCCACCCATAACAGCCGCCATGGCTTCTATGCAGGTGCGACTCACATTATTGAAAGGATCTTGTTCGGTCAAACTCCATCCACTGGTTTGGCAATGCGTTCTGAGCGCTAAGGATTTTGGATTCTGTGGGTTGAATTGCTTAACGATTTTTGCCCAAAGCATTCTAGCGGCTCTCATCTTGGCTATTTCCATAAAGTGGTTCATCCCTATGCCCCAAAAAAAGGATAGGCGAGGAGCAAAGGCATCAATATCCAAGCCGGCTTCCATTCCTTTGCGAATGTATTCTAGACCGTCAGCGAGGGTATAAGCTAATTCAATATCGGCCGTGGCACCAGCTTCTTGCATGTGATAGCCCGAAATACTAATGCTGTTGAATTTGGGCATGTGCTGGGCGGTATATTCAAAAATATCGGAAATGATACGCATGGAAGGTTGAGGCGGATAAATATAGGTATTGCGTACCATGAACTCTTTGAGGATATCGTTTTGAATGGTTCCTGAAAGGTCTTTTTTATCCACGCCTTGTTGTTCGGCCGCCACGATGTAAAAGGCCATAATGGGTAAGACGGCTCCATTCATTGTCATAGACACCGACATGTTATCTAGTGGAATACCATCAAACAAAATATTCATATCCTGGACTGAATCTATGGCTACCCCTGCCTTTCCCACATCGCCTACAACACGTTGGTGATCGGAGTCGTATCCTCGGTGGGTGGCTAGGTCAAAAGCTACGGATAGTCCTTTTTGTCCGGCAGCCAAATTGCGACGGTAAAAAGCGTTGGATTCTTCAGCAGTAGAGAAACCAGCATATTGGCGAATGGTCCATGGACGACTGACGTACATACTAGAGTAGGGACCTCTTAAATAGGGTGCTTTGCCCGCACCAAAACCCAAGTGTTCAACGTCTTTGAGGTCTTCATAGCTGTATTGCGACTTGACTTCTATTTGTTCGGCAGTTTTCCATGTGGTGGTTTGGTGTTTGACCAAATCGGTATCCGTACGCTTTTGTGTTAAAACGTTTTGCGTCAATGCTTCGATGTAGTAGCTTCCAGCGGCCGGATCGGAGACTTTGTCCAAAAAGCTCTCTTCCCTCAACAGATGGTGTTGATTGCGTGCCAAACGGTGAGAGAAGTCGTTGGCTTCCTCAAAGGATTGGTTGTAAGGACGTATCATGAGGGCGTCGCAACCTCCCAATATAGCAGACATGCTTTCCGTAGTAGTGCCTAGTAAATTAGTGTAGGGCTGAAGACTGTCTTTGTTGGATAAACTGCTTTGTGCTAAAATATATGGTAGTGCTTGATGTTGGTTTTCGAAAAGACTACGAAAAGCCCTCATTTTGGCAATTTCTTTGAAAAAATCACTGCCAATGGTAAAGATGTATTGTGAGTTGTTTTGGCCTTCTTCTATGGCCTGATAAATGTCATTTACAAAGACGGTGTGGTAAGTGTAGTTTGGTAATATTCCTTTTTCTTCTTGTCCATGCAATGCCCCTTGTATATCGTCTAGCTTGAGCTGTCGTTGGTGTACCACTTGTTCGAACTCCCGTATAGCACCGATGTCATAATTTTCAAAATCTACACGAATATGTTGAATGAGTATGTCTTTCAACAGTACCTTTAAATCTGTTGGTTTAGAAAAGCACAAAGCGGTCATGCCGTTTTGTAGTGCTTCTAGTGCTTGCCGATTGCCTTTTTTTGGATCACTGCCGTCTATCCACTGTACAGATTCCCAACCGTTAGTCATGGCCAATGGTTTGTAGTGAAGATGAGCATCGCTATGATAAAAGGGGAGTGTGCCATCAGAATCGGTAAGGTCATCAAATGTTTTTCCTTTGAGATCGGCTGCTAATTTTTGTTTCCACTCTGAAGTGGTCATTGGATCGAAATCTGAAAAAAGTTTACTCATCTTCTTCAATAATTATGATGACATCTTCATTTTCTTTTTTCATGAAATAGGTTTCACGAGCAAATTTTTCTTGTGTCTCCTCATTGTTGGTCAAATCGAACAAGGTAATACTGTCTTTTTTGATTTCTTCCTGATAGTATTTCTTTTGTTGCTGTAATTCTTTAATTTCTGATTTAAGTCGGTATTGCTTTATCCAATTATTGGAGTCGAAAAAGGCCACCCAAATCAACAGAAATACGGTCACCACTACGAACTTGTTTTTGATGATAGGCGGTAATTTATCGTAGAACTCTCTTAGCATGATACATGTAAAAGTATGAAAAAGCGTTGAATGTATGCTTCAACGCTCCTTAAATTATCCTAAAAATG
The DNA here is from genome assembly GCA_963991165.1 of uncultured Flavobacteriales bacterium. GTDB lineage: Bacteria > Bacteroidota > Bacteroidia > Flavobacteriales > UBA7312. The sequence continues at coordinate 15,114 of CAXDOW010000031.1, read as the reverse complement.
GATACTTGTAGTCTTGCGCAGGAACAAAAGTTTCTTTGATGGTCCGAGGCGATACCCATCTCAACAGATTTAATATGGATCCAGCTTTATCGTTGGTACCTGATCCACGAGCTCCACCAAAAGGTTGTTGACCGACAACAGCACCGGTGGGCTTGTCATTGATGTAGAAGTTTCCGGCGGCATTTTCTAATGCTTTAGAGGCCTCTTCAATGGCGTATCGATCAGTGGAGAAGATAGCACCTGTTAAAGCGTATTCGCTAGTAGAATCCACTAATTGTAAGGTATCGTGCCAATCTTTTGGATCATAGACGTAAATCGTAATGACGGGTCCGAAAATTTCTTCACACATGGTTCGAAATGTCGGATTTGTAGTGACTACAACGGTTGGTTCAATGAAATATCCTTTTGATTTATCGTAACCACCACCAGCTATTATTTCAGCATCCGATTGCTCTTTTATGAAGTCAATGTATTCTGCAATTTTATCGAAGGCCTTTTCATCAATAACGGCATTGATGAAGTTAGATGGGTCTTCTGGGCTTCCCATTTTAAAGGATTTGGTGTCGGCTACAATTTGTGCCTTTACCTCATCCCAAATATTGGAAGGGATATAGGCCCTAGAAGCGGCAGAGCATTTCTGACCTTGATATTCGAAGGCACCTCTTGAAATTCCAGTTGCTACTTCAGCGGCTACGGCTGATTCGTGAGCCACAATGAAGTCTTTTCCTCCTGTTTCACCGACTATTCTTGGGTAACTTCTGTAATTGGCAATGTTGTTGCCAATGGTTTTCCATAAGTTTCTGAATACGCCTGTAGATCCAGTAAAATGTAAGCCGGCAAAATCTTTGTGATTAAACACTACGTCACCAATAACGGGTCCACTTGAGGGAACTAAGTTGATAACGCCATCGGGAAGGCCAGCTGCTTTAAATAAATCCATAATTACCTTGGCAGAATAAACTTGTGTTCCTGCTGGTTTCCATACTACTACATTGCCCAATATGGCTGGTGCAGCACACAAATTGGCACAAATAGAAGTAAAATTAAATGGGGTGATAGCAAGAACAAATCCTTCCAATGGTCGGTGTTCTAATCGATTCCACATTCCTGATGCGGATTCAGGTTGTTCGCTATACAATTGTGAGACATATTCAGCATTGAATTTGAAGAAGTCGATGAGTTCGCAGGCAGCATCTATTTCTGCTTGAAACACATTTTTAGACTGTGCCAACATGGTGGCAGCGTTGATTTTAGCTCTGAATGGCCCGGCTAGTAATTCAGCAGCTTTCAAAAAGATAGATACTCTTTGGTGCCATGGCATGGCGGCCCATTGTTCTCTAGCTTTTAAGGCCGCATCGATGGCTTGGTGTATATGGTCACTGCTAGCCACACTATATTGACCCAATTGATGTTGATGGTCGTGAGGTGGAAATATACCTTTTGTTTCTGATGTATGTATTTCTTGTCCGCCAATGTAAAGTGGTACATCGACCTTGGAGTTATACATTTCTTTGTAGGTGTTTAGTAATTCTTCTCTTTCTGAACTGTTGGGCTCGTACGATTTGACGGGCTCATTGGTAGCGACAGGTACATTGAAAAAACCGTTGGACATAGTGTTTACTTTAATTTAATTTGGTGACAAATTTAGACCATTAATCACATCATAACAAGTCTTTTGAAGTGAGTTTTTTAAAACCTATTAATTGATCAAATTGTTCCCCGCTAGGACGGTGATAAATATAAATGAAATAATCATTAATAGTTTGATAATGAGTGCCTTCAATAAAACGATTGAGCGTTTGTCCATCGTGCTTTTTTAAGACATACTCATAGTTGTAATACCCTTGTTTGAGATAAATTTCACCTTCATATTGCTTGAGTGTGGGATTGTATTTCATTTGGTGGGTTGAGGGAAAGCCATAATCGCTAATTTGCCCAAAGATGAAAAGATGGCCATGAGTAATTTCGTGCTCGTATGGCAAACTAAATCGAACGATAGCATAATCGGCTTCCGTTTGGTCTTGACTACCTTCTTGAACGCGAACCAAACACCGCCCATTGATATCTTGAACTAAACTTGAGTAGCGCTGAAAAGGGCGGGGGTAGTCGGTTTTTAGTACAACAATATTGGTATCGTTGACAAAGTCAATGTTGGCTAGTCGTTCTGAAATGTATCTCAAACTTTGAAATTCAAAAAAACGGTATTCGTTACCAGCGTCAAAACAATTCTCTTCTTCGTAGTCATAGACAATTTCTTGGTCTTTGACAAAAACAGGTTGAAGGCCCGAAATGGCGTTATCCCAACGGCCATTTTGAGAAATGACAACACTAATATCGCCAAAAGGATTGTCTATTTCATATCCTGGATGATGAATGCTAAAATCGATTTCATGTTGATAATTTCTTTGGTTTAAATCTGTGGCTCGTTTGACCGATCCAAGCAGGTTTACTAATTCTTCTAACACCATAAAGCGTTTACTTAATATGGGGTTGTCTCTTTGGCCTTCTTCGTAAACAATAAGTTGATAATTGCCAGAAAGTAACGGTTTCATACTTTGGCTAGGAATGCTCGTACTGTAATGTATGTAGTTTTGAATGGTGTTGAAAGAAAATTGATAATTCAAAATAGGTTCTTCAAAAAAGCCTTCTAAATACTCATTTTGGAGTAAATCTGATGGCGTCCAATCGGCGTTACAGTGTATGTAAGTGTAATAGAAGTTTTTGGGGTTTTCTGACAAGTCGTCAAATTGTAAGAGTAGTTTCTCCTGAGATGAAAGGTGAATGAGCGGATTGCCTAACTCAACCCCCTGAGGATAGAGAAATACGGATTTTATGCTAGGACTGTAAATTCTATTTTGAATACTCTCTTCGACAACCACATCATCCGCATTGGAGGGCATGTTATCTTGTGTCAAAGTATCAGTTTTTTCTGAGCTTACAGAAACTTCAGAGGTGGTTATTTTCTTAGAATTATTACAACTGACCAAAAAAAGCATGAAAACAAAAAAAACGGAAGCATTTTTTTTTAACAAACAAGTCATTTTAGTGTGAAAAAAGTAGCTGAAAGAAGACTCTAGCATTTGTTAAGTGGTTATTATTTAGAATTAGTATAAATTAAAAATTCTTATGAATATTTAGGCGTTGTAGTTTGACACAAATGTATATTTTTGCTTCGTAAATTCATAATTTTATTACAGAAGGATGTCAAAAGATATCAGACTTAAAAAAGGCCTAAAAATTACACTCAAAGGAGAGGCCGACAAGGTATATGCCAGCATTCCACAATCCGAATTATTTTGTTTGAAACCCACAGACTTTCATGGTTTGACCCCTAAACTTGCGGTCAAAGAAGGTGACAAGGTTAATGCTGGTACGTGTCTTTTTTTCGATAAATACAATGATAGCATTCGTTTTTCATCGCCAGTGAGTGGTACGGTTGAATCGATAGTTCGTGGTGCAAAACGAAAAATTATGGAGATTAGATTGAAAGCTGATAGCGAAATCAGCTATGAGAAATTTAGCTCACCAAACGAATCTTCTAGAAGCGATATTATTGATTTACTTTTGAAAAGTGGGGTGTGGCCCTTTATCCGTCAAAAACCTTTTGACATTATCGCCAATCCTGAGGATACTCCTAAAGCAATTTTTATTTCTACTTTCAATACTGCTCCTTTGGCTCCGGATAACGACTTTGTTGTTCACGGCTTAGATGAAGAGTTCCAAAAAGGAATTGACATTCTCAAAAAACTAACAGATGGCCTAGTTCACTTGAACGTCGATGGAAACACAAACCCTTCAAAAGTCTTTACATCCTGCGAGGGAGTAAGTGTGAATAGAATAATGGGCGTTCACCCAGCAGGTAATGTGGGCGTTCAAATTCATCACATTGACCCCATCAACAAAGGCGATGTGGTGTGGTACTTATACCCACAAGATGTGTTGACAATATCTCGATTATTTTCAGACGGCAAGTACGATGTGTCAAGAATAGTGGCCCTTACTGGTCCACAGGTCGAAAAACCACGTTACTATAGAACTATTTCTGGTGCTTCTATTAAAAATATGCTGGCTGAAAATGCCATCATCGGCAATAACAATCGATTTATTAGTGGAAATGCCCTAACTGGCACTCAAATTGAACAAGATGGTTGTCTTGGATTCTATGACTCTCAGATTACAGTACTGGAGGAAGGAAATCAACAAGATTTTTTGGGATGGTTATCGCCAAACCTTAACAAGTTTTCCATGTCAAAGTCTTATTTTTCGTGGCTTTTTCCATCTAAAAAATATGCTCTTAACACCAACTACAACGGCGAAGAAAGAGCGTATGTAGTAACTGGACAGTACGAAAAAGTACTCCCAATGGATATCTACCCAATGCAATTAATAAAGGCATGTTTGATTCAAGACATTGACCAAATGGAGCAATTAGGAATTTATGAAATATCACCAGAAGATGTGGCCTTGTGCGAATTTGTATGTACTTCTAAAATGGAAGTGCAAAGCATCATTCGCGAGGGGTTAGATTTGATAAAAAAAGAATGTAGTTAATCATGAAATTGTTTAAAAATTTATTAGAAGCAGTCAAGCCTCATTTTGAAAAAGGAGGCAAACTGGAAAAGATGTATCCGGCATACGATGCCTTTGAAACGTTTTTGTTTGTTCCCAACCATACTACACACAAGGGAGCACACATTAGAGACGCCATTGATTTAAAAAGAACCATGTTCTTAGTCATTATTGCACTAATTCCATGCATGTTGTTTGGTATGTGGAATGTGGGCTATCAATACCACTTGGCCATTGGAGAAACAGCTACTCTATTTGAAAATTTCATGTTTGGATTTTGGAAATTTATGCCTCTTATAATCGTCTCCTATGGAGTTGGTTTAGCAGTCGAATTTGCTTTTGCTATATATAGAGGTCACTCGGTTAATGAAGGGTATTTAGTAACAGGCTTGTTAATACCTTTAACCATGCCTATTGATGTGCCACTTTGGATGCTAGCTATTTCCGTAATTTTTGCTGTCGTCATTGGCAAGGAAGTATTCGGAGGTACAGGAATGAATATTCTGAACCCTGCCTTAACCGCACGTGCTTTCTTATTTTTTGCTTATCCTATATTTATGTCGGGAGATAAAGTATGGGTCCACAAAGCTATGGTTGATGGTCATTCGGGTTCTACCATATTGGGGGAGTTAGCTGCCTCTAGCAGTTGGCAATCTCTTAATTGGAGTTCTATGGATATGATGATCGGTGGTATTCCTGGTTCAGTTGGCGAAACGTCTTTTATTGCCATTATGCTCGGCGCACTTATACTTATAGCCACAGGCATTGGAAGTTGGAGAATTATCTTATCTACTTTTGTAGGTGGTTTTTTGATGGCCTCTCTGTTTAATTTGTGGGGAGCCAACGAATTGATGACCACTCCAGCAGAGATTCATCTCATCATTGGTAGTTTTGCTTTTGGAGCAGTCTTTATGGCTACCGATCCAGTAACGGGTTCCCAAACCAACATTGGAAAGTACATTTATGGATTTTTAATAGGCGTATTTGCCATTCTTATCCGTGTGTTCAATCCGGCCTATCCAGAAGGGATGATGTTAGCTATTCTTCTCATGAATATTTTTGCACCGCTCATCGATCACTATGTTGTCCAGGCCAATATCAATAAACGACTAAAACGACTAAAAACGATATAAAATGGATGTTAATAAAAATACCTACATCTTTGGTTTTGCGGCCGTTATGGTGCTTATAGTAGCATCATTACTTTCTGTAGCGGCCATCAGTTTGAAACCACTACAAGACAAAAACGTTGAGGCTGAGAAAAAACAAAATATTCTGTCCACCCTTGGAATAGAAGTCAGTAGAGAAGAAGCGGCCAAGGTGTACAAAGAAAAAATTACTGATTCTTATGTCATCAATATGAATGGTGAATTAGTTGAAGGCGATGCCTTTACAATCGATCTTGGAAAAGAACTCAAGAAAAGTAAAGAAAGTCAAGTTTTTCCAATTTTTGAAAGTCAAGATGAAGGGACTACTTCATACATTATTCCTCTCAGAGGCAAAGGATTATGGGGTCCAATTTGGGGTTTCATAGCGTTAAACGATGATATGAGTACTGTTTCAGGAGCTGTTTTTGATCACAAAAGTGAAACACCTGGTTTGGGTGCGGAAATTTCATTAAGTTGGTTTCAAGAACCATTTATCGGCAAACAAATATTTGATGGAGCTGAATTCAAATCTATTAAAGTCGTTAAAGGTGGCGCTAAACCCGATGATTTACACGCTGTTGATGGTATCTCCGGAGGAACCATTACGGCTGATGGAGTGTCTGATATGTTAGATGAGCGACTTTCCAACTATCTGCCATTTCTCATCGAAAAAAGAAATAATACCCTAGAGTCTGCAGTGGATACTTTATTAATGGACAGTACTTCCACCGCATACACCTTAAATTACCTAAGATAATGAGTAAGAAGAAAGAATCCTTATTTTCTACCAAAAACAGAAAATTAATAACCGACCCATTAAACGACAATAATCCTGTCACCACACAAGTTCTAGGAATTTGTTCGGCTTTAGCTATAACAGTACAACTTAAACCTGCCGTTGTGATGGCTATTTCAGTAATTGTAGTAATGTCGGTTGCTAATGTGGTGGTATCACTTATGCGTAACTTAATACCATCACGAATACGAATTATTGTGCAATTGGTGGTCATTGCCTCCTTGGTTATTTTGGTAGATCAAGTGTTAAGAGCTTTTGTATATGACGTTAGTAAAGAATTGTCCGTTTTTGTTGGTCTTATCATTACCAACTGCATCATTATGGGACGTCTTGAAGCTTTCGCATTGGGCAATAAACCTTGGAAATCTTTTCTTGATGGACTGGGTAATGCCTTTGGATATGGTTGGATATTAATAGCGGTGGCATTTTTTAGAGAACTGCTTGGTGCAGGAACTTTGTATGGCTATCCAGTTCTAGAAAAATTGGGACTGTACGAACTTGGTTACGCCAATAATGGAATGATGATTTTACCTCCTATGGCCTTAGTTACAGTTGGTATCATTATTTGGATACAACGAATGAAAAATAGAGATTTAATAGAATCCTAAATACTTAGAATATGCAAGAATTAGTTAACATTTTCATTAAGTCTATCTTCATTGACAACATGATATTTGCCTACTTTTTAGGTATGTGCTCTTATCTAGCCGTATCGAAAACAGTAAAAACCTCTGTGGGAATGGGTTTTGCCGTTATTTTTGTGTTGGCATTTACTATTCCAATCAATTATTTGTTAGAGAATTACGTGCTAAAACAAGGAGCTTTAGTATGGTTAAGCGACTCCTTTGCTGATATAGATTTAAGTTTTTTGAGTTTTATCATGTTTATTGCGGTTATTGCTTCCATGGTGCAATTAGTTGAAATGATTGTCGAAAAGTTCTCACCCTCTTTGTATGGTTCCCTAGGTATTTTTCTTCCATTAATAGCGGTTAATTGTGCGATACTTGGAGGTTCCTTGTTCATGCAAGAAAGAGCTTACAACTCCATTGTTGAAGCCACCGTATTTGGTTTAGGTTCAGGGGTCGGTTGGTTTTTAGCCATTGTGGCCATTGCTGCTATTAGAGAAAAAATTAGATATTCTCTTGTTCCAGGTCCTTTGAGAGGATTGGGAATTACCTTTATCATAACTGGCTTGATGGGGATTGCTTTTATGAGTTTTATGGGAATTAAATTATAATTTGAAATACAGACTTTAATGATAGTTTTAAGTACAACAACAATAGTTTCAAGTATCGCCATTTTCTTGTTTATGATTTTGGCATTGGTCAGTATTTTACTGTTTGCAAAAGCTAAATTAATGCCAGCAGGTAAAGTGAAAATTTTAATCAACGGCGAGAAAGAAATTGAAGTAGATGGTGGTTCTACTTTGCTGACAACTCTAAGTAATGAAGGTATTTTTTTACCCTCTGCTTGCGGGGGTGGTGGAACTTGTATTCAATGTACCTGTCAAGTTCATTCTGGTGGCGGTAGTATTTTACCCACTGAAGAACCCCATTTTTCTAAGAAAGAGATTTCTGAAGATTATCGACTAGGCTGTCAAGTGAAGGTCAAAGAAGATATGGAGATTAGTATTCCTGAGGAGGTATTTGGAGTTAAAAAATGGGAAGCTACTGTTGTGTCTAACTATAATGTAGCCTCTTTCATCAAAGAATTCATAGTTGAAATACCTGAAGATATGCCTTACAAGGCAGGGGGATACATTCAAATTGAGATTCCAGATTGTGAAGTCAACTATGAAGACATCGATATTTCTGCTCATCCTCAAGAACACCCAGATAACATTGAAAAGTTTAAATTAGAGTGGGATAAATTCGGTTTGTGGCCACTAAAAATGAAAAATGACGAAGAAATAGTTCGAGCCTACTCTATGGCATCCTATCCTGCGGAAGGCAGAAAAGTAATGTTGAACGTACGAATAGCTACTCCTCCTTGGGATAGAGCCAAGAATGAATGGATGGATGTAAATCCGGGTATTGCGTCGACATACATATTTAGTCGAAAAGCTGGTGATAAAGTAACGATTTCTGGCCCTTATGGTGAATTTTTCATTAATGAATCGGATGCTGAAATGTTGTATATTGGTGGTGGGGCTGGAATGGCACCTATGCGTTCGCATCTCTACGAACTATTCAAAACTCTTAAAACTGGTCGAAAAGTATCTTTTTGGTATGGAGGTCGTTCTCGCAGAGAATTATTCTATTTAGATCATTTTTATTCTTTAGAAAAGGAGTTTCCTAACTTTACTTTCAACATAGTCCTTTCAGAGCCAATGGAAGAAGACAAATGGAAGGTCAAGAAAGATTTAAATGATAAAGAAGGCGATGGCTTTTTGGGCTTTGTTCACCAAGCCGTTATCGATGAATATTTGAGTAAGCACGAAGCTCCAGAAGACATAGAATTGTACTTCTGTGGGCCTCCTTTGATGAATCAAGCTGTATTGAAAATGGCTGATGATTGGGGTATTCCTGATGAAAACGTTCGTTTCGACGACTTTGGTGGTTAATAAACAAACTACTCTTTTTTTAAGTTTTTTCGACTTTTCTTAACTTTTTCGTTGATTCTTCACGCTACTCTCGTACGTGTCAATCCATTTGTCTACTGGTATTTTTTGACATAATTCGGCTATTAATTCAAATGGAATATCGTCCAAATACTTGAGTCTAATACAGCTTTTTCCCATGTCTAATTTTTTGGTGCAATGTTGGTAATAGTGAGTTTTCCACCAATCGAGTAATTTGTTATCAGAATAAATACCCATATGGTATAGGCCAATGAATCGTTTTTGGGAGGCCAAACTCATAAAAGGAAGTGGTAATTGTGGGGTACAATGATAACCAGCCGGATATAAAGTGTGTGGCACCACCCAACTCGGCATACCGTAACCTAATACTTCTTTATAACCATCAGGAAGGTTACTATTGATAATATTTCTAAGCTTGGTCATAGCTTGTTTTCTTTCATCAGAAATATTTTGGAAATATTCTTCTACTGAATTTGCTTCAATTTTCATGTCAATAACTATTTTTTAATCTTACAAATGTATAATTTTGCAAAATGAAATACGCCTTTATTCTATGTTCTATTTTCTTTCTTTCTTGTGAAAGCAATAGACAATCGTTGGTTTCAAATTTTGGTTTTGCTCAAGGTACTTCTTATAGTATCAAATATATGAGCGATTCTGCTAAGGATTATCATCATCAAATAGACAGCTTATTTTTAGAAATCGATAGTTCGCTTTCTACCTATGTTCCTTATTCTATTATTAGCCATGTCAATAATGGAGATACAACAGTTGTTCTTGATAATCACTTTGTTAACGTGTTCAAGGCCTCACAAGTTGTTTCGTCACAAACGAATGGCTTGTTTGACTGTACTGTGGCTCCTTTGGTTCGTGCCTGGGGATTTGGTCCCGACAAAGTCCAACAGAATATAGACTCCTTACAAATCGTTCAATTAACACAACAAGTAGGGTATAAAAAAGTATTTCTAAACAATGATAGTTTGATATCAAACTCTCAGCAATTATCGTTTGATTTTAATGCCATAGCACAAGGATATACCGTTGATGTGATAGCTCGTTTTTTAGAATCAAAACACATCTCGGACTACCTTGTAGAAGTCGGAGGAGAACTTCGAGCAAGTGGACTTAGTTCTAGAGGGAAAAAATGGATTGTAGGGATCGATAAGCCGACTAATGACATAAATAAGAATGATCGTTTTCAAGTTAAAGTCACTTTACATCACCAATCGTTGGCAACATCAGGAAATTACAGACGGTTTTATGAAAAAGATGGAAAGTTATATTCACATACTATTCATCCAAAGACGGGATTTCCTGTCAATCATTCCTTATTGAGTGCAACGGTCATTACCGACCAATGCATGATGGCCGATGCTTATGCTACTGCCTTTATGGTTATGGGAGTGGAAGAGACTCAACAGTTTTTAGCATCTCGCAATGACATTGAATGTATGTTGATTTACACCAACGACGATATGGAATGGCAGACTTGGTATTCGGAGGGTTTTGAAGAAATGATTATCAATTAGAGACCGTTTCCTTTTTACATTGTTCTTCTGGTGTGGCTCCACAAAAACCACAATTTTCTCCGTCTTTATTTAAGAATGGGCTATTACTAGCACACGTTCCAGAAAACTTACCATCTTTTTTTACCAAAATTTTAATGGCAATACCTGCCATGCCAATGGCTAACAAAAAAGTTGCTAAAAGAAAAACTTCCATTTCTGTAATGATTAGTTGCAAAGGTATGAATTTGATGTGCTACTTTTGTAAAAAATTGACAAAAAAATGGACGCACGACTACTTGCTTTTGAACGCCTCTTGAACATCATGGATGATCTTCGAGAAAAATGCCCATGGGACAAAAAGCAAACAATAGACAGTTTACGATATCTGACAATAGAAGAAATTTATGAATTATCCGATGCCATAGTTGAAAAGGACATGCAAGAAATTAAAAAAGAACTGGGCGACATCATGCTTCATTTGGTTTTTTACGCCAAAATTGCATCTGAAAGTAAATCTTTTGACATTACTGACGTTCTCCATGGAATTTGTGACAAGCTAGTTCATCGACATCCACATATTTATGGAGATGTAGAAGTACAGAATGAGGAAGAAGTTAAGGCCAATTGGGAAAAATTAAAGTTAAAGGAAGGAAAACAATCAGTGTTGGAAGGTGTTCCAACCTCATTACCAGCAATGGTTAAAGCCATCCGAATACAAGAAAAAGCACGTGGAGTGGGCTTCGATTGGGATGATCAAAAACAGGTGTGGCAAAAAGTACAGGAGGAGATGGAAGAACTTAAGTATGAAGTACAAAACGGACATGTGGAAAATACCCAGGAAGAGTTTGGTGATTTGTTGTTTTCTTTGATAAACTACGCTCGCTTTATATCTGTCAATCCAGAAGATGCCTTAGAAAAAACAAACAAAAAATTTGTTAAACGGTTTCAGTATATGGAAAAAAAGATAGCACAAAAAGGACTTGATATCTCTAATTTGTCACTTTCAGAAATGGACGTTTGGTGGAACGAAGCAAAATCTATTTAGGGGCCTTTTTAAGTAGGTAAATGCCCAAAATGGTAAATAAAAAATTAGGTATCCAAACCGCCAAAACAGGTGATAAATCGCCATTGGTAGCAAAAGTGGTGGATACTTGCATAAAAAGGATGTAGGCGAAACAAATAAGCAATCCCAAACCCAAGTGAAGTCCAATACCGCCTCTAATTTTTCGTGAGGCCATAGCTACTGCCACTAATGTCAGTACGATGGTTGCAAATGGAAACGCAAAACGTTTTTGTTGTTCAATAATATGAAAAACTAAATGTTTTGACCCCTTTAGTTTTTCTTCTCTGATAAAGTTATTTAGTTGAAAAAAATTCATAGTTTCAACATTGCTTCTGCGTTGGTTGAAGTCGTCAGGCGATAGATTGATAGTAAGTGTCAACGAATCCCCTTGTTCTATTTCTTCGTTAAGATAGTTAATACTACGTTTAAAGTAATCATAAGCTGTCCAGTTTTTGGTACCTTCGTTCCACTGAACATAGTTCGTGATTAGTTTTTCTTTTAACTCCTGATTGTCGAATTTTTCTAATGAAAATCGATAGCCAATATTTCGTTTAGTGTTGTAGGATTGAACATAGATAAATTCTCCTGGGCTAATTTGCATATGAATATCTTTATCCCTGTTTTGGTAGGGGTTCTTTATGTAGGTATTTTCGAATTGCAATCGGTTTTCATTGGCTGGCGGAATGATAAAATTTCCTAGTACAAAAGATAAGACGGCCAAGGTCGCTGCCGAGATTAAAAAAGGGCGTAACATTCTATTAAAGCTAACTCCACTAGCTAGTATGGAAATAATTTCAGTATTACTAGCCATTTTCGAAGTAAAAAATACTACTGCTACAAAGGTAAATAATGGACTAAAAAGGTTACCAAAGTAGGGGATAAAATTGAGGTAATAGCTAAACAGGATATCTTTGACAGGAGCTGACTTTTCGATGAAGTCGTCAATTTTTTCAGAAAAATCAAACACCACTACCACCAATAGTATCAGAGAAATAGAGAAAAAAAATGTCCCTAAAAATTTCTTCATGATATACCAGTCTAATTTTTGCATTTACAAACGTCTGTCTAGTTTTGTTACCATCGAATTTTTCCAATTAGTAAACGTCCCTTCACGAATATGTTGTCGTGCTTCTTCCATTAACCAAAGATAAAAGCGAATATTGTGTAGAGTGGCAATTTGCTTGCCTAACAATTCGTTGACCGAGAATAGGTGTCGTAAATAAGCTTTAGTATAAAACGAGTCGACAAATGAGGTTCCGTGTTCGTCTATGACAGAAAAGTCGTCAGCCCATTTTTTATTCTTAATATTGATGGTTCCCTGACTGGTAAACAACATACCGTTTCGAGCATTTCTAGTGGGCATAACACAATCGAACATATCGACCCCCAAAGCTACGTTTTCGAGCAAATTAGTTGGCGTGCCAACCCCCATCAAATAGCGTGGTTTGTCGCCAGGGAGGACTTGACAAACAATATCGGTCATTTCGTACATCAAATCGTGTGGCTCGCCAACAGACAACCCACCAATGGCATTTCCTTCTCTATCAAAGGAGGCAATTTGTTCTGCCGATTGTTTTCTTAAATCTTTGTAAACACTTCCCTGAACAATCGGAAATAAACTCTGTTCATATCCGTACTTGCCTTGGGTGGTGTCAAACTGTTGGCAACAGCGTTTTAACCAACGATGGGTCATGTGCATAGATTTTTTGGCATAATTATAATCACAAGGATAGGGGGTGCATTCGTCAAATGCCATAATGATATCCGCACCAATAGTACGTTGAATATCCATCACATTTTCGGGGGTAAAAAGATGGTATGAGCCATCAATATGAGACTGAAACTTAACGCCTTCTTCTTTAATTTTTCGTTGACCTGATAGCGAGTAAACTTGATAGCCTCCACTGTCAGTCAGAATAGGTTTTTGCCAATTCATAAAGTGATGCAAACCACCAGCTTTTTCTAATACCTCCAATCCAGGACGTAAATATAAATGATAAGTGTTGCCAAGAATGATATGAGCTTGAGTATCGTGCTCTATCTCGTGCTGATGAACCCCTTTTACGGTAGCGGCCGTTCCAACAGGCATAAAGATGGGAGTTTCTATAGAACCATGAGCCGTAGTCAGTTGGCCCAATCGTGCTCTGGACGATTCATCGGTTTTTAGTAGCTTAAATTTCATTCACTAATTTTTGCCAAAGATAGTCAAGTCCGTATATTATTAATCAATGCCTTTTAAAAACCATAAGCTAGACTCAAAAATACATTAACCATTCATCTCAATTATTGTATCATTGTAGGATGTTTGGCTTGGCGTTTTATATTTTCCTGTTTTTTTCGCTGATTGTTCTTGTGCAGATTTACTTTTACCTGTTCATATTTCTACCCTTGTCCACCCATAAGGAATATAGGGAACAATTTCAAGAACCAATATCCATAGTTATCTGTGGTTACAATGAAGCTCAGTATTGGCAACAGTTAATAGAACAATTATTACAACAAGACTATGCAACTTATGAAATTGTATTAGTAAACGATCAGTCCACTGACGATACTCCTTTCATATTTAAGCAATGGGAGCATCATCCCAAGATAAAAATAGTCAATATCACCAACGACATTAAAAAGGGGTTGGGTAAAAAATTTGCTTTAACATTAGGAATAAAAGCTTCCAAATACGACTATTTGTTACTCACTGACGCCGATTGTCTTCCAAAAGATAAGTATTGGATACAATCCATGGTTCAGCATTTTAATCGAAAAGACATGGTGTTGGGTTATGGTGGATATTATAAGAAAAAAGGACTTCTCAACAAATTGATTCGTTTTGATACCTTTCTGGTTGCTTTACAGTATTTTTCATTTGCTTTGAGAGGAAAGGCATACATGGGAGTTGGGAGAAATTTGGCCTATAAAAAATCTTTATTTTTCGACAATAAAGGCTTTGCTTCTCACCTTCATATTGCTTCTGGTGATGACGACTTATTTGTGAAAGAAGTCAGTACGTCCAGCAATACAGCCATAAGTCTGATGGCTAGTGCACATACACTTTCGGAACCAAAAACTACGGTTTCTTCTTGGATACGACAAAAAACAAGGCATTTGACCACAGGCATTTATTACTCACCGTACCATCAATGGATGTTGGGCTTATGGTCAAGTAGTCAGATAGGTTTTTGGCTGCTCTTTATTGTGCTTTTATTTTTAAGTGATTTTGTCATATTTGCTTTAATTTTATTTGCGGTTCGATTACTTGTTCAATTAGTAATAGCTCGACCAGTATTAAAAAAAATAGATGAGTTTGATCTCATTTACCTCTTTCCTGTTTTTGAATTTTTGGTTAGCGCATTTTACATTATATTTATGCTCAACAGAATCTTTACAAGAAGACGGTTTTGGTAAATAAAAAATTGACAGAAAAGGCAAAGGAAGACCTTCAATTAATAAAT
>CAXDOW010000030.1:0-18875 GCA_963991165.1 uncultured Flavobacteriales bacterium | reverse complement strand
AAATTGATAATTCCCTGTTCCTCCTGTTATTGAAACTTCGATGATACCATCTGAACTGGTTGGACAACTTAAGTCGTATCCTAAATAGTCTGAGACTGAAACAGCTGTTACTTCTACAGCGGCGGGCTCACCAATAAAACTATTTAATTGTAAACTACAATCGTTCGCGTCTCCAACCAACACGCTAATAGATCCTTGACACAAGTTTGTTGCTATATTGCTAGTGCCATAATCCACACCGGAAAAAGTATAGTTTAAAGGTGGCGTACCTCCTGAAGCTATAACTGAAATTTCGCCATCACAACTGTCCAAGCAACTTATAGAGTTTGTTTCAATAATATTTGAAATATTAATTGGTGGTGGCTCGGAAAGTGTGATTTCAACAGAGTTGGAAGCACATCCTAAGTCATTGGTAGCAGAAAAGGTATACGTATCTAACGACAAGCCCATAACTAAATTTGGAGTAACGATAGGTGTGGGATCAGAAAAACTAGTATACTGATAAGTAAAAGAGGAGCCCTCTCCTCCTGAAGCTAACAAATTAACAGCTCCGTCAGACAAGCCTGAGCAACTTATTGAATAACCATTATAGTTTGAGACAATTTGTGCATTTAAAGTAATTTCAGAGGCGGACTCTATTTCAACCTCATACTCTTCATATGCATAATCAGGCGCTAAGGCAGGATCTCTAGCCAAAACGGTATAGTTACCAGCGGGAAGATTAGTATAGACCAAATCCGATGTCCATGGGCCAGCAATACCATTTATGGAATATTCTATATCAGTACTAGCAAATGGAGATGGGTGTATGGTGATTTGACCATCAGAAGTGTTGGCACAAGACGTATTCACGCTTTCTACTGAATCTATGTAAGCAGTTACTACCAAAGAGTAATCCTCTGCTTCACCATAATTGTATGAAAAAGTAGACCAATCAAAAAAATCATCTAATGTCCAAATTAACCCTGCACCGCTAAGTCCTCCAACTCTAGCATATACAATTCTCATTACAATTTCACCAGTTGCTGTGTTGGCTGGAATTGTGATTGATGTGTTAAAAGTTGGTGTTGTGCTACTTGAAGGGGCAGATACAAAAACTAGTTCTCCAGCGTCTGTGAAATCATTGTTGGCATTGTAGTCAATGTAAACTTTAACAGCTCTAGTTGCATTCGAAACTGTCGGCTCTGTATCGCAATACCCCCCTTCGATTTCAAGTTCGTAGGTTAATGTTTTAGCTACCCCTATTGTGTATACAGCATCTAAGGTGTTACCATCAGTAAAATTGCTATTTCCTATGGTGAAGTCACTGTATCCTGAGCAAGGTGTTGAAGACGTTCCAACATTTGGACTCAACAAATCGGTATTATCAAAGGGTAAAAGACCAAAATTTACCCTAACAATATTTTCATAACCATCAAGACTTGCTCCTTGAGAAAAAACAAGATGAGAAATTAATAAACAGATTATTAAATGGGCGTATTTAAACAAAACTTGATAGGTTTAGTACGCAAATTTAACGCTTTTTTGTTAAAAAATTAATCTGCTATTAAAAGAAAACCGCAAAAGAACTTTTGCGGTTAAATGAGGTTTCGAGCGGATTCGAACCGCTGTAGATGGTTTTGCAGACCACTGCCTAGCCACTCGGCCACGAAACCAAAAAATGGGTTACAAATTTAATCAATTTTTTTTATTGGCATGGTTTTAAACGATTGTTTTACCGTTACACTTTTCACATCGCCATTGATTGGTGGATTAATTTTAGATACATCAACCACAACCTCCCTAACTTCGTCATGTTTTTCAATAATAGCATTTATAATTCTTTGTACAACGTGCTCTAGCAAGTTACTAGAAATAGCCATTTGATCCTTAACAATTTGGTTAATGGAAACATAATCAACCGTATCCTCTAAATTATCAGTGATGGCTGATTTGGATAAATCAGCTTTGACTTCAATATTTACAATGTAATCCGAACCAATTCTACGCTCTTCTGGCATGCACCCATGATGAGCATAGACCTTTATATCATTAACAAAAATAGTTCCCATTTAAGATATTTCTTCTATGGCTTGGTGAATCCTAAGGACAACCTCATCCCTTCCCAAAAAGTCCGAAATCTCAAACATGGACGGCCCTTTTCCCGAACCAGTGACGGCCAACCTAAACAATGGCAGTACCTGCCCTAAATTCCACTTATTTTTTTCAAGTAGTGACTTAAATTCCTGTTCTATTTCTGATGAGTTGAACTCGTCCATTGACTCAAACTGGTTTACTACTGTTGTTAAGATGCTTGAAGCGTTTTCATTCCATTTTTTCCGAATGACCTTCTCGTCGTACTGTTTTGGTCGTTCAAAAAAGAAAAAGCTACTCAACCACAATTCTTTTAAAAAGGTAGCTCTCTCCTTCATAAGATCACATACCCTAGATAAGGTGGCAACATCAATAGATTGTGAATTTGGCTCCACTTCTTGAATTAGTTTGGCAAGAGTATGTCCCGACTTATTCCTTAAGTATTGTTGATTAAACCATTTCGTTTTGTCGAAATCGAACTTGGCACCAGATTTACCTACTCGTTGTAAAGAAAACGTCTGTATTAGTTGATCCATACTAAATACTTCTTGAGCGGTACCTGGATTCCATCCTAAAAAAGCCAACATATTGGTAAATGCCTCAGGAAAATATCCTTCTTCTCTGTATCCAGAAGAAACTTCTTTAGTTTGTGGGTTATTCCACTGAAGGGGAAAGACAGGAAAACCCAAACGGTCGCCATCGCGCTTGCTTAGCTTACCGTTTCCATCTGGTTTTAGAATAAGAGGTAGGTGAGCAAAGACAGGACAGTCCCAACCAAAAAATTGATATAACAAAGTGTGCAAGGGTGCTGATGGAAGCCACTCTTCGCCTCTAATTACATGAGTAATTTTCATAAGATAATCGTCAACCACATTAGCCAAATGGTAGGTGGGCATACCATCAGACTTAAACAATACTTTATCATCCAAATTATTGGTGTTGACCACCACCAAGCCACGAATTTCATCCTGTATTCTAACCTCCTCATTTCGTGGCATTTTAGCTCTAATAACGTGTGAGTCTCCGCGCTCCAGTCGTTGATTAATTTCATCTTGAGATAAGGATAATGAATTTTGCATGCTGTCTCTAACTACGGCATTGTATTGAGGAGAAGGAACGCCAGCTTTTTTCATTCTTTCACGCATTTGATCCAATTCTTCGGTCGTATCAAAAGCATAATAGGCATGTCCTTTTTCTAACAGCTTATCGGCATATTGTCGATATAGTGACTTTCGTTCAGATTGACGATATGGACCATAAGATCCCCCCTTTTGAGGGCTTTCATCAAATGTTATATCACACCATGACAAGGACTCGACAATATAATCTTCTGCTCCTTCAACATAACGCGTTTGATCGGTGTCTTCAATTCTTAATATGAATTCTCCTTGGTGTTGTTTGGCGAACAAATAATTGTACAATGCCGTTCTTACTCCACCCATGTGAAGAGGACCCGTGGGGCTTGGGGCAAACCTTACTCTTACCTTACTCATTTAATTTTTTAAAATTTGGACATCAAAGATACGCTTTCTTGTCTATTTGGAGTTTTGTCTTGGAATTAAATATGTTAACTTTGTAGTATGCAAGAAAGAAGCGAATTACTTAGCAAGTTAGATCAATTTATTAGCAAGTATTACAAAAATCTCTTGATTCGCGGAGGCATCTATTTTGTTTCCGTTTTTCTAACCATTTTTATTCTTCTTTCTTTTACCGAACATATTGCTCAGTTCAACAAAACTGGCCGACTTGTTCTCTTTTGGTTATTCATGGGGTTCAATCTAATTGTTTTTTGGAAATGGATTCTTATTCCTATTGTTGGTCTTTACAGAATCGGACAATCTTTAAGCTATCTGGAGGCCGCCAAAATTATCGGTAATCACTTTTCATCAGTCCAAGATAAATTAATCAACCTCCTTCAACTTCAACAACTTAGCCAAGAAGAAAACGAGCTGGTAGAAGCCAGTATTCGACAAAAAATAGACCAACTAAAACCCATTCCTTTTGCTAAAGCCATTGATCTAAACGCTAATAAAATTTACCTAAAATACGCCCTGGCCCCTCTGTTGATTATTGCTCTTCTTTTTGTTACTGGAAACCAAAGCATTATCATGGATAGTTCCAACAGAATTATCTCCTACAACAAAGAGTTTTTACCCCTTGCTCCTTTTCAATTTCGTGTTGAAAATACAACCTTACAAAGTGTAAAAGGCCAAGATTTTTTACTCGAAATGAGCTTTAGCGGAAGTGAAATCCCAAAGAATAGTCAACTTGTGGTCAATGGAAATACCTATCAAATGCGACAACAAGACGCTGGCCAATTTTCTTACCTCTTCAAAAACCCTCAGAACGATATTGATTTTTCATTTTTAGCAAGTGGCTTTTACTCAAGTGAGTATACTCTTAAAGTGGTGCCAAAACCTGTTGTGCTACGCTTTGAAGCTGAACTAACATACCCCACTTACATCAACAAAAAGAAGGACCTCTTAAAAAATGTCGGCAACTTAAACGTTCCACAAGGAACACAAGTCAAGTGGGTGTTCAAAACCAAAGACTCTAAATCCGTTTTTATGTCCTTTGAAGACGTGATAAACTGTGAGCAAACCACGAGTAATCAATTTCAGTACAGGCGTCAATTTTCAGAAAGCAGCGACTATAGCATTTTCACCAAAAACGACTACCTTATTGGCGACAGCATCGGCTATGCCGTAACCGTTATTGACGACCAATTTCCTTTGATTAACGTCTTGGAATTTGCTGATAGCATCAATGAAAAACAACGATTTTTTGAAGGTCAGATTGAGGATGACTATGGCATCACGAAATTAACCTTTAATTACAAAATTTCGGAAGATACTAATTCATGGGTTTCTCAGAACATAGAGTTAGCAAACAACAGCTCCAGGCAAGGCTTTTTAGTCAACTATGATTTTTCTGAGTTAGGACTAGGTTTTGATCAAAATATCGATTACTATTTTGAAGTGTGGGACAATGATGCTATCAACGGTCACAAATCTAGCAAATCCAGTATTTTTAACTTAAAATCTGCGAGTATCGAAGAGTTAGAACAAATCGCCGACAGCAAAAACAATCAGCTTAAAGACGATATTAACGAATCCATTAAACTAGCCGAAGAGATACAACAAGATCTAGAAGAGTTAAGGCAACAAATGCTGGAGGAAAAAGAGCTTAGTTGGGAAGACAAACAAAAAACAAAATCGGTCGTTGAAAAGCAAGAAGAACTGAAAGAAAAAGTCGAACAAATTCAGCAGCAACAAAAGCTAAACCAACAACAAGAAAATCAAACTCAATCTCCTAACGAAGAATTACTAAAGAAACAAGAAGAAATACAACGGCTTTTTGACAGTTTGATAGATGAGGAAATGCAACAGATGCTTGAGGAGCTCAACGAAATGATGGACGATATAAAAAAAGAAGACCTTCAAGAACTTCTAGAGAACATGCAAAAGAACGATCAAGATCTTGAAAAAGAACTGGATCGAACACTGGAGCTGTTTAAGCAAATGGAAGTCCAACAAAAATTAGAAAAAAACATCGACAAGCTTAACCAATTAGCCCAAGATCAAAAAGCACTTTCTGAAGAAACCGACAAGAAGATAGAAAACCAAGACTTAATTGACAAACAACAAGAAATTCAAAAAGAGTTTGAAACCATCCAAAACGAAATCGAAAAAGCACGTGAGCTCAACCAAGAACTCGAAAATAAGCAAGATATTCCCGACACCCGAAGCGCAGAAGAAGAAATAAAAGAAAACATACAAAAAAGCTTGGACAAACTACAAAAGAAAATGGGCAAACAAGCGACCAAAAATCAAAATAAGGCCGCCGACAAGATGGAAGAAATGAGCCAATCTTTACAATCCGCTTTGGACACGCAACAACAAGAACAACTGTCCGAAGATATGCAAACGCTTCGTCAAATTCTAGAAAACCTAATTACCGTTTCCATCGACCAAGAAGACATTCTACAATCCATCAACAGCATTAACCTGAATAGCCCCTTATACCTCGACTATTTACAACTTCAAAACAAACTTCAGTCCGATACAGAAATTATTGAGGATAGCTTATTTGCTTTAAGCAAACGACAACCCCAAATTCAATCCATAGTCAACCAAGAAATCAACGCCATACACATGAACATGGGAAAAGCACTTGAAGAAATGGCTGAAAGACGATCAGAACGAGCCAGCGAAAGACAACAGTTTGCCATGACTTCCGCTAATAATTTAGCCCTGCTACTTTCAGAAACACTAGAGCAAATGCAAAAGGACATGTCTAATATGGACAACAACCCAAGCTCCAAAATGTGCAACAAACCAAACTCAAGTGGTGAAGGCATGAAAAAAATGCAACAAAGCATTAAAGATCAAATGAAGCAAATGCTAAAAAACAAGAAAGAAGGAAAAGGTAGCCCCTCAAGCAAAGAGTTGGCCAGGTTGGCCGCTCAGCAAGAACTCATTCGCCAACAAATGGGAGAACTCAGAAAAGAAATGAGCGGAGATAACGATGCCAAAAAGAATATCGACCAACTGACCAAACAGATGGAAGAAAACGAGGTTGATATCATAAACAACAATATTACGCTAGAAAGCATCAAGCGGCAAGAGAGTATTTTGACTCGACTGCTAGAAGCCGAAAAAGCCGAAATCGAACGACAACAAGACAAACAAAGAGAGTCTAAAGAATGGATTGACAATTTGACCAAACGCTCAGTAAGTCCCTTTGAAGACTATCTAAAACAGAAACAAAAGCAAGAAGAATTACTAAACACCATTCCTCCCTCATTTACTCCTTTTTACAAACAAAAAGTACAAACCTATTTCGAAGAAAATGGAAACTAATATTTTTATACACTTCGAATGTACTTTTCAACTAAAAGACGAACATAACTATATCGATTGGATAAAAAAAGCGGTTAGAAAAGAAGAAAGAACCATTAAAGAGTTAAACTTCATCTTTTGCACCGATGCCGATTTACACGAAAAGAATTTACGCTTTCTTCGCCACGACACGTTTACCGATATTATTACCTTTGACTACTCTGAAGATGACACCCTTCATGGAGATATTTTTATCAGCGTTGACAGAGTCAAAGAAAATGCTAGTACCTTTGCTGTTGCTTTAGAACAGGAAATGAAGCGCGTTATGATACATGGCGTTTTGCATTTGTTGGGATACAATGATAAATTTTCTGAAGAAAAAGAAATAATGACTAACAAAGAAAACTTTTATATAAACCAATTCACAAACTGACTTTTCATGTTTGACTCAACCTATGACATTATTGTTGTTGGTGGTGGACACTCAGGATGTGAAGCCGCCGCCGCCGCCGCCAACCTAGGATCGTCAGTACTATTGATAAGTATGAACCTTCAAACCATTGCTCAAATGTCCTGTAATCCAGCTATGGGTGGTGTTGCCAAAGGTCAAATTATTCGAGAGATAGATGCACTTGGGGGCTACTCAGGAATCATCACCGATAAAACCATGATTCAGTTCAGGATGTTAAACCGTTCTAAAGGACCCGCTATGTGGAGCCCTAGAGCCCAAAGTGATAGAATGCGTTTTGCTGAGGAATGGCGATTGACCTTAGAGTCCATTTCTAACGTGAATTTTTGGCAAGATATGGTCACCGACCTCATAATAGAAAATCATCAAGTTTTGGGGGTAAAGACAAAAATGGGACTAAGCATCAAATCACGCGCTGTCGTCCTCACTAACGGAACCTTTCTAAACGGAACGATACATATAGGTCAAAAACAGTTTGGAGGCGGCAGAAGCGGCGAAAATGCTGCGCAGGGGCTCACAGAATGTCTCAATCAATACGGATTTGAAAGTGGTCGCATGAAAACAGGCACTCCTCCACGAGTGGATGGGCGTTCTTTAAACTATGCAAAAATGGAAGAACAAAAGGGCGATGAAGAGCCGTCTAAGTTTTCATTTTTGGAGACGCCAAGACTACTTCAACAAAGAAGTTGTCACATCACCTATACAAATCCAAAAGTACACGATATACTGAGATCAGGATTCGACGAGTCACCCATGTTCAATGGGAGAATTCAAGGATTAGGGCCGCGCTATTGTCCGTCTATAGAAGACAAAATTGAGCGGTTTTCGGAACGAGATAGGCATCAAATTTTTGTTGAACCAGAGGGATGGAACACCGTTGAGGTATACGTGAACGGATTTTCAACATCTTTACCAGAACACACTCAGTATCAGTCAATTAAACTAATTCCGGGGTTTGAAAACGCTAAAATATTCAGGCCGGGCTATGCCATAGAATACGATTATTTTCCACCGACTCAACTCCAAAGAAGCTTAGAAACAAAATTGATAAACCACCTTTACTTTGCTGGCCAAATTAACGGGACAACCGGTTATGAAGAAGCAGCCTGTCAGGGCTTAATGGCCGGCATCAACGCTCATCGAAAAATTAATGAGCAAGACCCTATCATTCTAAAACGTTCGGAAGCATATATTGGAGTTCTCATCGACGATTTGGTTACTAAAGGTACTGATGAACCCTACAGAATGTTCACCTCAAGAGCAGAATACCGTATCTTACTTCGACAGGATAATGCCGACTTGAGACTTACAAAACTAGGGGCAGAAATTGGACTGGTTGACGCTATGAGAATTGAAGCGTTAGAAGCTAAAAAGAGTGACATACAAGAAGCTATAAGCTTTTTCGGCACAGAGAACATCAGCCCAGAGCAAATCAATCCTATTTTGGCAACTAACAACAGCAGTCCGATAAAACAGAAAACTAGACTTTCGAAAATCCTAAGCCGTCCACAAATAAAACTTGACAACCTTCTAGATGTTCAAGCTGTTAAGGAAAAAGCATCATCAATTAGTCAAGAGGCCTTAGAACAAGCTGAAATTCAGATCAAATACAACGGCTATATAGAACGAGAGCACGAAACCGTTCTAAAAACAAACAAACTAGAAGGCATACGAATTCCACCATCCTTTGAGTATAATAAAATTCATGCTATTTCGGCAGAATCGAAAGAAAAACTTATCCAAATAAAACCAGAAACCATAGGACAAGCATCAAGAATAAGCGGTGTGTCTCCTTCTGATATTAACATTCTTTTAGTCTATATGGGCAGATAAATCAACACTAAATTAGCAACAGGAACAAATGTTCCACGTGAAACAACTTACCATGAAACAACATCACAAATGTCATAATTGTCACTCCACTAACAGCAAACTTCACAGAATTTGTAGTGACTTTTTATCACAACAAGAAACTTTCGAAGTTTGGAAGTGTTTAGAGTGTCAACTGGAATGGACCAAAACCAACCTGAAAGGAAAAAAACTTGCAGCATACTACAAAAACCCGTGCTATATTTCACACACGGACTGCAAAACTAATATCCTGGAAAGGTGTTATCATACTGCAAGAAAAATAGCAATGATAAGAAAAGGCAAGATAATAGGAAAAGGCAAAGGAAGATTACTAGAAATTGGATCGGGCACTGCCAACTTGTTATCATACTGTCAACAAAAGGGCTGGAACGTAATAGGAGTCGAGCCAAGCAAAACTGCCAGAAGTCTGGCTCAGAAAAAGAACAAAATAAAACTGTTAAAACGATTTAAATTCAGAGAGTTTGAACATGATAGCTTAGAAATAATAATGATGTGGCATGTATTCGAACACGTACGAAGACCCAAAAAATTGATGAAGAAAATAAGTCAATTAATGAACAAAAAAAGCAAACTTATTATAGCTGTTCCAAATTCAAATGCCAATGAAATTGCGATTTACAAGAGGTATTGGGCAGCTTATGATGTACCTCGACACCTGTTTCACTACAACAAAAAAAGCATCGAGCATATGGCAGAAGAGTATAATCTTGAAATTAAAAAAATTATTCCTTTGTGGTTTGACGCACTATATATTAGTATTATTAGCGAACAACTAAAAGGAAACAAATTCGCGTTTTTTAGAGGATTGATTGTTGGATGTTGGTCAAACGTTAAAGCATTCCTACAAAACAAAGAATATTCGAGTTTGGTGTTTGTTCTGACAAAAAAGACGATTTGAGGCCGTCTAAGAGATTATGGGCGCTGTGTGGCACAGAACATCTCAAGCAAGAAGAAAAACGCTTAAAACGCGCGCTAAGGCAAAAAACACAAAACACTGATAATCAGTCGATTAGAGTGACTCCGGAGGGATTCGAACCCCCAACCGTCAGAGCCGAAATCTGATATTCTATCCAGTTGAACTACGGAGCCTAATTTTTATCAAAGATAAATTAGTTTTTAGACATACAATAAAATAAGAATACAATAGTTAGAAGTTTAGTAATTTGCGATGGTGAAAAATCTAATATTAATAAGTCTGTTATTTCCGTTAGCGTTTTATGGACAAGACGTTCCTATTGGGCAATGGAAAGACTATTTGCCCTACAATAATGCCATTTCCTTGGTAAAATCAGAAAACAACATTTATGTAGCAGGCGAGAACAGCATCTTTGTATTTGATGTGAACAGCAATTATATTCAACGTCTTAGCAAAATTAATGGCCTTTCGGATGTCGGCGTCAGCGCCATGGAAAAGGCACCAGAAGAAAACAGTATTGTTGTTGCTTACAATAGTGCCATTGTTGATATAATCAAAGATGGGAAAATATTCAGTTTGAGGGGAATTGAGCGAGAAAACATTATTGGTTTGAAGAGAATTAATGCCATATCCTTTTTTGAAAACAGTGCTTTTCTATCCTGTTCATTCGGAATCGTTGAAATTGATATGGAAAATATTGAGATTAAAAACACCGTTTACCTAGAGTCTGGTATCGCTGTAAATGATGTATGCGTTATCAACGATTCGCTATTCGCCGCAACCAATCAAGGAATTTACAGTGTTAACCTACAAAGCAATATATTAGACTACAACAACTGGGAAAATATAGTCAACAGTTTATCTATCAACGACTTAGAGGTGGTTAACAACACTCTATACTTTAGTGTTTCGGATTCAAATTATGTTTATAAAATGGATCCTAATGTAGAAATGGTGGACACCTTCTACCGGTTCAAGTTTATTGAAGCTATCAACGATACGTTGTATGTAGGGGCACAACGTAAATTGTGGCGAATGGTAAATACAAATGAATTCGAAACAATTGTAGAAAACACTTACCTATATTTTATTTCCGACGTGATAAAAGATGGCGACACACACTGGATAACCGATAAACAACGTGTTTTAGTTCGTATAACCGATGATCTCTCAATCAACTCGTTTGGCCCACAAGGTCCTGATAGTGAAAAAGCCTATAGTGTAACTAGCACAGACAACAACACCTTTGTTTCTGCTGGAGGCATTTCCATTGTTTGGAACAACAATAACACCTATGAAGGTTTCTATTGGATGAATGGTTTCGATTGGTTTCACGTAGATTACGACGATTTGGAGGCGCGAGATATTACAACAATTGTTGAATCCCCACAAGGTGATTTGTTTGTTGGGACATGGAATGATGGCATTATACAACTCACTTATGATGACAATTTAAACAACTACACCGTTTACAAGCGACATAATCATATCACAAGCAATAACGGCTTACAAACCTCGAACGACAACCCTAATGAAAGTACTTATGGGTGGATAAGGGTGAAAGACCTAACTTATGATCAAAACGGACTATTGTGGACTGCCAACTCTTTAGTAGAAAAATCATTGGCCTTCATGAATCCACAAGGTGAATGGCAATCCTTAAAAGTAAAAAGCACCAATCTTATCAACAGTCATCTTGGCGATTTGGTGATAGACGATTTTGGTCGAAAGTGGTTTTACATCGCCAAAGGAGGAGGGATTGTTGTCTATGATGATAATGGAACACCAGAGTTGTCCAACGATGACCGAGATCGGGTATTGAGTACCGCCCCTGGAAGTGGTGGTTTGCCATCAAATGAAATCTTTTCACTGGCCAAAGATAAAGATGGAGAGATATGGGTTGGTACTGATAAAGGAGTAGCTGTCTTTTACAATCCAGAAAGCGTATTTGATATCAATGGTGACGCCCAGCAAGTCCTTGTAGAAGCCGACGGATATGTCGAACCTATCATTGCAAACGAAAGCGTTTCAGCCATATCAATTGACGGAGCCAATAGAAAATGGTTTGGCACGAAAAGTTCAGGTGTGTTTGTATACTCTGCTGACGGAAGCGAACAAATACATCATTTTAATAAAGAAAATAGCCCCCTGTTTTCAAATACAATAAACGATATTTCAATCAATGGCAAAACAGGCGAAGTGTTCATTGCAACAGACAAAGGGTTGCTGTCCTATAAAGGCCCAGCCATAGAAGGACAAGCTCAACACAGTAATGTGCTTGTATATCCCAATCCTGTTAGAGAACAATATACGGGTCCTATTGCCATAAAAAACGTAACCGACAACGCCGATGTCAAGATAACCGATATAAGAGGAAATATCATTCGTTCATTAACGGCCTATGGTGGTCAAGCGGTATGGGATGGTAAAAACCAGCACGGAGAGCGTCCTGGCACAGGCGTTTATTTGGTGTTTACTAGCAATTCTACTGGCACCGAGACGTTTGTTTCTAAGATTTTGTTTATCAAGTAAATGTATCAACAAACCAAAGGCATTGTTCTAAAAACCACCAACTATGGGGAAACAAGTCTCATATGCAAAATATACACACTAGATTTTGGCCTGCAGTCTTATATCGTGAATAGCGTCCGAAAAAAAAAAGGGAATAGAGGGTACTATCAACCCTTATCACTTTTAGAGATTACCGCCCGGCATAAAAAAGAGAAAAGCATACACCGTATTAAAGAAACAAAAACACATGTTGTTCTATCAGAAATTCCATTCAACATATACAAAAGTAGTATCGCAATATTCATGACAGAAATTATAGAAAAATGCCTCCAAGAAGAAGAAAAAAACCCACCTCTATTTAATTTCTTAAGCAATGCTATTATTGATTTAGACCAACAACCATTTGACAGTCAATGTCATATTCAATTTATGGTAGAGTTTAGTCGTTATTTAGGCATCTATCCTAACCTTAACAATGACGATTACACCTATTTTGATATGTTAAACGGTCAATTTACAAATCAACCCTCCAATCATCCACACTACACCACTAATACCAATGACATACGATTGGTTTTTCGAGGTCAGAAGGCCAGCAATAAACGTGAAGTTATTAACCTTCTTCTGAATTATTACGCTTTGCATATTGAAGGGTTTAAAGAGCTTAAATCAAAGAACATATTAGAAACCATATTAAATTGAAAGAATATCCATTCATATTAACCGTTTGTTTATTATCCATCTCCATTGTTGCTTTTTCCCAATCGAAAGACACCATACTATTTGGTCAAACCATACCAGAAATTATTTTTGCAGAGGATAAAAATGAAAAGGAACGTCTTTTTACGCCATCCAGGATTGAACAAATAGCATCCGAGCAGATTCAACTTTACGCTCCTTCAACCTCTGCAGACATATTACAAAAAGAAGGGGGCGTGATGATTCAAATGAGTCAATCAGGAGGGGGTAGCCCCATCATTAGAGGATTCGAAGCAAACCGTATTTTGTTAGTCGTAGATGGCGTCAGGCTTAACAATGCCATCTACCGTTCTGGACACCTACAAAACAGCATTAGTATAAGTCCATTAACTTTAGAAAAGGTGGATATTGTATTTGGTCCAGCATCTGTAAAATATGGAAGTGACGCACTTGGTGGGGTCGTTCATTACCACACCAAACAAGCCCACACCAAACAGGCCTGGAATGCTAATCTTTTACAGCGATATAGCTCTGCTAATGAAGGTGTATCTCTTTATTTTGACCATCAATGGGGGGGCGAAAAATGGGGCTATTATCAAGCCATTAACCTCCAACGTTTCGGCAACCTAAAAATGGGGAAAAACCGATATCATGGCTATGATCTATGGGGCAAAGAGCCGCACATAACAAATGACAATGAACAATTAAAGACGGCCTACGACCAAATTGATTTTGTTCAGAAAATACGTATTAAGGCCCACAGAGACCTTAGTTTAAAACTAAATTTTCAGCTTTCGTCAAGTACTAATATTAATCGGTTTGATCAGTTAAATGATGTGAATGAAAACGGTGTAAAGTTTGAGCAATGGTACTATGGTCCTCAACAAAGAGCCCTCTTTGCTTTTGGTGCTGAATATCGAAAAAAAACAAAACTCTTTGATAGTTTCAACAATACCTTTTCCATCCAAAGGGTACTTGAAAGTAGAAACAGCAAAAAACCAACTCAACGTCTTATAGAGCGAAATGAGACTGTTTTTGTCTTTGCCAACACAGCCGATTTTGTAAAAAAATGGGGCTATAAGCACCTCAACTATGGTATCGATATTCAATACAACAATGTGGGCTCAACAGCATCTAGCGGGTCAAGCACACGCTATGCCGATGGAGGTAGCCAACTGTCATCTTGGTCGGCCTATTCGCAATACAAGCATCCTTTGGGTAGAAACACTTTTGTTAGTGGCGGATTAAGGTACAACAGTAGTCAACTGGAAGCCTTATTTGAAGACATTGCAAGCTACAACTTGCCTTTTAGGGAGATTGAACTAAACAACGACGCGCTGACATCTAGTATGGGTCTTTTTGCCAGTTCATTAAATGGGTGGGAGGGCTCTCTTTCCTTTTCCACAGGTTTTAGAAGTCCTAATGTAGATGATGTAACTAAAGTGTTTGCCAAGTCAGGAAAGCTCACCGTTCCAAACGACCAACTGAAGCCAGAATACTCTAGCAATATAGAAATTAGCTTGGCTAAAAGAGGCCAAAACAGCAACTTTATAAGGGCGACTTATTACTATACCCTCATGCAAGATGCCATCGTAAAAGTACCCTTTGTACTTAATGGACAAGACAGTCTTTTTTATGACGGAGAATGGCTACCCGTCTTTGCAAACACAAACTCTCAGGAGGCCTATTTGTTTGGTTATTCATTAGAAGGGTTTTGGAAAATAACAGAACAATTTTCTACCAAACATAGCTGTACATATACGTTTGGAAAAGATAAAACGGCGGGTGTGCTTTTAGATCACGTCCCTCCTTTTTATGGTAAAAGTCAAATTGATTGGAGCAGTGATAAGACAACCTCTAAAGCCAGTTTGTATGTTCGTTATAACGCTTGGAAAAGAATAGAAGATTATAGCCCTAACGGCAGCGATAACCCAGAAGAAGCAACTGAAGGTGGGACACCTGCGTGGTGGACGCTAAATCTCAATTATGCCCGTCCCATTAACGATAAATTAGTCGCTCAAATTAATATTGAAAACCTATTGGATATACATTACAAGACCTACTCTAGCGGCATCAGCGCTCCTGGTAGAAACATTGTGTTGACGCTTATGGCACGGTTTTGAAATTGGAAATGGTCCAGTCCATTTCCTGTAAGACGTTTCGTTTATTCTGACCAGGGTTAAACAAAAAACCTTCTATTGAATACGTTTTTTGTCGTTTGACATCCTGAAAGAAATACGCCAAGAATGGACCACCCATAAAGCCCTGTTCCACTTTCCACAAGCCCTTAACGATAAAGCCCTGTGCAAATGGTGTTTCAAAAGAACTGACATACGGTTCATAATGGAGGTATTCTGTGGTCATATAACTCCCTGGTGATGGCCCTGGAACGTACAAACGTAAAACGCTATCGCGAGCCGCCAACAGCGAGGATGAGTAAAAAGGCACATAAGGTGGAATCTCATACACTAAAATGCCTTGTATCAATTCTAACTCCTTGGGGGAGAACTCATACCAAACAAAAGAAGAAGTATCCAACACTTTGGTGTAGTTCTTTGGAATGGAAAGTGACAGTTGAAATTTATCCTGGATTAAGGGGTTAGGGCTTGTTTTTTTCTTCCTCCAAAATCGACTTTTTTCTTCCTCTAAAATGCGGTGCGAAAAGATAGGGGCATATTGACCTAAAAGTGAGAGAAGATGTTCTTCCTTTTGGTATTCAACCACACTAAGCCATTGCTGTTGGGCGTAGGGCTCCGCTTTTATAGTAACCTTAGATTGCTTAGCAGGCCGAATAATGATAATGTTACGATGGGTTTCAAAAAAGCGACTAAAGGAGGATTGTGGTATTTGAATCATATCAAATTGAGGTTCGCTCCAAGCAATGCCTTGTACCTCAGCGCCCAGGTAATGTCGCAAACTGTCTCCAGCAGATCCCTCCCACAAAGCATCATCAATGACGATTAACACTTCATTAGTAGCTCCCGTGTAAGATGGTAAAACGCTGGAATCAGTACAAGAAAAGAGAATTAAAGGAATCAGTAAAAGCAATCGAATCATCTACCCTGATTTTGGAATTTTCAGTCTTAATCCCGGTTTCAATTCACGATGGGTAATATTATTTACTTTTTCGAGTTGTGAAACGGTAACACCAGAGTATTTTCTAGCAATATCCCAAAGGGTATCACCTGCTTTAACGGTATAAAGTAATTGTCCGTTGCTATGGATGGTCTGCTCGGCTTGGCTATTGGGGGCATCATCAGGATTGGTATAAATGACAAGCTTCTGTCCTATTTTTAGTTGACTGGACGATAGGTTATTCCAGTTCTTTAAACGACCAACAGTCGTCCGATGAGCTTTGGCAATTTTTCCTAGGTAGTCTCCTTTTTTGACATAATAGATGATGGGCTCATCAATGGTTACAATGGCGGTTTGGTGCTTTAAGCTGTGTGCATAAATACTGTCCATATTATGGATAAACAATGCCATTTTTTTGCTTGGTAATTTTAGGATGGACTTAGACTGTTTAGTCACTGAGAGGAGGTTTCTCTTATACATAGGGTTGAGCTCCTGAAGTACTTCCATATCAACATCTAATATTTTGGACAACACTTCAAAAGGTATAGACTGATGGATAGTGATGGTATCTGTTTGGGCTTGAGTGTAAGGATAAGGGGTTGGGAAAATATTATGATCTGAAGCGTGATTCATAATATAGTTTACCGCTATGAATTTTGGGACGTATTGTTGAGTTTCTTTTCTCAAAAAAGGCCTTAACGACCAATAATCATTAACATTGTGCTTTCGCATCTTTCTAGAAACATAGCCAGGGCCACCATTATATGCCGCCAATACTAACTCCCAGTCGTTAAACATGGAATGTAAGAACGTAAAGTATTCACAGGCCGCAATGGTCGACTGCAAGGGATCGCTACGTTCATCCACATAAGAGGTCACCTTTAAGTCATAAATTTTGCCCGTATTATACATAAATTGCCAAAGTCCTGTTGCTGCTGATCGAGAACGAGCATGTGGCTTTAATGCCGACTCAACGATAGCCAAATACTTGAACTCTAGAGGTAAATCGTATCGATCCAAAATGGGTTCAAAAAGAGGAAAATAATAGTTGGATTTACCCAACATGCTTGACACATGTTTACGGTAAACATTGGCGTAAATGTTAATTTGACGTTTGACGGCAGCGTTAAAAGTTAAATTAAACGGAGTAAGTTCATCCAAGTCTGCCAGACGTTGTTGAATAATAGAATCACTAAACAAAGGAATACTATCCGCTGCATACTCATGAATGTTTAACATAAAAGTATCCGTAAGCATGTGCTGAGCCGATAACTGCTCATGAACCCATAACGAATCCATCACCATAAGGTGGGGGGGATCATTTTTTAGCACCATAGGCACACTGTCCAACTTTAGAGTATCCGAGGGGTGTGAGAAGGCCCTTCCAAAAGATCCTAAAATAACAAATACGCAAACTATGTAAAGCCAATTTCTATTCATGATTACAAATTTGTGAAAATTATTACCAAAATGACCTAGCGACACCTTAAATTATTAACGCTTAACTGTTCATTATCTGATTGGCAAGAGCTAGTAAATGCTCATCTTTGTAAGAGGGAGCCATAAATTGAATCCCGAATGGTAGGCCATTAGAATGGTGTCCTGTTGGTAATGAGACGGCAGGAATACCCACAATATTGGCGTGTACCGTAAAGATATCTTCCAAATACAATTGAGTAGGGTCGTCATAAGATTGGTTGCTTTTTAAGGCCGTGTGTGGCGATGTCGGTGACAATAAAAAGTCACATTCTTCAAAGAGAGCTTGTGTTTTTTGTAGTAATAAGCGCCGCACTTTTTGTGCTTTGGTATAGTAAGCATCAAAATAGCCCGCACTGAGCACAAATGTCCCCAGCATAATACGTCGTTTCACCTCATCGCCAAATCCTTCTGTTCGCGATTTTTTATAGGTTGTAGGAATGTCCACCGCTTCGGCACTTCTATGTCCAAAATGCACACCATCATAACGCGATAAATTGGAGGATGCCTCAGCAGTCGTTAGGACGTAGTAGGTAGGGACGACGTATTCCAAAAAAGGAAAATCGACTTCCTTAAGTTCATACCCGAGGTTCTTTAGATGGGCAATGCGTTCTAAAAGATGGGCTTTTATTTCAGGGTCAAGAGCTGGGGCTTCCAAAGTACTTTTTAAATAGCCGATAGTGGCTTTTTTTGGCAACTGTTTTGAGAGGGTGATGGGTGACTTGGTGGAACAAGTGCTATCGTATTCATCAGCTCCAGAGATAACCTCCAATATGGCGCTGGCATCATCAACAGTATGTGTGATAGGGCCTATCTGATCAAACGAGGAAGCATAGGCAATAAGCCCCCATCGCGACACTCGACCATAGGTTGGCTTATAACCCACAACGCCACAAAAACTAGATGGTTGGCGAATCGAACCACCCGTATCACTTCCCAAAGC
>CAXDOW010000029.1:0-19261 GCA_963991165.1 uncultured Flavobacteriales bacterium | reverse complement strand
GATGCACTCAAAGCAACATACCAGTCGTGACGATTAGCACGACAAGCCTCGCCAGATTGAGAAATGTGATTAAAGTGTGTACCGTCGCCAGTTGCCAGAGGATCATCTGACGATGTATTTAAACCGCTAGGTCCGGGTCCGGGTGTCATCACATAATCTGCCATCGCGAATCCGTCAGTAAACTGCTCCCACTCGTGATCATCTACAACACCTCTAAATTTGAGTGGCCCTTTATTTGCAGCAAAATCTACACCACCCACTGGGTGCGGGTGTCTAATTTCGTAGACTTTAGTTACAACACCGCTAGCATGGTTATCAATACTCTGACGGTCAAAAATTCTTAGTTTGCAGTTTTGAACACGAACCGCTTCTGCATTTTCAAACCTAATATTTAATGGTGCAGCAATATTTGGAATGCCAGAAACTACGCTACCTAATGACTCACCCTGAATAAATGCGGTTGTATCAGTCTCATACTTTAAGTTAGAACATTTGATACCAGAAGTGGTCCCGTTTGCATCAGTAACAAAGGTAGAATCCTGATACTGACCAACTGGAACAGAAATACCAAAACCACCACCAAAGAACCCCAGACCCGATCCAGCGTTACTATTAATGAGATCTGGTTGATTTCCAGTGCTCTCTGTATAGATATTTTCGTTATTTGCGTGAAATGTTATTGTCGCCATAGTTTTAATCTCCTTATAAAGATTTACAATGTATTATACACATAAAATTGATTTAGAGTAGGTTTATACCTTCAATTGATATATACTGTTCGTTGGATTCTGCCAAGTTATCTTTATTGCCCCACGGAGTGTTGTTCAAGTTAGAGCCACAAGCAAACCAAGTCATAGTTATATCATTATGAAAATGGAAGAAAATGTCATATGAGCCATCGTCAGACTTAAGCAAATCAGGAATGATATATTGGACGGTCTCAGTATCCTCAATAAACGCCAGTGGTTCTGCCGCATTGCTGAACCCAGTAGAAAGGTGTTTTGGTCCGGGTTCATTGGCAGCGATCCTGTTTATTTCCTGACCATTTCTTTTTATAAGGAACGGTTTGTTATCATATTGAATACTGTTTTGTAGTCCAGCAGAGACAAAGTATCCATTAAAGCCTTGTCCATCGCCAGTAAGAGCAGACACTGTAAAATTAGACGTAAAGCTACCAATTAGATCTCCACTAGATGCTGTTTTGTTAACTGGAACGCCAGATCCAAATCTTTCCACTGATAAGGCCGCAACGGAACCCCCATCGCCTATTGCTGTAACTCTCAAAATAATATCATTTTCAATTATACCAACTGCGTCGTCTACGGAGAACCCTGTACCAGAATTGGTCACAATTAATGATGATGCGTAGGTCCAAGCTGGTTGTCCCTCAACATCTGACTGTGAAACCATTGGGACATTATTGTTGGTAAGAGGGTTAGAATATAGAGGTACACCTAGTGTTTTTGCATAATATCTGTAAGGTAATAATTTACCATTTCTTTTTGTGTCTACCAACCAATATTCTTCACTCATCAATGGTGGTGAAGGATCAAGAGCATAAGCACCCTCTGCTGTAGCGTCTTTGAAAACACGACTGAATTCTTCAAGCTCAATTGGTTGGTATGGTGCTTCTTGAGCTTTATGGTGAAGATCGTCACCAGAAACTGTAGAGTCGATGTGTTTCGCCCACCTACTTGGGATTCTAATATCGGCACCACTGGCCTCTGGAAAATGATAAATTACACTATCTAGTAGATCGCCATCACTATTTCTGAGATTTTTAAACTCATCGGACAGGTAATTTCTTGGAATAGGTTTATCTTCCCCTAATTCGTTTACTTGGATAACACCCTTACCCCGATATTTATCAAATGCAAAATCTACACCCGGATTAAAGTGGTGAACCGCAAAGTACCTTGGGTCATAAAGAGTTTGATCCGCAGGGTGCCCCTGATAAATTCTAACACTAAGATCTATGATGTTTTCTTGCTTATAACTTTCTACAAAATTACTAACACCCCAAGTCTTGTTCTGTTCTTCGTTACCAGCTTGAACAGTAAACTTACCAGCGGCTGCTGCACCCATACCATACAGATTTTTTGTGGTAAATTCTATAGACGTGTTTGCGAATACTTTTAGGTTTGTTGTGATGATTCCAAAGGCTCCTGCACCATCCCATGTAGAACTATTGTCAAACTTGTATAGGTTATCAAGACCGAATGCGTTGTTAGTAGTCCAAGACATTCCGCCATCTGTTGTATCCCAATATTTATACCTATGCAATCTGCTATAGTTTTTCTTGTGTGTTGTCCAAGCCCCCCATTTTAGTGGGCGATTTGACTCAGCAAATCCTAGTTTTTCATATCCAGCAAAATTATGTTTAGCGTTTGGTAGTTCACGTTCGGACGCAAACGCAGAAATCGGAAGCTCTTTACTGACTGTAGATGTTGCTATTTCAGTAAATATGGTTGCAGGCAAAGACCTTGCTGCACCAAACGTTGGGATACTAGTACCGGAGACAAAAGATGGAACATCTTCAAAACCTACTAATCTTCCCATACCAAGATAAGCCTCTAATTTTAGAGGTCTAAACATAATATTAGAACGTACTACCGGTTGAAAATCAAATGCACTATCATTGACATCTTCCTCTCTATCTGCCTCTCTTCTGAATAACCAAACACCCTCATTAACTTTATTTGGTACTAATGCCGCAAGACT
This sequence comes from uncultured Flavobacteriales bacterium, assembly GCA_963991165.1. Classification (GTDB taxonomy): domain Bacteria; phylum Bacteroidota; class Bacteroidia; order Flavobacteriales; family UBA7312. The sequence continues at coordinate 16,540 of CAXDOW010000029.1, read as the reverse complement.
ATCAAAATTAGGATCGTCTGTGCCAGTAGGATAAATATCATTAAAAACGCCGATTGGCTTGATTGGGCTTCCATATTCTCCATTTGGAGAAGCATTAAGCATAACATCTGCTGGCATACTTTTACGTTGGTTGTCAGCATCCATATAGAATATATTGGCTTGATGATTATAGGTTCCTCTAGACCAACCATTTTCCGTTACATCATAAGACTCAAGTGGTCTATTGACTTGAGCCTGTGTTGCAGCGTTGGCGTCATTTCTGTCACTTAAACCGTTCCCTTTATCAAATGGCTTGTTGGTAAAAGAATCTTTTGTAGTATCAAAATAATTTTGAAAGTTGGCTCCACGACTACTTGTTCCATCTATAGTAAAACTTCTAGCATCGTTCGAGTCATATTCTTCTGTACCTTGATAGCCATTGGGAAATACGCACCCAAAAAATGCACCACAATTTGCAGAGTTTCTGTATGGGTATTCAGAAGCCTCAAAAGGAATATTTTGACCAGCAGAATTGACAGTTGCAGAAGTAGAGGCAATTGAACACTTATCTGAGTTAGACCTTTCACCTTCGCTACCAACGTCTCCAGCTTTTCCACGTATTCCAAAAATTTGACTATCCAAGTAATCAAATGATGTTTGCTGAAAATATGCAGGTACATCGCCCCATCGTTCGTAGTTTTCAGTATTGAACGGTTGAGTAAAATTATATCCACCATTGGGTGTTCTACCAGTTGCTTCATCACCGGGAGTATCGTATTTACGATACAAGTTTAAGTTTGCATCTTCTAACCCTTGACCTTTAGGGTCAGTTCTAGCGGAAAGATAATAATTAACATGAAAGCCTAGCTCTGCATCTCTAGGGGTGACATCTACATACCCTCGTGTATTCTCACCACTGGGTATACCCTTAAAGAAAAACTGACTAGATGTCATAGTGTAAGTAAATGGACCCCATTTTCCAATACCTGTAGGAACCACTCCCGCATCTTCTTCTTCCTCACCTCTACCCAAGTCACTAACATGCCAAATGCCGTCAATCTGCGTAAGCAAGACTTCTTCGCCCGATGGATATGTTTTTCTTGGATTAAAATTGTAAACAGGGACAATTTGCTTGTTTCTATTTTTATCACTACATCTTGTATCTGCTGTTTGTGCATAATTGGGCGACCACTGAAGAGGCATACTGTTCTGTGTCCTAATGGGCATACCAGAGCCGCGAGAAGGAACATAACAGTTTTTATTGTCTTCTTCCTCTAACGTTTCTCGAATATCATTATTTAAAAGATGGTCTAGTGTGGGAACTTTTCCGGGTTTTAATTCGGTAACAAGTTTACAAAGCATGTTTACGTTTCCGCTTTGCCACTTCTTACTAACAGGGTTCCATTGAAGGTCTACCTCTCCAGCAACCTGTCTGGTAACATCTTCTTGATCGTCAGGTACTCGCTCACCATCTTCCCCTCCACCAATCGCACCTACAGCATCTCGCCTTGGTCCAACAAACGACATTTCCTTCATAGTGACTGCTTTGCCAGTCTTTGCAGTCATTGATTCGTCTTTAAGGTAAAGACTAAATGTAATATTGTCAGTTATCTCACAATTGTTTATAAGCCCATTATTTTGATTTATAAAGAATGTAACGTCACCAGACCATTGCACTCTAGGGTTGCCCTTTGCTGATTTAATTTCATTTAAAAGTGCGTATGAACCAAAAGCCTGTTCCTCCGTTAATCCGGGGTGTGTATTGGCATCATCTATTTTCCAAGTTTCTCTTGGGTAGTAATCATCAAAATGATTCATAAACTTGTTAAGCTGAATCAAGCTATACAGAGGGGATATATCTTTTAGTGGTGCATAATACTCAGGTGCCGCTCCAGCATACATCGGTTTAACTTCAAACGGCTGCTTATCCTCAAGGAAAACTCCAATAACCGGATTTTCTGTTTTTAAATTTAAATCATCAACGGCTGACTGAACGTTAAGTATTCCTACAGTTGTTTTCCCAGCATATGACCATATTTGGCTATCTTCGCCACCTTGGTTAGAATCTAAACCTTTGAGATTTTGCTGTAAGAATCTTCCAGCATTTGGAATCTCTAAGTTTGGCTTCCATCCGTACCAAGAGAATTCTGTAGTGTTAGTTATACCTAAGAGGCTTTGTAGAGTATTAGTAACAGTGTCAAGTTTATCAGTTGGGCCAGAGGGAACATTGATGTGCCGCCTATTTAGATATCTTCCTAAATTATCACGTTCATTCCACCACTCAATTAAAGTGCCGGTAGTAAACGTACCGAGTCCCAATTCAATAAAATATGGATGGTTAGTTTCAAATACATGAAAATCTGTTTGATCTTGGTTCTTCATTTCCTATTCCTATTAGTTAGTGTCCGGGTTTGTCGTGCGATTCATAGCTTTGTCTCGATTCAACTCATAACTTGGCAAGAACTGGCTTGGTACTTTAGAAATAAGCTGCATCATATCTGTCATTGCACCAATATATGTTTCGCGAGCTATTAAATTTGCGTCCATTGTACTGCGTGCTCTATGTAAATCTTTAGCGTCGTTGTATGCAACACCTCCATTTGCATCAAGGGCCACAACACCTTCAGATATGTCTTTTCCAAGCTCTCTATTTGCTTCAGTTTGTTGAGTAACACCATTAACTATATCCAATACCTGTTGACCACCAGCGTTCATTACAGAGTTTACGAGATCTGTACTGGTGGATCTTTTTCCTAATCCTCTTCTAATTGCACTATTTTGCTCATCTTTTAGTTTTTGCCTTTCTCTTGCAATCTGACTAATAGCCATTTCTTTTTGTTTTGCAAGTTTACCCCACTGGGCAGTATAAAGATCCATCTTCACAGTTGTTTTGACTCCACCCTGAGAAACATTGACACCAATAGAAGTAACAAGTGGGCCTGCTTGCTTCAACGCTGAAGCCAAAGCGATTCCTGTTGGTGCATCTGGAATAGCAAATCCACCTCTCTCGCTAAACAATAAAAGACTATTTGAGAACTGTGCCTGTAAGGAGCCAGCCTCATTCATCAATTGATAACCTGCAAAATTCCAAGGGGCAAAATTCTCATCCTTGATAAATTCTACTTTACCTCCAATGTCTGCAAACTTAACTCTTGGGTCGCCACTTGGGTTTAGTTTAGATGATGATAACCAAGGGCCATAACACCTTTCGTGAGACATCATTGGTATAGCAACAATATCTGGGAATACAGGAGAAGGTTGAGTGTAATTTATTCTTACATTTGGATTGTTAGTTATGCTACCATCTATAACTTTCTTGGCTAACGACCTAGCTGAACTAATATCTTCTAAAGAGAGTCTAAGCCAATCTTCTTTTTTACCCGGAATCCAATTAACCTCAAATGGGCTAAATCCAAAGAGTCCAGGGTTTTTAATTGCATCTATGTTTTCAGCACCTTGTAAACCATAATCACTAGCAGCAGCTTGTGCCAACGCCTCATCTTCATACCTGGGTGGTGTTCCACAAGGAATTTTAGCTTGTCCAGCCTGTGGTATGTTTGGTTTACTAAACTGTGGAATCTGAACAGTGTCTTGAGTCATCAGGTGTTTCAGTTGCAAAGCCTGATACTCTTGATTTTGCCCATCGTTCCATCTTGTATCAATGATACTTCTGATTCTTCCGGGAACTGTCACAAGTGCATAAACATGTTTATCATCTAGCTTTTCTATGTCGCTATCAATAATCCAAGATTCTGTCTCTTTATCGTACACTCTGCTAAAGTCGTTCCATTGCTCATTTCTTCCATCTAAACCACCATCTCTTGGTATAGAGAATAAAGGTATAGCATCTGGATAATCATAAGTAATTCTAGGAGTACAATCTTCGTTTTTACCCTCATTCTTTTTAGGTTGTGGAATACTAAGAGTAAACTCATACTCATTCCCATAAACATCTAGATTATACTGCTTTAGTTTCGGGGGCATATATAGTTTTTCATCAACACTACATTTTACGAACGCCATAGAATCTGGCTGTCGCTCTTTCTTTCTCTGTTCTTCTTTTGTTTGAGCTAGAGCTTCAAATCTTAGCTTGTTATCAATATTGTTATTTGGTAACTCTTCAACAATGTCTGGAATAAATTGACCACCCTTGGTCATAACTTGTTGAACCATATCGCTAGCACTAACGCCCGTAAAATCTAATGTCTCACTGTGATTATATCGAGCATAGCACTGAACCCTGTTCGAATCACTCATTAGATTGTTCATATCAATTGGGCAAAGCCCCTGCTGAATAGCTGGTGGCATACTGGACCAAGGAACACCTGCCCTCAAAGCCTGTAAAGCAGATACATTTACTCCAAATATATTAAACCCAAAAAACCCACCTTGAGGTTCTGGTTTATAGTTCCATTCCCAACTCTCAGAGAATGGGTTGTAATTACCTTTTAGGGCGCCCGCACGAGCAAGACTTGGATCTGATATTTTTCTTTCTTTTATTGGTTGTAAGTCTTTGTCGCTTTCATAATCTTGCAAGTAATCAAGCCAAAGATTTCCTGCGTTTCCAGCACTCATTCGTTTTTGAATAGCTAAATTTAAATTTTCTACGAAGCTGGGCATTCCCGGACTAAAAGCGGGAAGGGCATTGACATCATAAGAAAATTGTCCCAACGCATTAGGGTCTGATGATATTGGTCTTGGAGGAAATCCAAAGGGACCGTTTTTAATGTTGAAGTTTGAAGTGCCGTTAAAAGTAGATACTGTTTTAGAGTACCCCACATTTGCAATCTTAGGAATTCTAACTAAAAACTTCTTGCCTAAACATTCATCGGCAATCTTTTTAACAAAGTTGTAAACCTTCTTTGCGTTTTCTTCGTGCTTTTTAGCTGTCTTCTCTATATTGAAAAGAAACTTACCCAATGGGCCATTCTCTAAGTTTTCAACAAAAGCGACAGATTCATTAGAAGATCTAAGTGCATCAGCCATCTTGTCATAATTATCCATGATTTGCGTGTGCTCAGTTAGCTGCTCAACTAAAGCTCTATATCTTTTGTTTTGAGACTTAAAGTTGGGATCATTCTTATTTTCGTCTGCAAGTTTGTTTATTTCGGATCTAATAGCTTTCATTCTCTCGAAAAGAGTTTTCTTGGGTAGCTTTAGCAAAGGGCTGTTTAGATTTTCAAAAGATTTTTTAAGATTGGCGGTATCTTTTACAACTCTTGTTTTAGCATTTACAATTTTGCCAGCACCAGCTTCTACAATACCTATAGCTGTAGCACGACGGTAATATAAAGGATACCCAAATGGTGGTGAACATGGACTCTGTGGGTATCCAAACTCGTCTACTGCTGGCTTGTCAGAGTGCCACACGCATCTCGGAACAGTAACAGCGTACTGTCTATTTTGTAAATTCGTGAGCACTTGGTCAATCTTTGTTTTTGCTGGACCGTCTGGGATACTATCAAAGTCGGCTCTATCTCTAAAATCTTGAAAGACCCTATTGATTTGATCTTGATCAGAAGACAATGCAGATAGAAACGCCCTATGTTCCGATGTGTCCTCGACGTAAGTCTCATTATAGGACAACAAGAAATCTTTCCACTTCTGGTATGAAATAAGGGCAGCACGCAACTCTAATTCAGTAGCAACATAATAATTGCCAACACCATACGCATTTAGGTTTGTAGCATCCAAAAGAATCTGCTGATAAGAACCAAAACCTCTAGGAATTGAAACGGCATTATTTCCTAACAACCCATAGTAAGGTAGTATTTGCTGCTGCTCTTGAACTTTTATGTCCCACTGAAATTGTTGTAGCCAATCTCTGTTTTGAACATTATTGGCCTGAGCGTCGGTCCATAATTCATCTCTATCTCTTTCGGAGTGAAAGAAATAAGTTTCTACTTCTTGGGCACCAACCACAAACTTATCAGTAGTAACATTAGACAATTCAAACCCAACATCTGAATTTTCTACATTGATTCCTCTATCTTGGAGTTCTTCTATGTAAGATTTAATCGCACCGTATTGGGGCTGCTGGGTTTTATCTATAGCATCTAACCTGATAATTCCAGCAATGATGTTTTCTTTGTACCCATTCTCTGCTTGGTAGTTATTGTAATCAAACAGGAACTTTGATGCGGGATGATCTATAATAGGAAGTAAAGTAACGTATAATTCATGACTGATAATGTCACAGAGTTCTTGTGCCAAACTGAGGAGATCAATCTGGTCAAAGTCCATGTAGTATAACAGGGGAATTTTTTCTGTTGGGATACCGCCAAAGTCTACAACGTAATTAAAGCCTCTGAAATTAATTGCACCGCCAAATCCTGCATCTTTATATTCTTGAGGTAAAAATCCATAATACTGAAACATGGCAGCAAGACCTTGAGATATTCTATACCAAGGCATACCTTTATCGCTGCGTCGTGAAAAACCCTGACCAGTAATTGGAAAATACTCTGGCAAAACATCTGGATCAAACGGTAGTTTACCAAAGTAGTATTGATCTTGAAGATTTATAAGAGGTCCATCTGGTGATTCTGGTTGAACCATCGCTGGATTTTTTGGTTCTACTTTTACCAAACCGTCTTCAGCATCCCAAGCTGCGTCTACACCAACGTATAAAACCTCGCCAGTTGTATTGTTTGTAAACTTGTCGATAACACCTATGTTTTGAGCTTTGTCGCTAAATTCTGTAGAAAGAGATGTAGAAGGGTCGTACTCTAAAAACCCATAAAGATTTATGAGATTTTTATAGTTGAAAGTAGTGTCTTGATAATTATTTAAAAGAACATTTACGTTTGATAGAATTTCTCTTGGGTCTGTGAGGGAGACAGAGTATACTGGTTTTCCACCCGGACCTTTGTTCTGAGTGTAACTCTGTAGGATACCGCCAAAATTAAAATGGGCACGACCACGCCAAGGTGTATCTATGTTCCACAGTAAACTTCTATCTTGAGCGACATTGTTTATTCTGTCTACTAGATAATATGGCTCTAGTTCATTAAAATTACCTGAATCCCAAGGCTCTTCTGGAAATTCATAACCCCAAGCGTTAGGGGCGACTTTTGTAGGTAGAGTTTGAATACCGTACAAATCATCATATGTTTGTCTAAAAGCCTGTTCTATAGTAGCTGGATTTTTACCAAACTTAAAATATACAGGTGTGCCAACAACCGGCGGTAAGAATTGATCGTTGTTACCATTATGATATGGATCGTCCCCTCGGCCTAATGGTTCACCGTCTGAAATATTATATTCGTCGTTAACAAGATTGATCGTCATGGAAGAAGCAGAATCACCAAATCCAGCACTTAGATCAAAATCTCTAATGGATGCGCCTAAAAAGGTTTGCTGTATGAAACCTTCGTTTCCATAGTTTCCTGACGCTTGTACATCAGCAGTCCAACCTCCGGTAGAAATCTCACCGCTCGCACCTTGAGGTAAATTGAAATGTACAGGCCAATCTTTATTATACTCGCCAGATGGCGGTATTATTCCGTAGACATTATCTCCAATCATATTTCCTTATCCTTGTTTATAAACGTCCAAGTCTATTACTTTTCTATAAGACGACAAGAAAGGTATGCTAAGTATCTCTCCCGGAATAGCTTCGTCTGGCATAAACTGATGATGAATGTAATCATTAAAAATATTGAAATCTTCTCTCGCCAATCTCTTTACCTCTTCTCCGTTAGAAAACTTAGATCCTTTGAGTGACTCGTCCTGAGTGTAAAATCTTATGGGTCTGCTTTCTCCTTCTGGGACTACCCAACCAATAATGGTTTTTTCTTGTGTTGGTTGGGCAATTTCAGGATTTACATCGCTGTTCCAGTGGAAAATGCCACTTTCCTGTGCGTTCATAGCCGGATTGTCAGACGTGTAACCAACAACGTCTGCTGGGTATGTCTTTATAATTCCAGATGCCGCCCACCATTCATCACTATACTTGTCGCTTGAAGGCTCTTCGTTTGTTGTAAACTTATAGTTATTTTCCGTGTCCTGATTTGGGTACGGAAACGGTGCGTTAATACCAGACCCACGAAAGTCAGGAGCTTCGGCTCGTACTGAGTGCAGTTGTGAGTGGTCAAAAAACGCAGATTCTCCAGATGGCAAAACGCCAGATATCAACTGTACTCTTTGACCAGACGTAAGTGGCAACAATGGTCCCAATTGGGGATCATTATTGTAAAAACCTGACCATTGAAGTTTTTCAGCGTGCGTCATAACTATCGGTCCAACTCATACGTCCAAGAAATATTGAATGAATAAGTTCCCTCTTTAGGGTTCCAGCTTTCAGAAGGTGGCGAAATAAAATACTTTCTAACTCCCGGCTCACCTTTTGGGCTAAGTTCCCCAAGAAGTTCTGCTATCTGACTAGCAGTGGGCTCTACCAAGCTAGGCTTTTTAAGTATCAAGGTTTTTCTATCTTTGCCGTATGGAATTTTAGTGTAATCCATAGTAAGATTGATTGATACATCTCTTTTATATTCTGTTCGTCCTCCAATATATTGTAGAACAGGGCCGGTTGCCCTACCAATAACTGGAATAACAGCGAATACGTCTCCCGGATATGTATCATTAACCTGAATACTCTCGGCAATAACACCAGAGATAATATTTGTTGGCCTATTGTTAAAGGCTAAACTATAAGTGATTTCTCCGTTATATTGATTGGTTCCAAGACTAATTGACACGGGCTGAGAATTTAATGCGACAGCAACTAGGTTATTCGCACGTTTGTATACGTCACTAGTCAGTCCAAATTGACCACTATTGGATATTTGATTATATTTTCTAAGAGCATTAGCATAAGCACCGCTTGCTGCGTTTAGAGATGGGTCTCCAAAACCAGAAGGAGAAATACTTCTTAGGCCCTTAATGTTTCCATCAATATTGACAGATACAAAAGGGTCTGTATTAGAAGTCGCGGTGGTCATACTAAATGTTTCATTAGCAGTACCACTACTTAAAACCCAGCTTTCAGATACAGAATAAGTACCTTCAGTAACCCCAATTTGCTCAGTTCTGATATGGTTGTAGCCACCGTAAGAATCTACCAAATTTACAGTGCCAGAACCTATTTGACCCGCTACGTTTGGGTAGGGTATACCGGTTCCACCATACGATAACTTTTTAGTGACAAAATTCTTTGCCTGCTCCCAAGCGGGACGATTGATTGTGTTGGATGCGTCTTCGTTGTAATTATAATTTAATCCATCTGGACCGTAAACGGTTTTACCTGTGGCGTTTAAATTATGTGTAATTCTGTATGTTATTGGATTTTCGGGGCTTTCTCCACCAGCCTCGTCTGCCTCTAAGCTCCAATCTTCACTATAGGACTCAATAAAAGCAGTATCTTCATCACTCAATAATGTTTGAATTGTTGTCGCTGTATTTCTTAGGTCGAGACCGCTATTAGCAAAAGTGCCCTCCAAGTCTACCAATAGTTGATCGTCATCAAAATTACCTCTAAGAAGATAATCTGCCTCTAGAACAATAGTGTATTCACACTTGGTGAGGTATGCACCTTCTGTAAAATCAACACTTACAGTTCTAGGGTAACAAACGACTGTAGCACCAGCATTGTCTAAAACGTCAGAAAGTTCTACCCTTTGACCATCTTGAGCAAATAGTGCCCGAAGAGCACGCTGTTTACTAACAATAGCAGAAGCAGGCTTGGTATTTTGTATAACATTAGGGTTAGATCCATTGACAATCATCTGTCTTGGAGGTTTGTCTCTCTGCGACAATGGAACATTATCAAATTGTTTATATGGACCAATAAGAGTCGCTGGATCGAAAGGACCAATTACAGAATCAAAAATCTCATCAGTTGCAGAATCTAGAGCATAAGGAGTTCCATGCTCAGGAAGCAACGTACCCGTCAACGTGATAGTATAAGTAGCACCAAAAGTGCCTTGCTTATTTTTTAATACAGCCTCAGAGATTTGTATAAATGGTGTTGGCCGTATGGAACAAATCTGCGTTGGGTCGTTTTTATAATGTACTTTTATAGGCATTTAGAAACCTCTTATCCTTAAATCAAGAGAGTCTGTAGTTGCAGTGCTCCCCATGACTAAATTTAATGAACTTGGGAGTGGGCCACTTGGTGCTGATATGTTCAAGAACAATCCACTTTGATCTATCCCATCGGCAGAAGCAATCCCACTTACGCCAAAATTGTTCAGTCCTAAAGTATTATACACATTTGCACTGCTTGCTCCCAACATAGAAAGATTCATATTTCCAGACTCTAATACTGGTCTGCCAGAAGCAACCAGATTCATAGAACCATCCTCTGGAGTTCCAAATAGTATCTTTAGGTCAACCTCTTTTACGTATGGTCTGTGTGCCACAAAACCCTTTCTGGAGGGGTCAAAGCCAGAAACTTCTAAGAAAATGTCACCATTTTGATTGCTAAAGATAATTCCTGAAATTTTGTATTCAATTGGGTCGCCAGAAACGTTCTGGTATACCCTAGTTTCCAATCTATCTGTACTTTCTTTTGGTTTTTTATTGCCAAATACGTGGGCATCTATCCATCCGCCACTGTTTGGAATGGCTGGAATTTGCTCTCTGAGCATAGCGTCAAAGGTGTATGCAGATCCAGCATTTGCAAGCCCACTAGTTGGGTGATTGCCGCTTGTAGGCCAATCATGGTTTGGAGATCCAATTGCCAGAGTGTAATCACTATCGCCACGGAAAGAGCGATAAATGGCTACAGATTTTCCAAAACCGTCGTTATCAGACCCACTAGCAGTTAGAGTGAATCCTCCAAGTCCATCATCATCAATATTTGTTTGAACTCTGTCTTGGTATCCCACTGCGTACAGCTTTTCAGCAAACTGCCACTCCTGCGTTCTGGCTCCAAAATCTACTAATTCATTTCTGTAGTTGTAAACAGCACCACCATTGAGGATCATAAGACCGCTATTATTGTTGAACTGGTCTACACGGATACCAGAATCGGCTAAGTCATAGAAGGAATGAGACGGAATATCGTATTCGCCGTTAAAGCTCTTTCTTTGGAAGGCTGTACTTAAACCGCTTCCATTGTAGGCGACCGCACCGCTGTAGATATGGTGATGTAAGGTAGCGAAATCATGATTAGGAGCACCGATTGCTGCCATATCACAATCCATAGAAACAGAGAATCCAAATCTATCGCCCCTTCTTCCATATTCAAGAATAAAGCTAGGATCTGCAATTTGGTGTGGACCACGCTCTGCTTCCAGAACATCAATTGGGTTTGGAGAGAAATCGTAAAGTCCGACATTTACATTATCAGGCTTGATCTTAGCACCAAACTCCCAAGGTAAACCCTCTGCAATTACATTTCTGCCGTTGTCTGTGTTGTTGTATACAAATGCGGCACCAGCACCACCATCTGCACCAATCTTGGCTCCAGACCCAGCTTCTCCATTTTGAATCTCATGCCACTGGACAACTCCACTAATTCCGCTAACCGCTGTTTCAGCAGTAAACGCATTGTAAGGAGCACCAACAATTAACTTACCATCATTGATCTCAATAGAGTGACCGAACAAGTCGCCCGGACATCCAGAATTAAATATGTCGTAATCTAGATAATCTGTGTTTTCTATCTTCATCAATTCTGTCATGCCGCCGCCAATGCCAGCGTCAACAATAAAGTCTCTATCTGTATCTTCATTTAGATCCAGAAGCGAATCGTAATCTGAGTAAATACCACCTTGATAATTAACAATATCTAAAAAGTCACCGCTAAACCTTGGGTAAATACCGTGAGTTCCTAGTGCATCATTGTCAAAGAATTGTTTTTTCCTTTGTTTTATTTTTGCTTCTTCTTTGATTTCTTCGGGCCTAGTCAGTGTTGTTGGGTCGTAAGAATCCTCATTATCTGAATAAAGACCCAAGCTACCTGCAACACCATTTCCACCCCAAAGTTGGCTTGGACAAATAGTATTAGTACCAATAGATGTCCCACTTACGGCAACATATTTAGCTATACTGCCACGTTCAGGGGCACGTATTTTCTGTGTAAATTCCCAATTCTTTCCAGCGACAGTATTGCTAGAGGAACCAAGGTTAAAACCTCCAGCCTGACCCCGTTGTGAACCGGCTCCACCATCAAACCCTGCATTGCCATCTCTTGACTCTTCTGGGCTAGGTGGATACAAATTTCTAACAAAGCTCTGATTACCCTGAGTAGCAGAAGCTCTATAATGAGGACATTGCCCCTGTAACAAGGTGGAGTCTGAAATCAAAATAATTTTTGACCTTCTAGACCCATTTCTAAAGGAGGTGAAGTTCTCAAATTCTTCTGCTACAATAACTGGACCGTCTTCTATTTCTTTTTGTGCCCAATCTTTAGAAGCCTCTAGACAATCAGAATCGCCAAATGGGATATCTCCGCAATATAATTCGCTTTCATGTTTTACGGGTCTTGATTCGCCCGGAATGTATCCGCTCTGAGCGGGGTTAACAACATATCTACAATTAACTGGAATAGGAGGACCATCTGGCACAAGTCCACTACTCGTAGTTGTACTAATTGTGGTTATTACTTCTAGTGGCGCCCCTGAAACTGAAAGAACACGAGGTGTTGAAGGTGGTAAAGGAATACCAGATAACAACTCAGCATCTATAAAGCTAGACCATCTGTTTGTATTAAATTGTAATTCTAACTCGGTGATGTTATCTGACTCATCAGTTCTAAAATCGAAAACAAACTGAGAAGGAGTAAAGGTAGAAGTCTTGTTTAATTCAGCAAGGTTTCCGCACGATTCAGAACTTGAAGTAACAGTTTCATCATCACCTCTTTGTATAAAAGTAGGTGTATCTAAACATATTCCAAATTCTTCAAATTTAGTTTCAGAAACCCAGTTAACCCAAACTCTGTATCCAGACCCCGGCTCGATTGGGAATTTAAAAGAAGCGTTTCCATCAATCGTCCAATTGTTTCTACTGGTATATTCTTTATACGTTTCTGTAACGGCTGTGTCGAAAGATATTATTCTCTCAAAATCTGCACCTCCAGAAAGCGGCACAATAGACCTCTTGTCCGAACCAAAGTCGCTTGCAAGACCAGCAGTATTGTCACTAAATTCAATACCGCTCAAGCTGGTAGCAAATTGATAATTAGGGAATGTCCATGCATACCCATTATCACAACCGCTAATGCTGTCGGTTGCATAGTTAACAGTCTGGCTGGAGAAACCTTCTTGACCATAAGTGGTTATCACTGATTCTCTATGATACTCGCCCTTTCTTGGCAGGAACATCGGCCTGCTAGTAATGTTTAGCCCACTGCAAAGATAATCAATTCTGTCAGCGGTTTCTTGTGAATCTTCTTCATGCTCTGCATTGTACGTAATAATAAGTTTCTTTTCGCCAGTATCTAACCAGTCATTTAAAACTGCGAGATCACTGCTTGATGGTTTTCCAGATGGGAACGCAAGCCAAGCAAAATCTATCTGATCGTTCAACGCACTCATTGGTTGATTCTCTTTAAAGTATCCTCCAGCGAGCAACAATTCAACATTTATTTTATTACCAAGACTATGATCTATTGATCCTCCATCATAGTTGTAAGCACTGTTTAAGGAAGATCTCCCTGTAAACCCATTAATTTGAATACCTTTAGCAACCGCATCGCAGTTCTTGCGGATCATATTGAGATAGAATTCTGTATTCTTATCATCATTATTGGTCGGATGCGTGATACCTCTACTAGCATCATCTTCGGGCCATTGACCTGCTAAGATATAGACTCTAGAGTTATTGAGCGTTCCATCGGATTTTTTACCAGATTCAACAAGTGCAAAAATATGATCTGGATAAACAGTTTCTGTGATTGTCCTTTCAGACGTAGATGTTGATGAAGTCCCCGTAGCTTGCAAGATTCCATCTCGACCATTGAGGGTGTCTGGATCAAACATGTCTCCATCAAGTGTGAATTCGTTAAACAATCCAGAAATAGATGAGTCAGAGTCCTCTTGGATAGAGAATGCAATCTCATCTTCATTGACTTCTGCTAAAGTAATTTCTGTTTCGTTTTGGCGTGTAACTTTATACTTATAACGCTGTTCGTAATCGCAGACGAGTCCAGAAGTCGCTGGTTCAGACCAATAAACTTCAGGTAGATGTTCAGCAGTAGTCAAAACTGGCGTTGGTGATTGATCTTTTTTGGAGAACAGCGGCTGTGGAGTCTCGTCACAGTTAGGGGTGAAATTGTTAAACAAGAAGGGCCAGTTTCTCTGGTATCGAACAACCTTACATGTATTAGGCGTGGTCAAAACACAAGAGTCATTCCATTCAGCACGCAAATCTCCACGATTACCATCTAGTGGGAACTCGCACTTTGTATTGATAATTTGTGATGGTCCATCGCAACTCACGCCATCTGGACAATTAATTGTGGCAAAGTAATCTTCTAACCCATCTCTGGACAAATCTATTCGAATATCACCAACACCCTTGACGTAATATTTACCGTTAGACTCTATTGTTCTTGCGGTAGAATATGCTGGCAAGAATGATGCGGTTGCATTATACTTGTCATCATTTAGATCTTGCTGACTGACACAGTTTTGCATCGAGTAGCTTTGGTTTTTAGCGGCCTGAATCCGCATCCTAGATCCTAGCTTTTCTAAGATCTTATTGATAACGTCGTTAGATTCTTTGTATAATCCATTATCTTCCCATACTGGGTCGTTACCAACCAAGACAAGATTTCTATCACCAAGCTCTAACCAATCTTTGATGTTGTCAATAATTTCATCACTAGCGGCATCAACTTCTGGTGTAATAATAAATGCAAGACCTGCATCTTGAGGAATCTCAATTTCGGAGAAGTTCATTCTTCTCCAATCTTTACCTTGATAATCTGAGAATCCGCTAGACCCGGAACCAAAGATCAAAGGCCAGTTGTTCTCATCATAGTATCCAGCATCTCTTTCTGAGTCGTGTGTGGACCTATCTAAGTTTCCAAATCGCCCAAGCTCTACAACCTTGTTGTGTGGGAAATATTTTCTATTGTGGAACATTCTTACAGCACCAGCGTTGGTGTAAGAAGCCCAAGATTTAACATTGTCACCCCAAATGTTAACATCTTCAAATTCGTTGAAGGAGTCTGTAGGCGCTCCAAACGCTACAATTTCACCATCCTCATCAACAGAGCAACTCCACCCCATTCTAGATGTTCCCGCAAACTCGTCAGCAAGAAACTTTCTGGTTCCAATGTATCTAATGTCGTTATGACCATATTCAAACGTCAATTGATATGGCTCTGGTAGAGAACCCCAGAACGTAACGTCATTTCGATATTCAAATCTGTCAGGAGATTTGATGTAATCATAAGTGGCTGTCTTTGCAATTGCTGCACCAGAAGCGCCCTCAATTGTATCATAATACTCTACCGCATAATTAAATGCACTACCTTTAGAGACGAGCCAACTTCTAATATTATCGTATACCTTTTGAATTTCCGATTCACTTCTTTCATAAATCTTACATGGATTGTTATTCCAGGGAGACCCAATTGCTAATACTTCTGAATTTTTACTTAGAGCAACTGAGTGACCAAAACGATCATTGTAAGTTTTGGCATATCCAGCACCAAATATATTTTCTACATTATCAGATAGTTCAGATTCATCATTAGGAGAAACAATAACTTGAACACAATTAAAGTTATCACGCTCTTTTTCAAAGAGGTAAACTCTACCGCCAGATGCTGGAGGAACTTGGAATTCAGTAACAACTGATCCGTGAGTATTTCCCCATACCTGACCAACACCACTAGTAATAAAGTTCCTATTTAAAGTAGTATTAGTAAATGTTGTTGATAAACGACCACTGTCAAAAGTATCTTGCATCAGTTCAACAGATGTGCTTGCCCAATCTTCAGATTTACCTATAACTGTATTTAAGTGACCGCTTTGCTGAATACCTTGAACAAAGTCAGTAACACCGCTAGCAAATGAGTGCTTCTCATAAAAATCTTGGAATTTATCATATATATTGTAAACTGTGCCGTTTTCATCGGCATATTGTAAAGCTCCAGCAGTAGATCCTGTCTGCTCTTTGAACATACCAATAATAGCTGGAATACCGCTGTAGGCAGCAGCATTTGGATTACCACTTGGGAAAGCTGTAAAGAATCCATCTAGAACAGTGTCAAACATTTGATTGAATACGACCGGTTGACCAGAAGCAACAAATTCAGCAAGGGTTCCTGACCCACCAAGTACGCCAGAGCCAACCTCGGTCAAAAGATCAAGATCATCTAGTCTAGGAATATATCTATGTGTAAACCAATCAGACTCATCAGTAGGAATATTAGGATAGTCTCTGTTAGAATAAGTCAGTTGGAAGACAAGTAGATTTGGCTTGATTTCTGCATACCACTCGTCTGATCCAGCGTTCCAAGGTGCTGAGAAGTATTTCCAGAGAATATTAAATTTACCAGCCGAAGCAGCAACACTGCTTAATTTTGCTTTATCGTATTTAAACAAATCAGCAAATATCATTCCAGCGGTTGGTACGCCAGAAGTAACAAGGTCATCAAACT
>CAXDOW010000028.1:0-19671 GCA_963991165.1 uncultured Flavobacteriales bacterium | reverse complement strand
TGCCACAGGCTATATTCTTATGAGTGGCGGAAAATCTGACGACCCTAATGTTTTTAGTGATTCTATTTTTAGCTTTAGACGTTTGACATTGTCAACCATTGTACTAATTATTGGCTTTGTTATTCAAGTTTTTGCCATTCTACACAGACCCAAGGATGAGTAGTATTCTTGCGGCCATTCTATTGGGAATAATTCAAGGGCTAACTGAATTTTTGCCTGTTAGTAGCAGTGGACATTTAGAAATTACTACCTTTATTCTGACTCACTTTGGTCACAGCGAACTTCCCCAAGAAAATTTGTTGATGACCGTAGTTCTTCATGCCGCTACGGCATTTAGCACCTTGTATATTTTCAGAAAAGAAGTTGGTCAATTACTGCGAAGTTTCTTCCAGTTTAAATGGAATGACGATTTTCAATATTCAATTAAGATTCTTATCTCCATGATTCCTGCCGCTTTGGTTGGGATTGTATTTGACGAACAAATTGATGCTTTGTTTAGCGGTAAAATGGTGTTAGTAGGCAGTATGCTTCTGGTGACTGGACTTTTACTTTTTGTTGCCGACAAAGCTAAAACGACTACAAAGGAGGTTGGCTTTTTTCAGTCGCTACTAATTGGTGTTGCTCAAGCCATAGCTATTCTACCAGGAATTTCCAGGTCAGGCGCGACCATTTCTATTTCGGTTTTACTAGGCATTGACCGAGAAAAAGCGGCTCGATTTTCATTCCTAATGGTCGTTCCGTTAATTCTTGGAAAAATGATAAACGATGTGATGAATGGAGAAATTTCAAGCGAAAGCACTACCGTTATCCCACTTGTTGTAGGATTTATAGCCGCTTTTTTAACAGGGCTTGTGGCTTGTCGATGGATGATTTCTTTAGTAAAAAGAAGTCAGCTAAAATACTTTTCATACTACTGCTTTATAGTTGGCCTTAGTGCCATTCTTTTTTCATTTAGCTAAATGATTGACTACTCTGAAGGACATACTCTTCTTATTAACAAACCACTAGGTTGGACTTCATTCGATGTCGTAAAAAAAATTCGAAACACCCTAAAACCAATTTCTAAAGGAAAAAAATTAAAAGTGGGTCATGCTGGCACATTAGACCCTTTAGCTGATGGTTTACTCATCGTTTGTACAGGCAAGTTCACCAAAAACATCCAGGCATTTCAAGCGCTAGAAAAAGAGTATACGGGCGAATTTACTTTAGGTGCTACAACTCCATCGTTTGACTTAGAAACCCAAATAGATCAAACCTTTTCTACAGAACATATTACTTCAAAAATGCTACACAACGTTGCTCTTTCGCTCACAGGAGAAATCAAACAAACCCCTCCCCTTTACTCAGCCATAAAACAAGACGGCAAACGTCTTTATGAATTGGCTAGAAAAGGCCAAAATGTAAGCATTAAAGAACGAATCGTGACTATTTCAGCATTTGAAATTACTAAAGTAGAGATGCCAAAAGTAAGCGTCCGAATCATGTGTAGCAAAGGAACATACATTCGATCATTAGCCCACTCTTTTGGTCAAAAGTTGAATAGCGGTGCTTTTCTTAGTCAATTGACAAGAACAAAAATCGGAAGCTATCATCTTGAAAAAGCGATTGATATCGACTCATTTGTCAATTCATTCAATGAAAACAATCGTCAATATCCTCTACTTTAATTTAGTATATTTGCCAAAATTTTTGAACTCCATCTTGAGAATATGATTAAAAGAAAGTTATCTCAGTTTAATTTTGATTTGCCTAACGAGCTGTTATCGGAAAGACCAACCCCCAATAGAGATGAATCGCGATTGATGGTCATCGACAGAAAAACTGGGCAGTTTGAACACAAGTTATTCAAAGATTTAATCAATTATTTCGACGAAAATGATGTTCTTGTATTTAATGACACTAAAGTTTTTCCAGCCAGAATGTATGGTAACAAAGAAAAAACAGGTGCAAGAATCGAGGTTTTTTTGTTGAGGGAACTAAACAAAGAAAATCTATTGTGGGATGTGCTAGTTGATCCAGCTAGAAAAATTAGAATTGGCAATAAATTGTATTTTGGAAATGACGATTTAGTAGCTGAAGTCATTGACAACACCACATCTAGAGGAAGAACCCTACGTTTTTTATACGACGGCACCTATGAAGAGTTCAGAACTAAACTCAAAGAATTAGGAGAAACTCCATTACCCAAATACATCAATAGGCAACCTGATGCCGAAGATGAAATCCGTTACCAAACAATCTATGCCAAAAATGAAGGAGCTGTTGCAGCACCTACGGCAGGTCTTCACTTCAGCCGTGAACTACTCAAGCGGCTTGAAATCAAAGGGGTAGAATTTGCACATCTAACTCTTCACATTGGTTTAGGAACGTTTCGACCCGTTGAGGTGGAAGATTTAAGTAAACACAAGATGGATTCTGAAGAACTAATCATTGATGAAGAGACCATAGAAACCATCAATACTGGCATCTTGAATAAACGAAAAATATGTGCCGTAGGAACAACCTCAATGAGAGCGGTAGAAACTTCAGTAACTACGCAAGGTCTAATGACACCTTTTAATGGCTGGACCAACAAATTTATCTACCCTCCATACGACTTCAATATTGCAAATTGCATGGTCACAAACTTTCATACTCCAAAATCGACCCTCCTAATGATGGTATCGGCGTTTGCAGGACACGAGCTGATAATGAGTGCCTATGAAGAAGCTATCAAGGAAAAATATAGATTTTTCTCTTACGGAGACGCCATGCTCATTCTCTAATTGTGAAACACTATGTCATTATAGTTGCAGGTGGTAGTGGCAGTCGAATGCAATCTTCTACTCCTAAGCAGTTTTTGCCTATTAACCAAAAACCCATACTGCTACATACATTAGAAAGATTATATGCTTCTGTCAATCAAGCAGAACTAATCATAGTACTGCCACCTTCTCAATTCGATGTATGGAAAACTATATGTAAAGAATACCAAGTCAACATCCCTCATCAACTTTGTGGCGGTGGCACAACACGCTTTGAATCCGTAAAAAATGCCCTGAAAATGGTCTCTGAAACTTCCATTATTGCCATTCACGACGGGGTGCGTCCTTTAGTCAAAAAAAGCGTAGTAAAGCAATGCTTACAAACAGCCCAACAAAAAGGAGCTGCTATTCCAGTTTTGGGAATAGAAGAAAGTCTTAGAAAAAAAATGAAGGACGAAAAAAGTACCATAGTAAACAGAGATGACTATCTCATCGTTCAAACACCGCAGTGCTTTGAAAGTTCTATTTTGCTAGAAGCCTACGAACAAGCGTATTCCATAACTTTCACTGATGATGCATCGGTTGTTGAAGCCATGGGAAACGCCATTTCGCTGGTCGATGGTAATAAAGAAAACATTAAAATTACAAGGCCTGAAGATTTAATCATCGCCGAGTCGTTTCTCAAGCAATTCGACAAACATGACTGTTAGGTGTCAACTGGTCGTTTTCTAAACCTATCAGATGATTAACACCAGGTCTTTTGCCCTTTTGAAAAGAACCTAATTTGTCAAGCCCCAAAAACTCAGCACCGTTTTTACATGCCCATTGAATAAGTAAAGGTAATGGCACATGGGAATTGATTACTTTCATTTCTTCAAGTATAGATAAGCTATCATTGGACGCCAAACTATCGGTACCAATAGTCATTTTGGCTTCAGATTTAATAAAATCGGAATATGTTGGCAAGGTGTTTTCTATGAATAAATTGGCTTTGGGACAAGTAGCCCAAAAAATATTGGAACGTTGTGATTGAGCCCAAAAAATATCCTCTCTTTTGGTAAATGTATTGTGAACTAACAAAATGGGGGCTATTGGCAACTTGGGCAAAGTACTCTTTAGTGCACTTTGACCACTGGCTTTAAAATGATGAAAGTAAGGCAAACCCTCAAGAAGGGTTCCTGATGCATTTATAAACATCTCATCTTCAGATTGAGTTTCTTGATTGTGAATGCTTACAATTTGGCCCTTATTTTGTTCTTTGAGAATTTTAAACAAAGCGTCAGAAACAGAATAAGTGGCATGAGGCGTCAATGAGCA
The DNA here is from genome assembly GCA_963991165.1 of uncultured Flavobacteriales bacterium. Taxonomy (GTDB): domain Bacteria; phylum Bacteroidota; class Bacteroidia; order Flavobacteriales; family UBA7312. The sequence goes on along the minus strand of CAXDOW010000028.1, from coordinate 15,610 downwards.
AGGATGTTGAGACTTTTTTTTCAATTCAAGACCTTGACTAAATAAAGAATGTGCATATTCTGGTTTTGAACCAAAAATTTCAATGAAGGTATGATAATGAATGAGGCTATTTTCTTTGCATGAAAAAGATAAGGAGGTATTGCTAATATCAGCAACTGCAACAATTCCATTGTCATACATCATTTGGTCGGCCTTGTTGATGCTGTCCAAAATATCTTTTACAGGGGCATCACGCTGACCAACAATCTCGCGAATAAACTGGCTCAAACCTGTTCTCTTTTCTATTTTATTTTCAAGATGAGAAAGTTCTAAGTGACAATGCGTATTTATAAACCCAGGGCATAGTGCTCCTGGAAAGTACTCTAGATTTTCCCTAGCTACATCGCTCTGTTTTAGAACATCTTGAATAGTCCCTTTATCATCAACCACCAAAACACCCTGCTTTATAGGAGGAGAAACTGCTGTATAAACTATATCTGAAGTTAAGTATCGCATTCTAGAAACAAAGATACTATCTTTGCAATATGTCATCCACTAAAATCAATATTCGTCATTTAAGTCAGGAAGAGTTAGTCGATTTTTGCACCACCCATAACTATCCCACATACAGGGCCAAGCAAGTCTATCAATGGTTATGGAAAAAATCTGTTAAATCGTTTGATGAAATGAGGAATTTACCATCTGAATTTATCAGCTTTTTAGAGGAAACATTCTGCATCAATCATGCCATCATTTCAGAGTCACAAATCAGCTCTGACAAAACCATTAAAGCCGCCATCACGCTGTTTGACAACAAGCATGTTGAAGGGGTGTTGATTCCATCAAAAACACGAATTACGGCCTGTATTTCTTCACAAGTAGGGTGTAGCTTGAGTTGTAAATTTTGCGCCACTGGAAGACTGGATAGACTGCGAAATTTGGGGGCTGATGAAATGTATGATCAAGTATTTTTATTAAACACCTTGGCTCAGGAGACATATCAAAAGAAACTCAGTAACATTGTTTATATGGGTATGGGTGAACCCCTATTGAATTACAAAAATGTACTCCAATCTATCAAGATGATTACTTCTGAGGATGGACTAGCAATGTCACCAAAACGGATTACGGTTTCTACTGCCGGCATTGCAAAACTCATCCAACAGCTTGGCGACGATCAAGTGACCTTTAATCTAGCCCTTTCGCTGCATGCAGCCAACGATCATAAGCGTAATTACATAATGCCCATTAACGAACATAACTCCCTTGAATCGTTACAACAGGCCATCAAGTATTTTTATGAAAAAACAGCTACTCGTTTAACTTACGAATACATCATATTTAAAGATTTTAACGATTCCCTATCCGATGCTGTGGAACTAGCTAATTTTGCAAAAATAACGCCTTGTAAAATTAACATTATCGAATACAATCCCATTGACGAAGGTGAGTTCCAGCAAGCTCATCCTGAAAAGGTGGCAGAATTTGTGGACTATTTAGAACGTCGAAATCTCATCGTCAACATACGAAGAAGTAGAGGGAAAGATATTGATGCCGCTTGTGGACAACTCGCTAATAAACTCGTAAAATCATAGCCATATTCGTATCTTTGTACCACCCTATTTAACTTGATGAATCCAATACGCACCATTAAACAACCCATCGAACAAGAAATGCGCTTGTTTGAAACAAAATTTAGGGATTCACTTAGGAGCAAAGTTCCTTTATTAGATAAGGTATTACACTATATTGTCAAACGAAAGGGAAAACAAATGCGTCCCATGTTTGTTTTTCTGACCAACAAAATGTTTGGAGCCATTACCGAAAGCACCTACCGAGCTGCTTCACTTATTGAATTACTACACACCGCAACACTCGTTCACGATGACGTAGTCGATGATGCTAATATAAGAAGAGGGTTCTTTTCCATCAACGCATTGTGGAAAAATAAAATTGCAGTACTAGTAGGTGACTACCTATTGTCGCAAGGCCTTCTTTTATCACTACAAAACAAAGAATATGATTTGTTACAAATTGTTTCTACTGCCGTCAAAGAGATGAGTGAAGGAGAACTCCTTCAAATTGAAAAAGCCAGACGACTTGACATAGAGGAAAGTGTGTATTTTGAAATTATTCGCCAGAAAACTGCGACTCTAATTGCGGCTTGTTGTGCCTGTGGAGCAACAGCTGCTAATCAAAACAAGGAGGTTATTGAAAAAATGAGACTGTTTGGCGAATATGCCGGAATAGCATTTCAAATGAAAGACGATTTATTCGATTACTATAACGACGACATCATTGGGAAGCCAACAGGCATTGACATCAAAGAACAAAAGATGACCTTACCTCTTATATATACCCTAAAACACACCTCTAAAAGTAATTCCAAGTTCATCATTCAAACCGTCAAAAATCACAGCACGGACAGCAAACGTGTAGCAACAGTTTTAGCTCTAGTTAAGGAAACAGGCGGTATTGAATATACCGTAGAAAAAATGAAGCATTTTCAGCAAAAAGCGTTAAGTCTGTTGAAAACTTTTGACGACAACGAAAGCCGAAAGTCATTAGAACTTTTAGTAAATTTCGTCATCGAAAGAAAAACATGATTCCAAAAGAAACCATTGATAGTATCTTTGAAAGTGCGCGAATAGAAGACGTTGTTGGCGATTTTGTTACTCTGAAAAAAAGAGGAGCGAACCTTCTTGGAAATTGTCCTTTTCATGACGAAAAAACACCTTCGTTCACCGTATCGCCAGCCAAAGGAATTTTCAAATGTTTTGGATGTGGAAAAGGAGGCAACTCGGTCAATTTTGTCATGGAACATGAACAATTTTCATACCCTGAAGCACTCAAATATCTGGCCAAAAAATACCACATCGAAATCATAGAGGAAGAACAATCTGCCGAACAAATAGAAATGGCCAATGTCAAAGAAAGTTTGTTTGTTGTTAATTCGTTTGCTCTTGATTTTTTTATCGAAAATTTACATAAAAATCAAGAAGGGAAAGCCATAGCACTGACCTATTTTAAAGAACGGAATATTTCTGCTTCAATGATTGAAAAATTTCAATTAGGGTACAACCCCCAAGCATGGGATTCCTTGAGTAAGGCAAGCTTAGATAAAGGTTATAAACTTGAATTTTTAGAAAAAACAGGGCTCAGTATCGTAAAAGAAAATAAATCGTTCGATCGATTTAGAGGGCGGATCATGTTTCCCATACACAGCATGTCGGGTAGAGTCTTAGGTTTTGGAGGGCGAATACTTAAAAAAACAGATAAAACTGCCAAATATATCAACTCTCCAGAAAGTGATATTTACCATAAAAGTAAAATTCTTTATGGCATTTACTTTTCAAAATCGGCTATTATCAAACTCGATAATTGTTATTTGGTGGAGGGGTACACCGATGTTATTTCTATGCATCAACATGGTATTGAAAATGTCGTGGCCTCTTCGGGAACAGCACTTACAACAGATCAAATTACCTTAATCCGTCGGTTTACCAAAAACATCACGATACTCTATGATGGCGATGCCGCTGGAATAAATGCCTCATTTAGAGGAATAGATCTTATCCTTTCTCAAGGAATGAATGTAAAAGTAGTCCTTTTTCCAGAAGGAGAAGACCCAGATAGTTATGCTAAAAAAGTTGGTCAAGATGCTATTCAACGTTTTATTGAAGATGAAGCTCAAGATTTCCTAAGATTTAAAACGAACATACTGAAAGAAGAAAGTCAAAATGACCCAATAAAAAAAGTTGCTCTTATTAATGATGTAGTGCAATCTATAGCCGTTATTCCAGACGAAATTACTAGAACAGTCTATGTCAATGAATGTTCTAAATTGCTGGAAATCGGTGAATCAGAAATTATTAATAAAATCAACCAATTAAAAAAACAATCCCTTCAAAACAAACACAAAAATAAACCAGCAAATGTCGAACATAACGAACCACAAAAATCCAAACCCAATCAAAAATTAAGTAGAGCGGAGTTTCAAGAAAAGGATATTATTCGCTTTCTGTTACAATACAGCGACAAAAAAATTAGTATTGAAAAGCATGACATCTATGTTGCTCAGTTCATCATCTCAGAACTTAATCAAGAAGTCATTTTTTCAAATCCAAATTACCAAATTATTTTTGACGCTTATAGCGATGCCCTTGAACAGGGGGAATTACTAAAACAAAACTTCTTTACCAAGCATAAAAACCCTCAAGTATCCTCAATAACTGCTGACATTATTGCTAAACCTCATTCAATGAGTTCCCGTTGGAAAGATCATGGAATCTACACCGAAACAGAGGAAATGCAACTAAAAGATGCCATAGAAACAGCCATTTATTCTTTGAAAATTGCAAAAATTGATGAACTAATTCAAGAAAAAAACCAACAGTTGAGTCACGTTTCGACAGACAAAGAGCTTGATATTTTATCAGAAATAAACGAGCTGTCAATGTTAAAAAAAGATATTTCTAAACGATTAGGAAGAACGATTTTGAGATAACGATTGTTTGAGATCCTTTAAGCGAAGTTGAATTGATTTTTTTCCGTTCCATTGGTTTTCTTCAATCACAAAACAAACATCGAAAAACTGATCATTTTTAACCTTTGAAAAATGGGGAGCCATTCCAAATCCTATGGCATCAACCATAGATGACTTTGAGGCATTGGTAAGAGATAATTTGAGATGCGATTCGTCCTGCCCAATGATTCTTCCAACACCACTATCTCTAACTCCTGTGAGCATAAATACTGGTTTGCTATTGGAGGGCCCAAACGGGGCCATTTGTTGAAGGATTCTATATGTTTTTGCAGAAATATGCTCCAGTTCTATCTCTAAATCAATCAATATTTCTTCATGAAGCATTTCTTCTTTAATGGTGCTTCTAACCACTTCTTCAAATTGCTTAGCAAACGGTACTAGATTTTCTTTTTTTAAGGTTAATCCCGCGGCATACTTATGCCCGCCAAATTGTTCTAATAAATCGGAGCATTCATTGATGGCATCGTAAATGTCAAATCCCTTGACGGATCGAGCTGATCCAGTAAGTTTGCCATTACTTTCAGTCAATACAATGGTGGGTTTGTAATGCGATTCGATTAATCGAGAAGCAACAATACCTACTACACCTTTATGCCAATGCGGGCTAAAAACAACGGTGCTTTTGGAATGGGAATTTGTCATTTCTAGTGCTTCTTTTGTTGTTTGTTGATCTAAATCTCTCCTTTCAAAATTAAATTTATCTATCCGTTCGGCTTGCTGTTTAGCACGTGAAAAATCTTCTTGAATAAGTAGTTCCACAGCATGTATAGCGTGGTCAATTCTACCAGCGGCATTAATTCGTGGAGCTAAGCCAAAAACTAAATCAGAAATAGTGATTTGCTTTTCTTTATTGGCCACTTCCAAAAGAGCTTTTATTCCAGCTCGAGGATTACTATTAATTTGCTTTAGCCCATGATAAGCCAACGTTCTATTTTCACCTATTATTGGCACAATATCGGCTGCTATACTAACCGCTACTAAATCCATTAAAGGCTTTATCTCATCAAATGAAATGGAGTGATTTTGGCAATAGGCCTGAATCAACTTAAAACCAACGCCACAGCCAGATAATTCTTTGAAGGGATATGAACAATCTTGGCGTTTTGGGTCTAAAACAGCTATGGCATTGGGTAGTATATTTCCTGGTCGATGATGGTCACAAATAATAAAATCAATACCATGTTGATTGGCATAAGCCACCTTATCTATAGCTTTAATTCCACAATCTAAACAAATAATAAGTTGGACTCCCTGTTGTTTGGCGTAATCAATGCCCTTATTTGAGATGCCATATCCCTCGCTATAGCGATCGGGAATGTAACACTCTAAAAATTCCGTGTGGGATTTTAGAAACAAATACATTTGTGCGACAGAGGTTGTCCCATCCACATCGTAATCGCCATAGATTAGTATTTTTTCGCTCTTAGCAATAGCCGTTGAGAGTCGTTGAACGGCAAGGTCCATATCTTTCATTAAAAATGGATCGTGCAAATGAGTCACATGAGGTCTAAAGAATGTCTTGGCTTGGTCGTAATCGGTAATTCCTCTTTGAACTAAAAGAGTAGCAATAAGTGAAGACACGCCTAAGCTATCTTGTAATGCCATGACCTTATCGTTATCTGGAATTGGTTTTTTAACCCAACGTATCATTATCGTTTAAAATATGTGTTTGCGTCAATACGGAATGCTTGTGAATAAGTTCAAATAAATCGGCAATCATTTGGGGATCAAGATTAGTCAATTCTCCCCATTGTTTTCTTGTTTTTAAAATTTCAAACCATCGTTCGATTTGAAGAATAGTAACGCCATTTTCTTTTTTATATTTGGCTATTTCCTTGACCAATTCGGTTCGTTGACTGACAACATTTACTAACTGTTTATCAATGGTATCTATTTGCGAACGTAATTTATTGAGCAAAGAAATAAATGCCACATTAGGTGTGGTTGAGGTTCTAAGAATTAGCTTGTTTAATATCTTATTTAATTGCTTGGGAGTGATTTGTTGTTGAGCATCACTCAATGCTTGATGTGGTTGATGATGAACTTCAACCATTAAGCCATCCATATTTAAGTCCATGGCAGTTTGTGATACCTCACCAATCATGTTAGTATTTCCTGAAATATGACTAGGGTCGCAAAGCAGTGGCAAGTTAGGTGCTAAACGCTTTAATTTTATAGGTATTTCCCATTTTGGCTCATTTCGAAAGGCCGATTTTTCTAAAGTAAAAAACCCTCTGTGTATAGCATATAGTTGGGTAACTCCTACCTTATTAAGTCGTTCCAAAGCACCCATCCAAAGACTTAGCTCAGGATGTAATGGGTTTTTTACCATCACGGTAATATTGACTCCTTTAAGTGCTGACGCTATTTCTTGAACGTAAAAAGGGTTGACGGTAGTTCGTGCCCCTATCCAAAGAACATCAACATTGGCCTTTAGGCAGGCCTCAACATGTTTTGTGTTGGCTACTTCAGTGGCCACTTTTAATCCAGTTTGTTTTTTTACCTCAATCAACCAAGGAAGTGCTTTTTCACCAACTCCTTCAAATGAATTAGGGCGGGTTCGTGGTTTCCAAATTCCAGCTCTAAAAATTGAAATATAATTGGTTAACTGGTGGGCCGTTTCCAACAATTGGTGTTGGCTTTCAGCACTACAGGGCCCTGCTATAATGAGGGGTTTTTTTATGTTTTGGTCGGATATGTTCATTTGCTTTTTCCTTGAACGACAATTACAAATTCGCCTTTGGGTTCATTGGTTTTAAAATAAGTTATCATATCATCGATAGTCCCTCTAAGAGTTTGTTCAAACTTTTTGCTAATTTCTCTGCTTATGGAAATAGGTCTTTTACTGCCAAAACAATCGACAAATTGTTCTAAGGTCTTAATAATTCGGTAGGGAGACTCGTAGAAAATCATTGTTTTTTGTTCCTCGGAAAGATTCATCAATTTTGTTTTTCGACCTTTCTTGTGAGGCAAAAACCCTTCGAAAGTAAACTGGTTGCAGGGAAGTCCAGATTGTACCAAAGCAGGAACAAAAGCGGTAGCCCCAGGCAAACACTCAATGTCAATATGTTGGTGTGTACATTCCCTAACCAGTAAAAATCCAGGATCAGAAATAGCTGGAGTGCCTGCATCAGAAATAATGGCCAATATCTGTCCATTTTGCATGGCTTCCACCCATTTAATGGTGGTTTTATGCTCGTTGTGCATGTGATAAGACCTCATTGGCGTCGTAATGCTGTAGTGCGATAATAATTTAGCACTGGTTCGCGTATCTTCTGCAAGAATAAGATCCACATCTTTGAGGATCTGAACTGCCCTGAAAGTCATATCATCTAAATTTCCAATGGGTGTGGGAACGACGTACAAATTTGCCATTATACAAATTTACAGGAAAATGGGATATAATTCTATACTAGGACTTATTCTAATTGCAGGTGCCGGAATTTTAAAGTAGTTAATCCAGTGTTTAATGCGTTTGGCAGTAGGAGAATTCCACCGCTTCAATACCCGTTTTAAGTCGTAATCTAAAGCAATATATAGTTCATTATTGCCACCATCTTTTGAATTATATTCGTTTAAATATTGAGTATCGTCTAGTCCTATCCCCAAAGAAATACCAATATCAATAGAATGGTTTTTTAATGGGTAAACGGTAAGCCAATACGTTTGATTCACGTAATCGTCGTGATAGGCATGTGGGTGAGGCGGCGCCCATGGTTTTTGCTCAATTCCTAAATCCCAATAGTGGTTGCTTCTTTTATAATAGCTAAACTTGAAATCTATATACTCCATGGGTTTCCAATAATGTTCAGCAAAAGGAACCAAAGCACCCAATGTTCCCGCTCCAAAATCCCATAAACTAAAACCCCAATAAGGAGCATAAGCGTCTTTCATTTCGATGCCTAACTGAACAAAAGATGCCATTGAAGCTCCATACCAAAATGCCTTCTTTTCAGAAATACCAGCCCATTTCAGATTGGAATGAAAGAGATCCGCAACAATAATACCACCAAAAAAATGCCCTCCTTTGTCAATGTTTTTGGCATACCTCAAATCACTACCATCATCAAAATGAAAGTCAGAAGATTGTTCACTCCACCACGAATTCTGAACATATATGTATGAACCCACCAATACACCAGCACCGCTACTCAAAACAAGTGCTAACTTATACGGATGAATGGTTGTTGTATCTGTTTTTGAATAGGAGTTTCCAACAACAGCTATTGATAAAATAAAAGCAAGTACGATTTTAAACATTTTAAAAATCTATGTTTACATTTGTTAGCAAAGTTAAACCAATGTTTTTAGAAAAAACCAATAAGAAAAAAGGAAGTATTGAGGTTGTTTGTGGGTCTATGTTTTCTGGAAAAACAGAAGAATTATTACGCCGATTGAGAAGAGCAGAAATTGCACAACAAAAAGTATTGATTTGTAAACCTGCAATAGAAAATCGCTACGATAAAAACAAAGTTGTTTCACATGATAAAAGTTCAATTGATTGTGTAACCGTTGACTCTGCCAAGGCCATTCTAAATTTGCCCAATGAGATTGACATTCTTGGTATTGATGAGGCACAATTTTTTGACAATGAATTGGTTGACGTTTGTAACACACTGGCTAACAATGGGGTTCGAGTAATCATTGCAGCTTTGGATATGGATTATGAAGGTCGACCATTTGAACCCATACCTCAACTGCTTTCCATCGCCGATGAGGTCACAAAAGTACGTGCCATTTGCGTTCGTTGTGGTGATTTAGCCAATTATTCATATCGAATTGTTGAACAGAATGAACGCATTCTAATTGGTGAAAAAAAAGAATATGAGGCAAGATGCCGACATTGCTACCATAATTAATGTCAAATAATCACGAAACCATACTGTACGTTAACCTCAAAACGCTTGAGGACAATTATAATTATTTAAAAAACACCTATTGTAAGCAAAACAAAATTATTGCTGTAGTCAAAGCATATGCCTATGGATTGGGCGATATTGAAATAGCAAAAAAACTAGAATCGCTTGATGTTGATGGCTTTTGGGTTGCCGATTTTGAAGAAGGTGTACGATTGAGGAAACATGGCATTGTTAAGCCTATAATGGTAGCCAATCCAGGTTTTAAAAGCAGGTCGATGGTGTTGAAACATGACTTGGAACCTATTATTTATAACCAACGATTGTTAGATCTTTATTGTACAGACCAAACACCCGTCAAAATTCATTTGAAGTTTAATACTGGTATGAACCGCTACGGTTTTGATGTTGACGAATTAAACGATGTCATCAAAATTGTGCAGTCCTATTCACACCTCACTGTTAGGAGTATTTGTTCACATTTATCATCTTCTAATGACCCTGCAATGGATATTTTTAGCAAACAGCAATTGAGTCAGTTAGAAACTATCAACAATCGTTTAAAAGAAGCATTTGGATATTCGTTTCCGAAACATATTTTAAATAGTAATGGCGTTTTGCGAATGAAATCGAACTCTTCAGATTGGGTTCGATTAGGAATTGGGTTATTTGGCGGTGTAAAACACGATGGGTTAAGCCCCATTTTCACCTTAAAAAGTGTGGTCAACCAAATTAGAGAAGTACAAGCTGGTAACAGCATTGGTTATCAACATTCGTTTACTGCAATTTGTCCAATGAAGATTGCCGTGATACCAGTAGGTTATGCCGATGGATTAAATCGCACTTTGGGACATTCCAAGGGTTATGTTATAATAAATCATTTACCCTGTCCTATTTTAGGTGAAATAAGCATGGATAGTATGGTCGTTGATGTGAGTAATGTCAATGCGAAAGAAGGTGATGAAGTCATTATCTTTAGTACAGAACACTCTGTTGTAGAATTATCTAGCAAGGTGGGAACCATCCCTTACGAAATTATGGCTACCCTTAACAGACGAATTAAGAGGGTTTACTTAAACGAATAGTCCAAAAAAATTAACGTAAGAGAGACTTACAAGACGGCTGGATTGTGATTGGAAAAGCACGTGTCAAAAAACATAACGGCCAAATACATGATGGGGAAAATTGCCTTCTACAAACCAAACTATAGCCAAGCAAATAATGATGTCATCTGTATTAAGAATAGAAATTGGTAGTACAGCGACAAGCGCAACCAATAAAATTCCTATAAGATTAATTAATGCTATCACCTCGAAGAATGGCGTGATATCTATTCATATCATTCAATAATACGATGGCTTCGGCCAATTCTTTATCGTGTTTGATGGTAGATTCAATCTTTCCTTTTTGGTAATAATATCGTGTAGCTATTTCCATTTCCATCACTTCTTTTATTTCAGATTGAAAACGCTCAATATCATTTTGTTTACTGGCGTTCATTTTTTCCTTCAACTGATCTAATTCTATTTCAAGATCAGAGAAGTACTTTTCAGATTCGGCATCTGTGATGAGGTCATTGATGGCTTTTTCCGTATCCGTTTCATATTCATATTCTTTATCGTTTAGATACTGCTTAAAATCTTCATAGACTTGGTCTGAAATAACAAATTGTTGGGCTGGAGCTATGCTATCGTTTTCTAATTTAAACTGGTTGGCATAGTTAAAAATATGTCGTTTACGAATAATACTTCGTAGAATATTACTGTATTTGTAGGGTTCTATTTTCACGTCTGGTTCAATACCACCACCATCAAATACGGAACGTTTATTGACCAGTGTTTTAAATTCTGTTTTCAGACTATCGGGAATTTTACCAACGCTACCGTCTTCATCTCTGTTAGAATAGTCTAAGGCTTGAATACAGCGGCCACTGGGTATATAATACTTAGCTGTTGTTACTTTCAGTTGGGCATTGTAGCTTAGTTTTCTGGTTTGTTGAACCAAGCCCTTTCCAAAACTTCGTTGCCCTAATACAACTCCTCTATCCAAATCTTGAATTGAACCAGAAACAATTTCAGAGGCTGAGGCAGAACTTCGACTAATTAATACCACCAATGGAATGGAAGTATCAACCGGAGCAGTTTTAGTTTTATAACTTTTTTCCCATTCTTTTATTTTTCCTTTAGTGAACACAATTTCTTGATTCTTATCAATAAAAATATTAGCCATTTTGACGGCCTCGTTGAGAAGTCCGCCAGGGTTTCCTCTTAAATCTAGAATTAACCCTTTTAGCTCATTATTAGCGTTTAAGTCTTCGTAGGCATCAATGACTTCTGAGGAAATATTTCGAGTAAATGATCGTGTTTTGATATACCCTATACTATCTGAAACCATGTTATAATAGGGCACAGAACTTAACTTAATTTCTTCTCTAATAATTTCTACTTCAAATGGATCAATACCCGTTCGCTCTATCAGTACATTGATAGATGTATTGGGTTCTCCTTTTAAAATTTTACTGACGTCTTCGGTAGATTTTCCTTCTACTGATTCTCCTCCAATTTCTAAAAACTTGTCTCCAGCTATCAGGCCAGCTTTATCTGCTGGAAACCCTTCGTAGGGTTCATTAACATAGACCCAATCGCCAATTTTAGTGATGATGGCTCCTATTCCTCCATATTGACCAGTTGTCATGAATTCAAAATCTTCTTTATCAGATTCAGGAATGTAAGTGGTGTAAGGATCTAAAGATTCAAGCATAGCATCAATTGCTGTTTTCATTAGCTCTCCTGAGTCTGTTTCGTCAACATATAAAATATTCAACTCTTTGTAAAGTGTACTAAAAATATCTAGGTTTTTAGAAATTTCAAAATAGTTATCTACAAATCCTAGAGACAGAAATGAGGCAATGGTAATACTGAGTACTAAAGCAATTTTTTTTAGGTTCTTCATATTTTATTATTTTCTTAAGGAACAGGGTCATGACCGTGGCCTCCCCATGGGTGACAACTCATTATTCGCTTAAGTGTCATCCCGAATCCTTTATAAGGGCCATATTTTTTTATCGACTCAAGTCCGTAATCAGAACAGGTTGGGAGATACCTACATTTGGGCGAAAATAAAGGTGATATAGCTCCTTTGTAGAAAAGTATTATTCCTGTTAATAAAAAAGACAAAAATCGATTCATAACTGTTTAGTTAAACGTTGTAAAGTTACACTTATTTTAGCATCCATTTCGGGATAGGATAATATCTCGGAATTTGTATAAATGAATAGAAGATTAATCTGTTTATGTTTGTCTGTTAGGTGATTAAATAGTGTTGATTTTTGCTTTCTGTAACACTCTCTGAATAGACGTTTTATTCGATTTCTTAAAACGGCACTAGAAATATATTTTTTTGGGACACTTATAGCCGTTTTACAGCTTGGATTTAGCGTCTCACGTGTATCCCATATAACAATAAAAGGAAACTCCATTAGCCGGCTACCATTAGAAAATAACCTGTCTATATCTTGTTTGTTTTTGAGCCTTTCTTGCTTTTCGAAACCTAGTAAGGCCATCTGGAAATGTTAACGTTTGTTAGCCGTTTTAATATACTGTTCAAGAGCCATTGTCATGGAGGGAAACTCAGGGCTTGGCGCTTTAATATTCAAGGACAAACCAGCATCAAGGACGGCTTTTGATGTAGTGGGGCCAAAAGCTGCAATTCGAGTGTTGTTTTGCTTAAAATTAGGATAGTTCTGATAGAGCGACTTTATGCCCGATGGACTGTAAAACACCAATATGTCATAAAACACATTTTCTAAGTCTGAAAGGTCGCTACAAACCGTTTTGTACATAATGGATTTAGTAAAATCAATGTCATTATCATTCAGAAACTGAGGAATACTATCCTTAAGAATGTCCGAACAAGGCAATAAAAATTTACACTCTTTGTGTTTCTTTAAAATGGATAGCAAATCTTCCACCTTTTGTTTTCCAATAAATACTTTTCTTTTTCTGTAAGTAATGTATTTCTGAAGATAGTAGGCAATGGCTTCCGAAACACAAAAATATTTCATTTCATTGGGAACGGTAATTCGAGTTGCTTTACACATCCTAAAAAAATGATCCATGGAGTTTTTACTGGTAAAAATTACGGCATCGTGGCTAAGAATACTAATTTTTTGAAGTCGAAACTCTTTAGCTGTTAAACCCTCAACATGAATAAACGGCCTGAAGTCAATCTTTACTTTACATTTCTTGGCAAGACTGAAATAAGGCGATTTTTCAGATTCGGGCTTTGGCTGAGATACCAAAATGGTCTTTACTTTGTTATCTTTCAAGAATACATTTTTTTAATTATAAACTTGCACCTGATTTAATTACAAAAGATTCTTTGATAATAAAATCAAAGGTAGAATTTCAAGTGTGCAAAGATATATAATTATATGCGCTTTGGAAAAGGTTGTTTGAAAAAAACTCAGATAACCTAATCTAACAAACTTATAAGCTAATAGAATCAGTATTGAACAGTAAATAAAAATCCGTATTTCTAGTTGATAATAGGGACTATAAAAAAGTAAGAATAAAAGAGGTATTAAAATCAAGCCAGCCAACTTTTCATACAAAAAACTGTACAAAATCAACTCTTTATTTTCCTTAATTTCAAATATAAACACCAGCAATAGAATCACTAGAAATTTGGCTAGAACGAAACCTATTCCCCACATTACTAAGTAAGAGAACGTTCCAAAATTTGATTGACCAAAATTAAGTAACAAGGAAAACGCTACTACAAAAATGGGTAAGGTATAAAATAGTTGATTTAATCCAGATTTTTCTCTGAGTAGTAAATCGGATGCTTTTTGACTAAAACCAGCTCTTAGGAGTAAGGAAAATTCGCCACTTCGTAGCCGCTTTAAAATGGCTAAATAGGCTAGAGCTAAAATCATCACAATGAACACCCAATCTTCATTGAATATGGGACGAATATCTGCCATCAAGTCCATTTATTCAGGATATCCGTCTTCAATCCAAGAAATCAACTTATTTATATCAGATTCCAATAAACTTCCACTTGGTGGCATTCGATAAGACTCAACATCAGAGTTAAGTCTATCAATAAACGTATTGTTTTCTTGGTCTAAATAGTTTTTGATATTAGTGTAAGTTGTATAATCAGGAAAGTCTTCGTTTTGGCTAGAGTGACATCCTAAACAGCTGGATTGAATAATACTTCTAACACTTGTATAACTTGGATCAGCTGGTAATTCTTCTTTCTTACAGGAAGTAAATACAAGGGATAGTATAAACACTATTAGTACAGAATGTTTCATAAAAGTAAATTTTAATTGCAATTTAGCCATTAATCAATAATTATTCAATAATTATTCGATAATTTTGTGTTTAAAATACAACCAATATGTCGACAGATTTATTTCAAGCTCCTGATTATTTTCAATTAGATGAGCTATTAAGTGAAGAACACAAGTTAGTTAGAGAAGCGGCACGTGAGTGGGTAAAGCGAGAAGTCTCCCCTATCATTGAGGACAGTTGCCAAAAAGCAGAGTTTCCCAGTCATTTAATTTCTGGTTTAGCAGAAATTGGTGCATTTGGCCCTTACATACCTACAGAATATGGTGGAGCAGGAATGGATCAAATTGCCTATGGATTAATAATGCAAGAGCTAGAACGAGGCGATAGTGGTATACGATCGACGGCATCGGTTCAATCTTCTCTAGTGATGTACCCTATTTTCAAATACGGAAGTGAGGAGCAACGTCAAAAATTCTTACCCAAATTGGCTAATGGTCAAATGGTAGGATGTTTTGGATTGACCGAGCCTGACTTTGGATCAAACCCCGGTGGTATGGTCACCAATTATAAAGATATGGGCGATCATTTGTTACTTAATGGCGCTAAGCTTTGGATTTCCAATTCGCCTTTTGCTGATATAGCCATCGTATGGGCTAAAAACGAACAAGGAAGAATAAATGGCCTCATTGTTGAAAGAGGAATGGAAGGTTTTTCAACGCCCGAAACTCACAACAAATGGAGTTTAAGAGCGTCTGCTACGGGCGAATTAGTGTTTGACAACGTAAAAGTACCTAAAGAAAACCTCTTACCAGGAAAAGACGGCTTAGGCGCTCCATTGGGCTGCTTAGATTCAGCGAGGTATGGTATCGCATGGGGAACGATTGGGGCAGCCAGGGCTTGTTACGATACGGCATTACGATATTCTTAGG
>CAXDOW010000027.1:0-19865 GCA_963991165.1 uncultured Flavobacteriales bacterium | reverse complement strand
TCCCCCACTTGTAGGACGGTGCCTACTTCTTGTAAATCGGCTTCCGATTTGAACCCTGATAATTGTTGTCTCAAAATGGCTGATACTTCAGCCGGTTTTACTTCTGCCATAGTTGTAAATTTAAAAATCCTTGATGTATAGGTTTTTATTAAACATTTGTTTTAAATCGGATATCTGTCGTGCCACACTGGCGTCGATTTGTTTGTCGCCCAAACGCAGTATAAGGCCACCGATGAGGGTGTCGTCAACGGTTTCGCTGAGGTCCACCTGCTGTACGCCTTGCTCTTTGATGAAGTCTAATACGATTTTTCTAGTGTCTTCATCTATGGGTACGGCGGTGGTTAGTTGGGCCGTTTCTATGCCTTGCATCTCTTTGTATATGAGCAAAAATCGCTGGGCGATGTCAGCAAGTAAGATTTCTCTTTTCTTAGCGGTTATCAAGTGTATGAACTGCTTGACAAGAGGAGAGCAGGCCGCAAAAACGTCGCTGAAAATAGCTTGTTTTTTGTCGGTTTTTACGACAGGGCTTTTTAGTAAAAGCATTAGGTCGTGAGACTCTTTACATATAGAGATGATGTGCTGCATGTCGCTCTTGCAGTTTTCTAGTACGCCTTGCTCTTGAGCTAGCTCTAATAACGATTTCGCGTATCGGTATGTTGCTCTAGTATTTCTCA
The DNA here is from genome assembly GCA_963991165.1 of uncultured Flavobacteriales bacterium. Classification (GTDB taxonomy): domain Bacteria; phylum Bacteroidota; class Bacteroidia; order Flavobacteriales; family UBA7312. The sequence continues at coordinate 19,191 of CAXDOW010000027.1, read as the reverse complement.
TCTTAGTTGGCGGCGGCTTGTTCTAATGCCTTGTCCATCATTTCTTTTTGTTTGTCGTCATTGCTTAACTCAGCTCTTAGAATCTTTTCAGCAATGTCAACAGAAAGGGAGGCCACTTGATTTTTTAAATCGGTCATAGCAGCCATCTTTTCATTATTGAGTTGTTCTCTAGCTGACGTCATGACCTTATCGGCCTCTGCGGTAGCTTGAGCTTTTGCCTCAGCAATGATGGTGTCTTTCATTTCTCTAGCGTCCTTTAAAATGGCGTCTCTTTCGGCCTTGGCCTCTTGCAAAATACGTTCGTTGTCTGCGTTGAGGGCCTCCATTTCTTTTTTGGCATTATCAGCGGCCTCTAAAGCGTCTTTGATGCCGTCTTCTCTTTCTTCAATGGCGCCTAGTATGGGCTTCCAAGCATACTTTCTGAGCAAAAACAATAGAGATAAAAACAAAACGCTTTGCCAAACAAATAAGCCAATTGAAAAGTCGTTAAATAAGTCCATGTGATTTGTTTCTTTTACTTTCTAAAATGTTAAAACCAAAACTGCAAGCAACCCTTACAGTTTTGGTTGTCATTGTGAATTAAACCGCAAATAATGCCGCAAATCCAATCCCTTCAATAAGTGCCGCAGCAATAATCATTGCTGTTTGAATTTTTGACGTGGCCTCAGGTTGTCTGGCAATAGCATCCATGGCAGAACCACCGATTTTACCAATACCCATACCTGCACCGATTACAATTAATCCTGCACCTACAATAGCTGGAATTTCCATAATTAGAAAAATTTAAAGTTAATACTCAGTTAATAAATTAATGTTCATGGTGATGCTCTTCTACTGCTGCTCCAAAATACAGGGCCGTCAGCATGGTGAATATATATGCTTGTAGAAAAGCGACCAGTAACTCTATTACCCCTAAAAATAGGGTTAAGCCAAAAAATGCACCAAACGAAAATAGATTGGCGGCAAAAAACACCAAACCAATGAGGGACATCAAGACCACGTGGCCAGCCGTAATGTTAGCGTACAAACGAATCATCAATGAAAAGGGCTTGATGATGGTCCCCAAAAGCTCAATAGGCATCAAAACAAACTTCATAGGCACCGGTACCCCCGGCATCCAAAAGATGTGTCCCCAATAGTTCTTGTTGGCCGTAAATGTTGTAATCAAATAGGTAATCAAAGCCAAAGAAAAGGTGATGGCTATATTACCCGTTATATTAATCCCTAGCGGAGTCATCCCTGCCAAGTTAACAATCCAAATAAAGAAAAATACAGTCAGCAAATAGCTCATGTATTTTTTGTAGTGTGCTTTGCCTATGTTTGGTATGGCAATCTCGTCTCTGATAAACAGGACTAGTGGCTCTAGCAGTCTGCCAAAACCACTAGGGATTGGACCCTTACGATAAGACTTTGACAAAGCAGTAAATGCTAAAAAGATGAAGAAGCATATGATGATTGTCATCAGCACGCTTTTTGTAATCGAAAAGTCTAATAGTGGAGAATGACTGATTAGCTTCTTTTTGCCCTCTGAGTTGAGTTTTAGTTGAAGGTCGGCGTGTTTACCAGCTAACATCTTTCCATGAAAGAGAGAGTATTCTGAATTTTGGGCCTCGTAGAGGTAGTCTTGGGCGCTCTTGGGAACCGTATCGTTGGCCGCTAGCTTTTCAAAGGTAATGGTGGAGTCCGCATTCATTATTTCTTTGACCTTGACTTTCTTTAAGTCTGAAGACCAGAAATATTTTAAGCCGTTGTCCCACACAATAATGGGAAGGGGCATTTTAGCACCATGAAAAAGCTCAAAATAATGAGCGTCTTTTAAGTGATGTTTGATAAAACTTTTTACTTCGTCTGGCGTGTCTTTTTTGTTTTCATCGCCAGATTTCGCAAAGGTAACACCAACAAAACAAAGTGTAAAAAGTAAGGTTAATAAACTAAAATTTCTTCTCATCTGTGGGCAAACAATTGCTATTTCAGTATTTGATGCAAAACTAAATATTAAAGTTAATTCTGAAAATAAATTGAGTAATTATTTTTGCGTTTTTTTAACATGGCAATTGGCCTTGTTTTTAATCGTTGTTGAGGAGTTTTATTAACAACCAAACCTCGGCACATAAAGCCGTAAGATAAGGCACAAAAAACAGGAAAAAGGCCTGGGTTTTATTGGGGCAGTGCGTATACAAAATGGGCTGCACAAAAAGAGGGAAACTTAATAGCTTGACGAAACTAGTGGCTAAAAAAATATATCCTAAAATGGCGGTGTGGTTAATTCTAAACTTGTAAATCAGCCAAACGGCTAAAAACGCCAGTACAAAATTGATTAGATAACTTAGGCCCCATAGAAGTGGGTTTATGCTCATATCGTTAAGCTCAAAAACAAGGTAATGAATAGCGCCAACCACCAATAGAATAAACAGCAGTTTTGTGCTGTATGATAGAACAAAACGACTAGTCGTCATCATTGAGCTTGTTTAATGTTTTTAGTAGTGAGTACAAAGAAATAATTAAAGCAAACAAGGTGAGTGCTATGGTAAAATATGGGTTTTCATTATGATACTTAGCATCGAGGCATTTGCCAAAGTATGCACCCAAAAAAATGGTAATCCCCATTTGTGAAGACAGGGCTACAAGAACAATGAATCGATTAGGCCGTTTTTTCTTGCTTTTCTTGCTTTGTGACATGGGACATCTCTTTTATGATAGCACCCATACTGCACGAACCGGAGAAAGATGCCCCTGGCTCAATAGCCAATTTATTGGCAACAATATCTCCATCTAATTTTGCGGTCGATTTTAGGGCTAAAAGCTCCGTGACCGAAATGGCTCCTTTTAATTCGCCAGAAATATCAGCATTGGCAGCGTCCACATTGCCCTCCACAATGCCTGTAGTTCCAATGACAACTTTCCCTTTGGTAGAAATAGAGCCTTTCAATGTGCCGTCCACTCGAATGTCGCCATTGGAGGAGATTTCACCGTCTATTTTTGTGCCTACGCCAATGAAGTTGACAACGCCTGAGTTTTCTAATTGTTTTGCCATGGTCTTATCGTTTGTGTTTGAAGTTGAAAACATAATTAACTAAATGTATTTGCAAATATATAAAAATCTAGCAGTCGCTTCTTACTGGTAGTGCTCTTTGAACACTTTTTGATAGCCGTCAATATCTTTGTTTTTGAAAAAATAAGGGAAGTTTGGGCCCGCTATGACAAAAGCTTGATAGTCGTCGCCAAAAACTCCCCTGACATCGCCATCTTGAAAAGCATTGTAGTAGTTCATGGCGGCAGCTTTATCGCTAAACTCTCTAACGGAAAGCATGTGAGTATGCTCGGCAAACAACAAGTTGCTGATGTTCAATCGATCGAGTCGATAGTATTCGGCATGGTAGTCCGACAAGGTGGATTTGGCGGTGGCCACTTCCAAATCGTAATCGTAAAATAGCAATATAAAATAGTGTGATACATTATCCTTGAAGATGTAGGGCGAGTCGCCCTGCTCTGCCCCTTTTTGGACTGCGACTTCTTCCGTCTTTAACAATGCTATTAACTCTTGTGCCGTCTGTGCCACCTCGTGAGAAGGATACTTTTGGCTGATAGACTCTAGTTTGGCGATGTAACTATCCTTGTTGGCACCGCTGGCCTGCGCCATTGTCTTGAGCAAATCGAAACGGGGTATTAAAGGATGGTTGGGATGACTGGCCATGGCGCTGTTACAAACCCTTAAGCTGGCTTGATATTGGGCCTCGTTGTATAGGTTAAGTGCTTGTTGGTAGGTGTTTTCAATGCTTGAGTACGCCTCGTTAAGCTGATCCATATAAGTGGCGTCTTGAAGTAACTTAGCATAATCGCTGTTAGGATACTGACTCAACAATTGTTCTTTGTAGGTATTAGCTATGTCGTCCTGTCCGTTTTCTGTATGTAATCGAGTCAAAAAGTAGAGCACCATCACACGGTTTTCGTTGTTTGGAAAACGGCTGTTTAACGTTTCGAACGACTGTATGGCCTGTGGCACGTCATTGAGCTGTTCTTTATAGATAACTCCGGCATCAAAATAGGCCTCAATAATCATGCGGTTGGAGGCTTTCATAGCGTCTACCGTTAAGGGCAGTCCTTGAAGGTAAGAGTCTCTGCTTTTAGGGTCAAAAACGCTTTGCTCCAAGCTGTCAGCCAGGGCCTCTTCTACCAACAGAGATTGCTTATTAGAACGCCTCCAATTGTCTTCTAATTTTCGCTTGCCCCACTTCCTATTAAATTCAGAAAAACCAAAACTCAAGGTGTTGGGGTTTTCGAAATACCAAGCGCCTCCTTGATTGGTGTTAAACTTATTGTTTCGCTGCATGGGGTCGTTAAAAAATCGATCTTCCGAACGCCTTTGGTTTTCAAGTTCTTGTTGCTTTTTTTCCTCCAACTTGATTTGTTCTATCAACTGGTCAATCAGCGCCATTCGTTCGTTTTGTGGCATCAAGGCCACCGCTTGTAAACTGTCCTGTTCACTGATGATGTTGAGGTTAGAAACGAGGTCTGTCAGTGTTTTTTGCTTGGCTAATGCAGGCTTGTAGCGTAAATGTTTGCTATTCATAAAAGCAACCGTCGTATCGTAATACGCTTGAGCTAAGCGATAGTTTTGTTGTTGGTAATAGAGGTCGGCTAAAATGACGCTGGAAAGGGATTTTTGAGCATCGTTCTTAACACTATTGGACACCGAAAGAGTGTAATATTCTATGGCTTGTGGCATCTTATTTTGTCGGCTGCTTAACTCTGCCAAGCCAAAGTATATCACGTCGAGATATTCGGCGTTCTTGTCGTCTTTTAACATGCTTTCTAACTCCTTGACGATTTCTTCTGTACCTCCAGATGAGGTGTCGTACGAACGAGCTCGGTTGATTTTGGCATTGAACACCATCTCATAATCGGGACTCGTACGAATAACCTTGGTAAATAATGCCGTAGAAGATGCAAAATCATCCTGCTGAGAGTACAGTTGTGCCAAGAGATAGGTGTAACGTGCTTTCGGCCTTTTTTTCTTAGTTAAAGGAATGGCTGTTTTGAGCTCTTCTATGGCCATGATAGCATCATTGGATTTGATATAGTAGTTGGCCAATGCCAACGATAGGGGTTGGTTGAGCTTATCAGGAAAAGCATCGTCCATAACAATATTTTCTATCACTAAATCCGCTGAACTAAAATCAGCTACCTCAACATAGCTTCTCAATAGCCAAAGCTGAGCTTCATAGCCAGTCACATCACCCATAAACTGGCGGCTAACCAATCGGAAGGCCTCAATGGCCTTAATGTATTCCTGCTTGTAGAAATAGGCCTTGCCAATCAACAGATAGGAATCGTCAATCCAACGGTTGTACTCCGTACCTTTGATTAGCATACCGTGTTTGCTGATGGCACTGGCACATTTTTTAAGGGCTTTGTCCATTTGAGGGGCTATGGCTTGAGCTTCCTTTTTAGTCCCCAAAGGATAGACGCTTAAAAGCTGGTTGAAATCATCTTTGTGTTGCTCTTGTAGGTTGCTGACACCAGCATTGTAATTCAACGTGGCATTGTAGTACCAATTATAGCGTGTCGCCGTGGAGTGGTAATTTCTGTTGAGAAATGTATTTTTGGTCGTTTTGCACGATGACAAAATGGTCAATACACTTAGCCACAAGAAAATGGGTACACGATTTGCCAAAATGCAGTTCATAAAAGCAATAACTTATTCTTGACAAAATTATTTTAATTTTCTTAATAAAATAAGGATTGTATGGTAATCCTAATTTTTTAGGATATTTGCACTATCTATGTCAAAAGGGATAAACAAGCAGTCATTTTGGGAGCGCTGGCGCTTTAAATATCGACTGGTCATACAAAACAGTGATACTTTTGAGGAACGTTTGGTTTTCAGACTTTCAAGACTCAACGTGTTTTTGGTTATCTGTTGTTTGTTCACTGTTTTGATAGGGGGGACAACCCTGCTTATTGCTTATAGCCCTTTAAAGGAATTTATACCTGGATACACTGGTACCGACATCAGGCGTAATATTATTGCTCTTAACCTTTTGTCAGACTCTTTGTCTTATGAACTTGAAAGTCGCGAACGATACCTGCAAAATATTAGAAATATCATTCAAGGCGTTCCGATGGAAAGCGATATAAACAGTATTGGTGACAGTGCGACAGTAGCAGAAGAGAATCCAGTCGAACGAAATTTGGAAGACTCTCTGCTTAGAGAACGTATTGAAGCGGAAGAACGGTTTAACTTCTTTAGCAATAGCGACTCTCCCTCCAATGTCGAATCTATGATATTTTTTAAGCCCATAACTGGTATTATTACCCAAAAGTTTAATCGAGAAAAGAAACATTATGGTGTCGATATTGTTTCTAAAGAAAATGAAGTTATCAAATGCGTTTTGAACGGTGTGGTCGTGTTTTCTTCGTGGACCTCTGAAACGGGTCACGTTATTGCCGTACAACATGAGAATAATTTTATTTCTGTCTACAAACACAACTCCGTACTTCTCAAAGAACAAGGCGAAACGGTCGGGGCGGGCGATCCTGTAGCCATCATTGGCAATTCAGGTAAGTTTACCTCAGGGCCTCATTTGCACTTCGAACTATGGCACATGAATCAAGCTGTTAACCCAGAAAAGTACATTGTATTTTAAGTATGGGTCTAGTTTCTTTTTTAAGTCTTCCTTTAGCTCGTCTAGTTAGCCAACAAAATAAACATTGGATTAACAACCCCATCAATTCCCAAAATCGTATTTTTCAATACCTCCTTTCGAAGGGTAAAAAAACACTCTTCGGAAAAGACCATTCTTTTAAAACCATCAAAAGCTATGAGGACTTTGTTGCCTCAGTACCCGTTCGAGATTATGAAGGGCTTAAACCCTACATCCAGAAAACTCTTGATGGAGAACGCAATGTGTTGTGGAAAGGTCGTCCCCTATATTTTACTAAAACATCAGGAACCACCTCGGGCTCAAAATATATTCCCATCTCTAAAGAGTCTATGCCCTTTCACCTTAAAAGTGCTAAAGATGCTCTTTTTAGCTATATTGACGAAACGAAAAATACGGCCTTTATTGGCGGAAAAACCATCTTCATTCAAGGGAGTCCACAACTGGACGACACCAATGGCATTCCCACTGGTCGGCTATCGGGCATCGTTGCCCACCACCTGCCTTGGTATCTAAAACAAAACAACCTACCCAGCTTTGATACTAACTGCGTGGATGATTGGGAGAAAAAAATAGAGGCCATAGTGGATGAAACCATTCACCAAAGAATGACGCTAATTAGTGGTATTCCCCCTTGGATTCAAATGTATTTTGAACATTTACAGCAAAGGTCTAAGCGCCCAATTAGTGAACTATTTCCTGACTTTAGTTTAATGGTGTATGGCGGTGTCCACTTCGAACCGTATAAACAACGGTTTGAAGAACTCATTGGAAAATCTATCCCTAGCATAGAAACCTATCCTGCCTCTGAGGGGTTTATCGCCTATCAAGATAGCCAAACAGAAGAAGGGCTCCTATTATGTGTAAATCATGGTATCTTTTTTGAATTTATCAAATCCGACCAATTTTTTGAAGATACTCCCCAGCGTATTCCACTGAAAGACGTTGAAGTGGGAATAGATTATGTCGTTATTCTGAACACCAATGCTGGTTTGTGGGCTTACAACATTGGGGATACCGTTCGCTTTGTGTCCACCTCACCCTATCGCATTGTGGTGACAGGACGAATTAAGCATTTTACCTCTGCCTTTGGAGAACATGTCATTGGTAAAGAAGTGGAAGACGCCCTAAAACAAACGGTAAAAAAGCACCGCCCCATCATCAACGAATTTCACGTAGCACCTGAAGTTAATCCCTCTTCTGGCTTGCCCTACCACGAGTGGTTTATTGAGTTTGAAAAGCTACCCAATGATATAGAAACTTTTGCTCAACACTTAAACGAGTCCATGTGTTCGCAAAACACTTATTACAATGACCTTGTCAAAGGTAAGGTGTTACGCTCGCTAAAAATTACACCTATACAAAAAAACGGCTTTAACAACATGATGAAAGCTAAAGGCAAATTAGGTGGACAAAACAAACCCCCTCGATTGTCGAACAATCGTCAGCTAGCTGACGAATTAAGACCATATGTTTATGAATAAAAAACACATCGCCATACTGGGTTCAACGGGCTCAATAGGGACTCAAGCCCTAGAAGTGATACAAGCACATCCAGAATTGTTCGTCGTCGAGGTTTTGACGGCCAACACCAACAGTGCCCTTTTGATAGAACAGGCCTTAACTTTCTCTCCGAACTGTGTGGTTATTGCTGACGATAGTAAGTACGACGCCGTTCGAGCCGCTTTGAGCGGAACCGATATCAAAGTGTTTGCTGGCGAAGAGTCGCTTTCCCAAGTGGTTGAAATAGACTCTATCGACATGGTACTAACCGCTTTGGTTGGCTATTCTGGACTTAAGCCTACTATCAGCGCTATAAAAGCCCAAAAACACATTGCTTTGGCTAACAAAGAAACACTGGTTGTGGCGGGGTCCCTGATTACTCAATTGGCTCATGAAAATAGAGTGCAGATATTACCCGTGGACTCTGAGCATTCTGCCATTTTTCAATGCTTGGTAGGGGAGGTAGGAAACCCCATCGAAAAAATTATATTGACCGCCTCCGGCGGCCCGTTTCGAGGGATGAAAAGAAGTGATTTGGCACAAGTCACCAAACAACAGGCGTTAAAACACCCTAACTGGGAGATGGGTGCTAAAATTACCATCGACTCGGCGACACTTATGAATAAAGGGCTGGAGGTAATCGAAGCAAAATGGCTGTTTGGCCTAAAAGAACACCAAATTGAAGTTGTCGTTCACCCTCAATCTATCTTGCACTCCATCGTTCAGTTTGAAGATGGCTCTATGAAAGCCCAAATGGGACTGCCTGACATGAAACTTCCTATACAATATGCCTTGGGCTACCCCCAACGGCTAACGTCCAACTTTCCGCGATTTAACTTCGTTGATTATCCAAGCTTGACGTTTGAAGCACCCGACTTGGATACATTTAGAAATTTATCTCTTTCATATAAAGCCATGCAAAAGGGGGGTAATATGCCATGCCTTCTGAATGCTGCCAATGAGGTTGTTGTGGAGGCATTTCTAAATGATAAGATTGGCTTTTTAGAAATGCCCGATATCATTGAAAGTTGCATGGAAAAGAGTACTTTTGTACCAAATCCGACATACGACGATTTGGTATCGTCTAATGAACAATGTCGAACATTAGCTAATGAATCAATCAAGTAGATGGAAATCGTCATAAAAGCAGGTCAACTTCTTCTTAGTTTATCAATTCTAGTCATTCTTCATGAGCTAGGACATTTTATTCCCGCCAAATTATTTAAAACGCGTGTTGAAAAATTTTATCTTTTTTTCGATCCTTGGTTTTCTTTGTTTAAAAAGAAAGTAGGGGATACGGTATATGGCATTGGTTGGTTACCTTTAGGGGGTTATGTGAAAATTTCTGGAATGATCGATGAGTCTATGGATACGGAACAAATGAAAGCTCCGCCTCAACCTTGGGAATTTCGATCTAAACCCGCTTGGCAACGCCTCATCATTATGATTGGGGGAGTAAGCGTAAACGTTATATTGGCTTTTGTCATTTATGCGTTTAGTTTAATCATCTGGGGTGAAAAATTTCTACCCAGCGATCGTGCTAGTGATGGCATACATTGCGATTCTTTAGCGCTTGCGGCTGGCTTCCAGAATGGTGATATTTTGTATTCTATTGATGATAGTCGCGTAGAGCGGTTTGCCTTAGAAAACGGGGCCTTGCATCCCGAGATTATTGAAAAACTCATTCTAGATGATGCCCAAAAAGTAACCGTGTTACGAGACGGTCGAAAAATTGCCATTCCCTTTGAAGAAGGGGTAAAAAATAAAATGCTAGCTAGAACACCGCTATTTAGCCCACACATTCCTTTTGTTATCGACGGTTTTCTTGAGAACTCAGTCTTGCAGTCGGCTGGCGCTAAGGTTGGTGATAAAATCCTTAGCATCAACGGAGAAGACATGAGTTATGCTGGTGATGTGATTGCATTTACACCAACTCTGATAGGAGACTCGGCTTTCATTGTGGTCGATAGAGAAGGTCAAGAAAAAACGTTCAACGTTTTCTTGGAAGAAGGTAAAATGGGTGTTCGACTTATGCCTTTTTCTAGTCTTTACGACTTTGAAAAAGAACAATACAATGCCGTGAGTGTCATACCGGCAGCTTTGTCCAAAACATATACTGAGATTGTCAATTATTTAAAGCAGTTTAAGCTCATAAAAAAATCTCCCGAGTCAGTAGGTGGATTTATTTCTATTGGAAATATTTTTCCTGCTGTTTGGGACTGGCAACGCTTTTGGAACCTAACGGCCTTTCTATCTATTATGCTGGCCGTACTTAACCTTTTACCCATTCCCGCCTTGGACGGTGGTCACGTCGTGTTTCTTCTGTATGAAGTTGTCAGCGGCCGAAAGCCCCACGAAAAAGTGATGGAAGTAGCACAAACTATTGGAATTATCTTACTTTTAGGGTTGGTCGTTTATGCCAACGGAAACGATATATTAAAACTACTTAATTAAATGATAATAACTATGAATACTGAGTTTGGAATGAAAGAAGCCCTGAAAGAATTGGGATTAAAGGACGTTAATGAAGGAAGTTCGACTGGCAAACATTGCTTTTCGAATGGTGATTTAATCGCTTCATATTCGCCTGTAGATGGTCAACTTATTGGCCAGGTACAAAGTACGACCCAAGAAGACTATGAAAACGTCATGACGGCGGCTAACCAAGCGTTTAAATACTGGCGAAGCATCCCCGCCCCAAAACGTGGAGAAATTGTTAGACAGTTTGGAGAAAAACTAAGAAACCACAAAGAAGCCTTGGGAAAATTAGTGTCCTACGAAATGGGAAAGTCGTATCAAGAAGGGCTGGGCGAAGTTCAAGAGATGATTGATATTTGCGATTTTGCAGTAGGCCTCTCTCGACAGCTTCACGGATTAACTATGCACTCTGAACGTCCAGGCCATCGCATGTATGAACAATACCACCCGCTAGGCGTGGTGGGTATTATTTCGGCATTTAATTTTCCAGTGGCAGTATGGTGTTGGAATACTGCTTTAGCATGGGTGTGTGGAGATGTCTGTGTGTGGAAAGGATCAGAAAAAACACCCCTTTGTTCTGTGGCTTGCCAAAACCTCATCGCTGAGGTGCTTCAAGAAAACCATTTACCTGAGGGCATTTCGTGTATAGTAACGGGTGACTACAAGGTTGGAGAAATGATGACCAACGACAAGCGATTGCCATTAATTTCTGCCACTGGCTCCTCTAGAATGGGTAAAATTGTAGGGGCAAAAGTTGCCGAACGGTTTGGAAAATCACTGTTGGAGTTAGGAGGAAACAACGCCATCATCATTACCCCTTCAGCAGAGCTTAAAATCGTCGTTCCTGGTGCCGTTTTTGGCGCTGTTGGCACCTGTGGTCAGCGTTGTACTTCTACCAGACGGCTTATCATCCACGAATCCATATATGATACCGTAAAAGATGCTCTTGTCGGTGCGTATCAACAAATAAAAATTGGCAACCCTCTAGATGAAAGTAAGCATGTGGGGCCACTCATTGATAAAGATGCCGTTAACACCTATCTTTCTGCTCTAGAAAAAGCCCAAGAAGAAGGGGGACATATTCTTGTTGAAGGAGGAGTATTGGAAGGAGAGGAATATGATAGTGGGTGCTACGTAAAACCTGCTATTGTAGAAGCTCAAAACTCTTTTGATATCGTCCAAAACGAAACCTTTGCGCCTATTTTATACCTCATCAAATACGAAGGAAGTGTTGAGCAAGCTATCGCCATTCAAAACGATGTGCCACAAGGGCTGTCTTCTTCAATAATGACATCAACTATTAAAGAAGCCGAGGCCTTTCTATCTAGTGCTGGCTCCGATTGTGGTATTGCCAACGTTAATATAGGCACCTCAGGTGCTGAAATTGGAGGCGCTTTTGGAGGTGAAAAAGAAACTGGTGGAGGAAGGGAATCTGGATCTGATGCTTGGAAAATTTATATGAGACGACAAACCAATACCATCAATTATTCGGATGAGCTACCGCTAGCCCAGGGAATTAAATTTGATTTGTAATTCTCTATTTTGTTATCGTTTAGTTATAACACCATGAGACCGTTTTTTATTATTCTTTTTATGTGGTTTGCTTTGGTTTGCTATTCTCAAGACCAATGGAAAGCTCCAGAGTCAGCTAAAGAAATAGAAAACCCATACCAAGGAAATTCGATTGCCGAGCAAAAAGGAAAACAGCTTTACTCAAAATTGTGCTGGACTTGTCATGGTAAACAAGGATTGGGAGATGGCCCCGCAGGTAAAAACCTGAAACCAAAACCTAAAAGCTTTGCCTCAAAAGACGTGCAAAACCAAAGTGATGGTGAACTGTTTTGGAAACTTTCCAACGGCAAAGGCATGATGGTGCCGTATAAACACTCTCTTAGTGAGGAGAAGCGATGGCAACTTATTAACTATATTCGTACATTAAAACAGGGTTCGTGAAACTTTTCTACTTACTTTTTTTTGGTCTTATTGGCTGGGGTTTAAACGCCCAGGATACGGAATATGTTTCAGCATTTAAGAATAAACAACTCATCAATGCCCAAACAACGGTTATTCCTGAAGGGTTTGATTTCACCATCATGCATCGGTTCGGGAAAGTGGCGCTTGACAAACGATTATACAGCGATTTTTTGGGTTTCGACAGCCCAGCGAATATTCGGTTTTCTTTATCCTATAAGCTCAATGACCGGTCGTACATTGGAGTAGGGCGAACAAAAATTGGAAAAACTATTGATGTTGAAGGCAAATACGTGCTTCTAAGGCAAACATCGGATGATCGCATGCCTTTTAGTCTGGCTATTTTCAATAATACTGGAATTAACACAGATGAGAATAATAATTATGGCCCAAATGCATTTTTTTCTGACAGCATAACTCCCTTTGAGAATAGATTTGCCCATCGTATCACCTACACCACAGAACTTATTCTTTCAAGGAAATTCAACGACCTGCTATCGCTTCAACTCAGCCCAACGGTGGTATATAAAAATCTTGTTTTAGGATTGGAAGAAGATCATTATACCTTCGTTTTACCATTTAGCGGTCGAGTTCAGTATTCTTTCGGAAGTGCCATCTTGTTTGAATATGCCTATAAACTGAACAATCGGTCAGAAACGGCTTTAGATAACCCTTTTTCATTAGGTTTCGAGTTTGGTACGGCTGGTCATGTTTTTCAAATTTTTATGAGTAATAGTTACTATTTAAGAGAGTCAAACATTTACACCATGGAGCCGTACGATATCTATCAACAGCCCTATGAGTTTGTCTTAGGATTTAATATCAGAAGAGTATGGTGGTTTTAAGAAAATATAGTGTGTTGATACTAATTATGACCGTGGTAGTGGTTAGTTGTACCAAAGACAGGCTAATTGATGTTGCTCCTATCGTTTATCCAATCGAGTATTGGAAAAAAGACTCTCTCGTTTACCGCCTCTTAGAGGATCAAGAAGTGCTGACTGAGCAAACGACTATTTTTGGTGCCTCATCTCCTGACACACTAATGTTGATATATGAAAGGCATCTGTTTGTAAAAACTTTTTTGGAAGAAAACAAAAATGGAGGTACTATAGACTCTGTTTCTGGAGTGTTTGATATTGATACCGACTCTTTGTACCTCTATTCTGAAGATACCACCACTTATAAAATCGTCAACAAAGAAGACTCCTTACTTGTGCTAGAAACATCCTCCATCACAGGCCCATACTTAAGACAATATCGGCAATACTATCAACTACTTGATATCAATAAAAAGGAAGACTTAATCAGTTTTAGAAACGATATATACGAGCCCATTTTTTACAATAACGGAAAGGGTAAATGCATGCCTTGTCATAACGCAAGTGGTGGTCAGATGAACCTCGTTCCTTCCAGTTTGGCATACTCTACATTAGTGGAGGGCGTTAGTGTTAATGACGGTGCTATTCCTTACATAATCACTAGCAACCCACAAGAAAGTTACTTGTATAGATTGGTTGCCAACAACAATGTAAAATATGCCATGCCCCCCAACTCTAGCTTAACGCCTTATGAGATAGATCTTATCTTAGAGTGGATAAATCAAGGAGCTCAAAATAATTAAGCCATTTTATCTATATTTTTGATAAAATATTAATTTGGTATCTTTGTACTGCATCATTCTTATTCAAGCATTATTATGAAAATTTATTTATTGCTATTTAGTTTGGTATTATCATTTGGTGTATCAGCTCAGTGTACAGTTAATAATTCCATTGATTGTGAATGCCAAGATAGTTCACAAAACGATTGTGATTTACTTCCTGATATTACGGTTTGTTGGCAAACAGGCCTTAATGATTCTCAAGAGTATCCTCCGGGAGAAGGGCTACAAGATGGAGAAATAAATTACCCTGAAAATTGGTTTGAAATCAATGATGAGGTTATATCCATGGGGCGAATTAGAGTTGGTGCAAGAACACCGAATATTGGTTCTGGTCCACTAAATTTGAGAGGTGCTGACAAAGACGGCTACCGCTGGATGATATGCTACGAAAATGGCGTTCCAGATACCTTTACGGTGTATGACCCTGAATGGAATGAGTCCACTTATTGTCCTGACGGCTCAAGTCCAAAACACATCTCTTGGCAGCGAGTTTATCATAAAAATGCCGATGGTAGTATGGACTTTTATGAACACATGGTTGGAACGATGGAATACCACCCTACACATAGCCACATGCACTTTGATGAGTGGACCATTATGTCTTTGAGAATTCCAGACCCAAACAACATGGATAATCCCTTGGAGTGGGAAATGGTTGGTGAAGGAGCAAAAGTAGGCTTCTGTGTCATGGATTTAGGCAATTGTAGTAGTACCGATGCAGGTTGTAGAGACGAGGAAACAACCTACAACGAAGGAACGCTGTTAAGTCAAGAGGATTTTCCCAACTACGGACTAGGAGGTGGTTCATATTATTGTGACCCTATTTCACAAGGTATTTCAGTTGGCTATAACGATACCTACGGCTCTCACTTGGATGGAATGTTTTTAAATATTCCCCTTTGTACCCCGAATGGAGACTATGCCGTTGTGTTAGAGGTTCCTCAAGTTATGATTGAGTCAAGATTAGACAATAATTATACCTGGTTCCCTATTACGCTAACCCAACAAGATGACTTTTCTTCAATCTCTAATCCGCAAGATATAAGCATTGATGCCTGCTTGGGTGAAAGTATAGATCTAGAAGCAGCGCTTAACTCATCAAGCCATACTTACAACTGGTCGAATGGAGCTAATACTCCCTCAATAACTGTTGAAAATTCAGGTGAATATACCGTTAATATTGATCTTTGTAACTCTGGTCAGACTATTGAGCAAAGCTTTAATATCGATATAGTTGACGTTGCTATGCCTTTTGTTACTCCCGATACAACCATTTGTGAAGGGGAAAGCATTACTCTTAATGCCGTTTCGGGAGAAAATCATATTACCTGGTACGATGAAAGTATGAATGTTGTGTCTACTGGAAATGATTATACCACCCCTGCTCTATATGATAACACCACCTATTATGCTTCGGCTGGAAAGTTAGACTCCGTCAATGTTGGAGAATGGCAACATGAAGGAAACACGGACTACAGCTTTAATGAAAACGCCATTGGCTTTATCACTTTTGATGCACTAAGCAATTTTACGTTGTTCAGTGTCGATGTTTATACCAATGAACCTGGTGAACGTAAATTTATATTACTAGACAACTCTGGTGAGGTTATTTCTGAACACACAGAATTTATTGGCTTTGCTGATAATGAACCTCATACTGTTAATTTGAACTTTTCTATTTCTGAAGGAAATGATTACATGTTAGGAACTGATGCTAGTGTTAATCTCACCAATTTTGGCGGTGAAAACCCTCAATTAAAACGAACAGGAGGACAAGGCACTAATCTGAGTTTTCCTTATGTGGTTGATGGGATTGTATCATTGACCAATAGTACTTATTTTGGTGATGGTTATTTAGAGTCTGATGGTATCGGTGAAGATTATACAACTTATTATTACTATATGTATAATTGGTCCATTTCATCCGTTTATGAATGTCATATGGTACCCGTTTCTGTAAAAGTAGATTGCGAAAGTAGTGTTATCAAGAAAGAAGGCATTGGTTTATCTATATTTCCTAACCCAACAAATGGGCAAACATCTTTAAGTTTACGTTTTAAGAATACTTATAACACTTCTTTGTCATTAGTTAATTCCATAGGACAAACGGTACTTCAACAAAACTTTGGTCGTGTCAACACCGTTAATGAAACATACGATTGGTCTAATTTGCCAAAAGGTGTTTACACCATCCACTTGATTATAAATAATCAATCCATTTTTGAAAAAGTCGTCATACAATAAAGTTGTCCTTACGCTATGGATAGTATTTCAAATAGGGCCCTTTGCGGCTCTTTTTGCTCAAGACAACTGGATTAATTACACCATAGAAAATACACCTATGAGCGATCATCACATCAACGATATTGTGGTGATTGATGAATTGAAATGGGTCGGCACAAATTGGGGGTTATATACTTTCGATAATACCAGTTGGTTAGATTTTTCCGAATTTCTTCCGAATAACTCCGTTCAGTCTCTTTCGTTGGATAATAATGGTATGTTGTATGTGGGAACGTTAGGCGGTCTAGCTATTTATGACGGAATAAACTGGAGTCAAATAACGCCCGAAAATAGCTTATTACCTGGCCATATTAATGCTGTTGTTTTTGACGAAAACAATACTGGCTTTATTGGAACCATAGATGGATTATATAAAATGGAAGGTGATGTCTTTTCCTTGGTTTTAGATTCATCGTCGTTAGAACCCAATTTCGTTAATGTGAGGTCATTGGCTTTCAAGGGGGACTCTCTGTGTATTGGGACTATTAATGGAGGGTTGGCTTATCTATTTAATGATAGCATAATATGGTTTAATACAACTAATGGTTTAATTGACAATACCATTACCGACTTATCCATTAAAGATGAAAATGTTTGGTTAAGTTGTCCGTATGGTGGTTTAGTCAATCATCTAGTCAGCGGTAGCTTTATAACCTTCAATTCTGGTTTTTTTCCTAATTGGCCGAGCAACAGTTTGAATTGTTTATTGGTTGATGATGAGGTTATTTATGTTGGCACTAATGAAGCTGGCTTTTTTGAATTTACTTATGAAAATGGTATACAGAATACAATCGTATATAACACACAAAATAGTGAGTTAATTAATAATACAGTCCTATGTATTGAAAAAGACAATGATAGCTTTTGGATAGGAACACAAGAGGGCTTAGTGCATTGGAGTAAAAGTAATTCTATTTTTAATGGTACGAGTCAATCCTCCTACTATGATGTTAACCATCATGAGATCTTATTTTATAAAAAGACAAGGGTTGAGCTGTATTCTATAGAAGGCAAATTATTATTTCAAAATCAGAACACTTCAACGCTTGATACTAGGTCCTTTTCTCGTGGATTCTATATTCTTCATTTTGATTCTAAGACTGAACGGCTTTATCTCTTTTAATCTAATTTTGGTCGATCGTCACGATTAGCTAATTCCCATGCCGTTAGGAAAATATAACGCCCTATTTTTTCTATCTTTTCAAAATGGATTTTTTCCCAGGTGTCCGTTGTTTTATGATAGTCGGGATGAACACCATTAAAGTAAAAGATTACTGGAATGTTATTTTTAGCGAAATTGTAGTGATCGGATCGATAGTAATATCTATTGGGGTCGTCTTCCTCATTATATTTATAATCTAATTCTAAATTAGAGTATTTTTTATTGACTTCTTCGCTAATAGTGTGCAGTTCTGTGCTCAGTCTGTCAGACCCTATGAGGTAGATATAGTTTGGATTGTCAACGTATTTTTTATCTATTCTTCCAATCATGTCAACATTGAGATTAGCAATGGTTTTTTCTAAGGGATAAATTGGGTGGTCTGTATAATATTTTGACCCTAATAATCCCTTTTCTTCTCCAGAAACGGGCATTATTAAAACACTTCTTCTTGGTCCATTTCCTTCTTTTTTAGCCAACATAAATGCTTCGGCAATTTCCATTATAGCCGATGTTCCTGAGGCATTATCATCAGCTCCGTTATAAATTAAAGTATCTTTTTTAATACCTAAATGATCGTAATGGGCTGTTATTATCACGAGCTCATCTTTTAAATCACTGCCTTCTATAAAACCAATGATATTCTCTCCTTTTATATAATCCTTTTTGAATAGTTTTTCTAAAGCAGTTTTTTGATTGTTTTTCCAGCTACCATAACGCTTAACTGTTTTAACCTTGAATTTTTGATAGTAGGTATTCTTTTTATAAGGAGGTATACCTATACTCTTGAAATGATTAACTATGTAATTAGCGGCCATCTTCTGACCTCTTTTACCTGTTTCTCTTCCTTTTAAAGAATCACTAGCAAGAATTAAGAGGTGCTTTTTTATATCTTCTGTTTGTATAGTATTCGCATATTTCAAATTTGTTAATTCCTCTGAATTTGAGGCTATTTGTGCCCACAAACAACAAGGCATTAGGAAAATTAATAGAACTCTCATCATTGGCAACATATTTTATTAACTCTTCGTTGATGTCTGCCTCCTTCAAAATCTGTTTTCAGAAAAATAGACACAATTTCTACAACTGTTTCAAAAGAAATATACCTTGCAGGCATGGCACAAATATTGGCATCGTTATGTTGACGTGCCAATTGTGCTATTTCACTATTCCAACATAAAGCTGATCGAATAAATTTATATTTATTTGCAGTCATATTTATTCCATTTCCACTGCCACAAAAAAGGATACCAAAACGATTTTTTTCTTCTTCCATCGATTTTACTAAACTGTGTGCAAAATCAGGATAATCAACACTTTCGGTACTGAAACATCCATAATCGGTTATTTCATACCCTTGTTTTTCTAGTAAAGGAACTAAATTACTTTTATAGTCAAATCCTGCATGATCGCTAGCTATCCCTATTGAAATTTTGTTGTTCATAACCTTTTATAAAACCATTTTTTATTCC
>CAXDOW010000026.1:0-20374 GCA_963991165.1 uncultured Flavobacteriales bacterium | reverse complement strand
TTTGACATCATGCAATTGGGTTTGAGCAACCAAACTCAACGATGAGAAAATAATGCTTAATGTAAATAGTAAATTTTTCATTTTATTAAAGATATATTAACGTTCATCATGCAAAGGAACGATTTTATTGATTAATAATTATCTATTCTTGCTCTTTTCTGCTTGAATTTTCCGATTCTGTTTGCTCAGATTGATGTGAATCCGTTTCTTCACTGCTAACAGCAGGAACTTTAGCAACTGCGGCAATAGCGTCTTTATCTCTTAATTTTATGATTCTAACACCTTGTGTAGCACGACCCATTTGTCTCAATTCAGAAACGGATATTCTAATGGTAATTCCTGATTTGTTGACCACCATCAAATCGTTTTCGTCAGTGACATTTTTAAGTGCGATGAGATGACCTGTTTTTTCTGTTACGTTAATGGTTTTTACGCCTTTTCCTCCCCTATTTGTAATTCTGTAATCTTCAATACTCGATCGTTTTCCGTATCCATTTTCAGAGACAACTAGTACATCGGATTCAAAGTCGTTAACACAAATCATTCCAATTACTTCGTCAGTATCAGATGCTAACGTTATACCCCTTACACCTGATGCTGTTCGACCCATGGGTCGTACTTTCTCTTCTTCAAAACGAATGGCTTTTCCTGACTTGACAGCCAACATAATTTGAGAATTGCCTGTAGTCAATTTGGCTTCAAGCAGTTGATCATTTTCTCGAATTGTAATGGCGTTTATTCCGTTTTGTCGAGGTCTAGAATATGACTCTAATGAGGTTTTTTTGATGATTCCCTTTTTAGTACACATTACTACAAAGTGGTTATTGATGTAATTCTCATCTTTTAAGTCTTTAGTATTGATGAACGCCATCACTTTATCATCGGAGGGTATATTAATCATGTTTTGAATAGCTCTTCCTTTAGAAGTTTTTGAACCTTCGGGAATTTCAAACACTCTCAGCCAAAAACAACGACCTTGCTCGGTAAAAAATAGCATGTAATCGTGATTGTTAGCAACAAAGATATCTTCAAGGAAATCAGCATCTCGTGTCGTGGCACCTTTGGAACCAACGCCACCCCTGTTTTGTGATTTATATTCGACTAACTTTGTTCGTTTGACGTATCCTAAATGAGAAATAGTAACTACTACCTCTTCATCTGGAATCATATCTTCAATTCTAAAGTCTCCTCCTCCGTATTCAATGCTGGATCGCCTTTCATCTCCATATTTTTCCTTGACTTCTATCAATTCATTTTTGATAATTTCCATTCTTACATCCTCATTCTCCAAAATACTTTTAAGATGGGCGATTGTGTTCATTAACTCATCGTATTCTTCTTTTAGCTTGTCTCTTTCAAGACCGGTAAGTTTTTGCAATCTGAGATCAAGAATAGCTTTGGCTTGAACTTCAGTTAGTTTAAATGAATTCATTAAACCGTGTCGTGCATCATCGGGTGTTCGAGAAGAACGAATCAGTGCAATCACTTCATCTAAGTTATCAATAGCAATTAATAACCCCTGAAGAATATGAGCTCGTTTTTCGGCCTGTTCTAATTCGTATTGTGTTCGTCTAATAACAACTTCATGCCTATGCTCTACAAAATATCGGATTAACTGCTTTAGATTAAGCTGTTGAGGACGGCCTTTAACTAGTGCAATATTGTTCACACTAAATGATGACTGTAATTGTGTGTATTTAAACAACTTATTGAGAACAATATTAGGAATGGCATCTCGCTTCAATTCATATACGATTCGCATACCATTTCTATCAGACTCGTCGCGTATGTCGAAAACACCCTCTATTTTTTTATCATTGATTAAGTCAGCTGTTTTCTTTATCATTTCAGCTTTGTTAACCATGTAAGGGATTTCCGTTACAATAATAGCTTCTCTATTTCCAACTTCTTCAAAAGTTGTTTTTGCACGTATAACAACTCTTCCTTTTCCAGTTTCAAAAGCATCTTTTACACCTTCATACCCATAAATGATGCCACCAGTAGGAAAATCAGGTGCTTTAATGTGTTGCATTAATTCGCTAATATCAATATCTCGATTATCGATAAATGCTATGGTGGCATCTACTACTTCAGAAAGGTTATGAGGAGCCATATTTGTAGCCATACCTACTGCAATACCTGAAGTGCCATTACATAATAAATTAGGAATACGCGAAGGCAGAACAACGGGTTCTTTGAGCGTGTCGTCAAAATTGAGTTGATAATCAACGGTATTTTTTTCAATATCGGAAAGAAGTTCTTCGGCTGTTTTTCTCAAACGTGCCTCGGTATACCTCATGGCGGCAGGACTATCTCCGTCGATGGAGCCAAAATTTCCTTGACCATCAACGAGCATATACCTCAAGGACCATTCTTGGGCCATTCTGACCATGGTATCATATACCGAGGTGTCTCCATGAGGATGAAATTTACCCAATACTTCTCCAACGATACGAGCAGACTTCTTGTAGGCTTTGGTCGACGTAACACCAAGTTCGTGCATACCAAACAGAACCCTCCTGTGAACGGGCTTAAGTCCATCTCTAACATCAGGCAGTGCTCTTGAAATGATAACTGACATCGAATAATCGATGTACTTTGATTTCATTTCTTCTTCTATGTTTATTGGAATAATTTTTTCTCCTTCAGCCATATTAAATAAATGTAAATTACGTTAATATAATTGACGAATTTAAGTAAACATGCTATTGTAAGTGTTAAAAAATATGATTAATTATTAACAGAAAAATTGTTGATAAATCAAATTGTTTTTAATGAAGTCAATAACAATGTAATTACTAATTTGCTGACTTAATTTACAACTTCTAAAAAGACTATGGATTCAAAATTTTCTCAACGATTAAATGATGTGATGGGATATAGCCGCGAAGAAGCCCTTCGTCTAGGTCACTCGTCCATTGGCCCTGAACATTTTCTACTCGGTATTTTGAGAGATGGACAAGGAACGGCCGCCCTTATTTTAAAAGCTTTAGAAGTTGATTTAAAAGCATTACGAAAAGTGATTGAAGCTTCTGTCATTAACAATGACAAAATGAATCCATCAAGTTCAAACTATTTAGAACTTAAAAAACAAGCAGCCAAAGCAGTTAAGTTAGCCAATTTGGAGTTGATGGTGTTTAAAAGCTCTGAAATAAAAACCATTCACCTGCTGTTATCCATGCTAAAAGATCCAGATAGCGTCGTTACGCTTGCATTGAAAAAGTTTAATGTTGATTATGAGGCTGTCAAAAATGAATTTATTGTTATGCAAGATGAAGATTCCGATAATGAAAATGATTTAAACATATCCTCTCCTGATATTACAAACAGTGATGCTCAACCAGAAGAAGAATTTTTTTCCAACAATCCTAAACATCCGATAAAGGGTAATAAGAAGTCCTCTACTCCTGTTCTTGACAACTTTGGAAGAGATTTGACCAATATGGCATCAGAAGATAAGCTAGATCCTATTGTGGGAAGAGAAGAGGAAATAGAAAGAGTGAGTCAAATTCTAAGTCGCCGAAAGAAAAATAATCCTATTTTAATTGGTGAACCTGGTGTTGGAAAATCGGCGATCGCAGAAGGTTTGGCATTGAGAATTATTCAACGAAAGGTTTCCAGAGTATTGTTCAACAAACGAATCATCTCTCTTGATTTAGCTGCTTTAGTGGCTGGGACAAAATATAGAGGTCAGTTTGAAGAACGAATGAAAGCCATTCTTAACGAATTAGAGACAAACACTGACATAATTTTGTTTATAGATGAAATACATACAATCGTTGGTGCGGGTGGTGCTTCAGGATCATTAGACGCGTCGAATATGTTCAAACCGGCATTAGCTAGAGGGGAATTACAGTGCATTGGAGCGACTACTTTGGATGAATACCGTCAAAATATTGAAAAAGATGGTGCTTTGGAGCGACGCTTTCAAAAGGTCATTGTTGATCCTACTACAATTGACGAAACATTACAAATACTCCAAAATATTAAAGAACGTTATGAAGAGCATCATAATGTCACTTACACTGATCAAGCTCTTGAAGCATGTGTTCATTTGACCAATCGATACATGAGTGATCGTCACCTTCCAGACAAGGCCATAGATGCTATGGATGAAGCTGGTTCTCGAGTTCACATTAACAATATCAACGTTCCAGAGAATATATTAAAGTTGGAAAAGGATTTGGATGTTATTAAATCGACTAAAGGCCAAGTGATCAAAAAACAGCGCTTTGAAGAAGCGGCCAAATTAAGAGATGAGGAGCGTCAAATTGAAAATAATTTGAAACAAGCCAAACTAATTTGGGAGGAAGAGTTAAAAAGTCAACGTGAAATGGTAGATGATGACAATGTAGCAGAAGTCATTGCAATGATGACTGGCATTCCTGTTCAAAGAATAGCCGAACAAGAAAGCAAAAAACTGATTGAGATGGAAGGCGAGTTAAAACAAAGAGTTGTTGGACAAGATGAAGCCATCACAAAAATAGTTAAGGCAATAAGAAGAAATCGAGTTGGTTTAAAAGATCCCGAAAAGCCAATTGGGTCATTTATTTTTATGGGGCCTACTGGCGTAGGTAAAACACAGTTAGCCAAGGAACTAGCTAAACTCATGTTTGACACCAAAGATTCTCTCATACGAATAGATATGAGTGAGTACATGGAGAAATTTGCCGTATCAAGATTGGTAGGCTCGCCTCCAGGATATGTTGGATATGAAGAAGGCGGTCAGCTAACCGAAAAAGTAAGGAGGAAACCATACTGTATTGTTCTTCTCGATGAAGTTGAAAAAGCCCACCCCGACGTATTTAACTTGCTTTTACAAGTTCTTGATGATGGCTACATGACTGATAGTTTGGGTCGAAAAATTAATTTTAAAAACACCATTATCATCATGACCTCCAACATTGGCTCTCGTCAATTGAAAGATTTTGGGCAAGGCGTAGGTTTTTCCACCAATGCCAAAAGAGATTCATTTCAGTCAGATTCTAAAGGAGTTATTGAAAAGGCCCTTAAAAAAGCATTTGCTCCCGAATTTTTAAATAGAATTGATGATGTTATAATGTTCAACACACTAACCAATGAACATATTCACGAAATTATTGATATTGAATTAGCTTCATTATATGACCGAATTCAGTCGCTTGGCTATACGATAAAACTGAGTCAAAAAGCCAAAGAATTTATTGCCGACAAAGGGTTCGATTCTCAATTTGGAGCGCGCCCCCTAAAGCGAGCTATTCAAAAGTATTTAGAGGATATATTGGCCGAAGAAATCGTTAACTCAAAACTTCAAGAGGGTGATACCATTTCTATTAATCTCAACGAGAATGAAACAGTCCTAAAAGCAAAAATTACAAAACCTAAAAATAAGGCCAAATCAAACGATTAAATTTGATTTCTGTTAGAAAAAGAGGTAACGCTTATTTATCAGAGAAAGTTTGGAGTACTTCTTCGCTGACTCCTGTAAATGAGAATCCGCCATCGTGAAACAAGTTTTGCATTGTTACCGCTTGGGTTAAATCTGAAAATAGTGTCACACAATATTTAGCACAATCTTCGGCCGAGGCATTTCCTAAAGGAGCGATTTGATCGGCATATTTAAAAAACGAATCAAACCCTTTTACCCCACTACCCGCCGTAGTAAGCGTTGGTGATTGTGATATGGTATTGACTCGGACTTTATTCCTCTTTCCAAAATGATAGCCAAAACTTCTAGCAATACTTTCTAAAAATGACTTATTATCTGCCATATCATTGTAGTCAGGGAAAGTGCGTTGAGCCGCTATGTAGGAAAGACCCAAAATTGATCCTCTTTCATTCATCACATCAAATTTCCATGCTGTTTGCATCACTTTGTGAAAAGAAACTGCAGACACATCCAATCCCTTAAAAGTATAATCATAATTTTGATCTGTATAATGCCTTCCTTTTCTGACGTTTACCGACATGCCTATTGAGTGAAGAATAAAATCAATTTTGCCACCCAAAATTTCCATTGCTTTTTTAAACAGGTGCTCTAAATCTTCTAAACTTGTAGCGTCGGCTGGAATAACGGTTGACTTTGTTTTTTCGGCTAACTCATTAATTGTTCCCATACGAAGAGCTATGGGCGCGTTGGATAACACAAAGGTAGCGCCTTGTTCTTTACAATGTTCGGCCACTTTCCATGCAATGGACTTACTGTCTAATGCTCCAAAAATAATTCCTCTTTTTCCTTCAAGTAAATGGTTTGACATACGATATAAGTTTTAATTATGTGAATCACAAATATAATGGTTTTCAAATGCTAAGTAAATCAATGGCATTTTTAATGGATGAATCGGTAATTGATTTACCGCTTAACATTTTAGCTATTTCTTGTACCCTCTCATCTTTTCTTAGCTCTTTAAGAGTAGTTTTTGTACCAGTTTTTGTTTGTTTTTTTGCAACTAAAAAATGGTAATTTGCTTTAGCCGCAACTTGAGGAAGATGAGTAATCCCTATCACTTGCATATTCGTAGCCATTTTTTTCATTAACTCCGCCATTTTATGTGCTATTTCTCCAGAAACCCCAGTGTCTATTTCATCAAACAAAATACTTGAAAGTTGTGTTTTTTGTGCTAATATGTATTTAAAACACAACATTAATCTTGACAATTCCCCACCTGATGCAATTTTTGATATTTCATTGGGGCTGATGCCTTTGTTAGCAGAAAAATTAAATAAAAATTCGTCTATTCCATCTGCTTTTAAATGGTTGTTTTTACTATGCTTGATGGCAAATTTAGATTGCGGCATTCCCAATGAAGAAGTTAGTAATGTAATTTCTTTTTCAAGTTGAGACAAATTGGATTGTCGACTAGCGCTAAGTTCATTGGCTAACTTCATTGCTTTTTCGTAGTGGCTTAAGCACTCCTTTTCTAACTGCTCAATCTCTTTGCTAATACTGAACACTTGATTTAATTCCGATTGTAAATCGGTTTGCAATGTCAATAAATCATCAACATTTTGCAAGGAGTGTTTATGTAATAACTGGTTAATTTGCCCTACTCTATCTCTTAAAATGGCTATTTTTTTTGGGTCATAATCTTCAGTGTATTGATCTTTTATGGCATTTAACTCATATAAGCAATCATTAAATTCTATGTTCAAACTACTTATTCGTTGAGACAAAGAAGTTAACTTGGCATCATTCACCTCTAATGATTGAAGTATAGACTGTGTTTGATTGAGCATAGAACGGATGGATAGGTCATTTGTTTCTCCAAGTTTTAGTGATTGAGAAAGTTTGTCATTTATTTCTTCAAAATTTTCTAATATGCTAAGCTCATTTTCTAAGTTAGCATCTGTTTCTTCTGACGGATTGATACTATTTATCTCGTCCAATAAAAATTGCTTGTAGTCCATTTCTTTTTTAATGGACCTTTCTTTTTCTTTTAGAGCCGATAGTTGCTTGTTTGAGTCAATGTAATTATCAAACTCTATTTTGTACTTTTTCAGCAAACTATTATGTTGACTGTAAGCGTCAATAATACTAAGCTGATAGGTTTGTTTGTTGATAAGCAACGACTGATGTTGAGAGTGAATATCTATAAGAAAAGAGCATAACGCTTTCAATACTCCTACATTGACAGGCGTATCATTGATAAAAGCACGACTTCGTCCACTTGGGCTGATTTCTCTTCTTAAGATTGTAAGAGGGAAAAAATCAAGATCGTGTTGAGAGAAAAAGTGATCAAGGGAATAATTCTCTATAAAAAACTCTGCCTCGACACTACACTTGATATTTTTATTACCTAGGCATTTGGTGTCTGATCTATCCCCCAAAACCAAACCTAAAGCCCCAAGAATAATTGATTTTCCAGCTCCAGTTTCTCCAGTAATTGAAGTAAATCCAGCTTTAAACTCTATAGATAACTCATCTATTAGAACGTAATTGTAAATGGACAAACGAGATAGCATTTACTTTCGTATAATATCGTTACCGTTACTCTCTTTAATGGTGTTGTACTTGCTTAAATTCGAGGGGTCTAACTCCGTTAGCAACTTTAAAATCCTATTTTTTTCTTCCTGAAAAGCATTGGAATATAAACTAGCAATTTCATCGGCTTTGGCATTGAAAAACAACTGTAAAATAAAGGCCGTAGGGTTCAGTTGTTTAATTTTACGCATGGTTTCAATGTTGTCTGTAACTATCCCCCTTCCTTTTTCATTATCATCGTGCATTATATCTAGCCCATCCCTATGATAGCTATACAATACGTCCTGAAATGAACCATATTTAGCATCTAACAACTCTTCGGCTAACCAATACCTGTTTTTATTACTTTCAAAAGCTTTCCAACCACTCTCTTGTGCCGATTGAGCATTTTCAACTATTTTTTTGGCTTTCTGAAAGAACGGGTTTCCTCCATTCGAACTGTATGTCGAATAATCCAATCCTATAATAATGTATGCGTAAAAAGAAAGTATGGAAGTTAGGTTTGATTCATGCGTATTTTCGTTAAACTCCAAGGGTTGATTTTCCATGTAATCAAATTCAACTTCACCATCTAAATAGTTTAGAACAGGAGAATAATAAGAGCTATTAAACACAGGTCTTGAGTACTGTACTTGAAGCGTCCCCCTAAATCTATCGGTTGAAACTTTTTCTATAATATTAAAAGATAGGTTTAACTCAATGCGTTCGTCTTCAGTAAAAACATCATTAGTCCATTTTCTGTTATTGATAAACTCACTGGCTGACTTTTGCAACTTAATGAGATTTTTTCGGTCGCTTATGGGGATTTCATTTTTAGTAGTAACCCTTACGTTACAGATTAATTCTTGTGTCCAACCTTCAATTGAAATGCAAAATAAAAAAAGTAGTATTAGTCTAAATGTCATTTAGATGCTTAGTCAAATGGTTAATAATGTCTTTAGCCACTTCGTTCTTAGATTTTAACTCAAAATTATATAATTTATTATGATTATCAATAATTGTAATTTTGTTGGTATCAGTTTTAAAGCCAGCTCCCTTGTCCTTGAGGGAATTTAAAACAATAAAATCGAGTTGTTTATTTTTTAGTTTGTTTTTCGCGTGGTCTATTTCGTTATTGGTTTCCAAAGCGAAACCTACCAGTATTTGATTGGTTTTAAGTTGCCCTAATTGATGTAAAATATCGGGTGTTTTGACAAGATTTAATTTAAAATTGGTATCTGTTTTTTTGATTTTTTCATGACGTTTAGTGTCGGGTTTAAAATCAGATACAGCAGCACTCATAATGGCAACATCTACTTTGTCAAAGTGTTGAAGACATGCTTGATGCATTTCATCGGCACTTTCAAGTCGAATTAATTGAATATTTGAATGAGAAACCTCTAGATGAGTAGGGCCAGAAATTAATACCACGTTGGCACCTTGATTTGCTGCTTCTTCAGCTATGGCATACCCCATTTTTCCTGATGAATGATTTCCAATAAACCGAATTGGGTCTATGGATTCATAAGTTGGTCCAGCTGTTACTAAAATTGATTTATGATACAAGGGCATTTTTTTGTAACAGTCGTTCTCAATGAATGAAATTATATCATGCGGTTCGGCCATTCTTCCTTTGCCATATAAGCCACTAGCCAGCTCCCCTTCTTGCACAGGTACGTAGATATTTCCGAAAGAAACCAATTTCTCTATATTTTTTTGAGTGCTGTCGTGTTTTAACATGTCCAAATCCATAGCAGGTGCAAAATAGACAGGACATTTTGCTGACATGTAAGTTGTCAACAACAAATTATCACATTCGCCATGAGCCATTTTGGAAAGCGTGTTGGCTGTAGCGGGCGCAATAACCATCATGTCGGCCCATTGACCAATATCAACATGGTTGTTCCATAGGTGTTCGTTATCTTCTTTGACAAGTGAAAAAAGAACAGGATTTTTCGATAGTGTAGATAACGTTAAGGGAGTAACAAATTTCGTAGATTCGGGAGTCATGATGACTTGCACTTGAGCTCCTTTTTTGATGAACTCTCTTACCAAGAAAGCGGATTTGTAGGCAGCAATACTGGCACTAATTCCAATAAGAATGCGTTTACCTCTAAATAGAGACATTAGGTAGTTTGATCGTTATCTTCTTTGGTATTTCTGTGGTAAATATTGTCTTCCAAAAACTCTTGAACAGCGATTAAGGTACCTTTTGGAAGTTTTTCATAAAACTTAGATACTTCTATTTGTTCTTTGTTTTCAAAAATTTCTTCGATGGATTCGCTGGGCGTAGCAAATTCTTCTAATTTTGAGAGTAGCTCTTCTTTGATATCTTTATTGATTTGAACAGCTCGTTTTGACATAATAGCCACAGCTTCGTACAAATTACCCGTCTTTTCGGTCAATTTATTGACATTTCTTGTTTCAGTTGTTGTTTTTGCTTTTGATTTTTTAAAATCTGTCATTGTTGAATTTTTTGAAGTTGTTTTAATGTTTTGTCATAAATACTTTGAGCACTACTCATCAACTCATCATCAGCATGATGAGTCTTAAAATAATTAAACGAGGCAATAGTGTTTTTAAAACGTTCTTCTTTTTTATTGAGCACACTATTGATAGCTAGTTTATAGTTGGAATCTAAAATTAAGTATTGTATTTCTGATTTATTTTGGATAGTGGGATAATCAATTACTAAATTATTGAGAGCAGTGATAGCAGCTTTGTATTCTTCTATATCGTAATATAGTTTAGCAATTTTATAGGATTTCGTGTGAATCTTTTCAATCAGTTCGTCTATTAAATTGTTACATTGTTGAACTCTTTTACTATCGGGATATGTGTCAACAAATAATTGCAATT
Organism: uncultured Flavobacteriales bacterium; assembly: GCA_963991165.1. Classification (GTDB taxonomy): domain Bacteria; phylum Bacteroidota; class Bacteroidia; order Flavobacteriales; family UBA7312. Next base: position 9,576 of record CAXDOW010000026.1, on the reverse strand, counting down.
CGTCTATCGCCTTTAAGGTGTTTGTCTTGTCTTTAGTGGCAGAGGGAGACTCTAAATAGTAGCAGTAAGCAGCCATAAAAGATAACTCTTCACAATGCTTACTGTTTGGGTAAGTTAAGACGAATAATTTAAACCGATAACTAGCTATCATATTAGACCCTAAGCCATGATATGTATAAGCCAAAAGGTAATCTACTTCTTGTGCTTTTTTGGTTCCTTTGTAGATAATACTTAGCTCGTCAAGCAAAGGAAGCGCTTTTACATACTCACCATTTTCATAGTAATTTTTAGCGGCCAAAAATTTGACATCCATATCATTACTTTTCAACACCTTTTGGTAGCCATCACAAGAAACGAGAGCAAAAACTATAAATATGTAAGATAGTATTCTCATCAATACTCGACAAAGATACTAAATGGAACGAATTTTGAAACATAATAGTACATTTATGATAAAATGCCTGTTTTGTGGAATAAATTCAATTGATTAAATTTGTAGTCTAAAATTGGTGAGATGGATATTTTCGAGAAGTTAAAAAATCATAGAGGCCCCTTAGGACAACATGCAAAAGACGCTCATGGCTATTTTACCTTTCCTAAGTTAGAGGGAGAGATTTCTAATAAAATGTATTTTAGAGGTAAGGAGGTTCTTGTTTGGAGCATCAACAATTATATTGGACTTTCCAATGAGCCACAAGTCAGAAAAACAGATAAAAAAGCTGCTGAAGCTTGGGGCTTAGGTTATCCAATGGGTTCGAGAATGATGTCTGGCAACACCAATTATCACGAAAAATTAGAAGGTGAATTATCAAACTTCATGAAAAAGGAGGATACCATACTTTTAAATTTTGGGTATCAAGGCATGTCTTCCTCCATTGATGCGTTGGTTGATCGAAAAGATGTTATTGTGTATGATAGCGAGTGTCATGCTTGTATAATTGATGGCGTTCGACTTCATCAAGGAAAACGCTTTGTTTTTCCACACAATAACATGGAAAACTTTGAAAAACAATTACAACGAGCTCAAAAAATCGTTGACGAAACAGGTGGTGGAATTTTAGTTATTACTGAGGGAGTCTTTGGCATGTCAGGTGACCTAGGAAAAATCGACGAAATTGCTAAACTAAAGTCGATCTATCAATTTAGATTGTTTGTGGACGATGCACATGGTTTTGGAACCATGGGGAAAACGGGTTATGGCACTGGTGAGCACTTAAGATGTCATGAAGAAATAGATATTTACTTTGGTACCTTTGCCAAGTCAATGGCTACTATTGGAGCCTTTATTTCATCTACTGAAAATGTAGTTGAATATTTAAGATACAATATGCGTTCGCAAATATTTGCCAAATCATTGCCCATGCCCATTGTTATTGGTGCATTAAAGCGATTGGAGTTATTGCAATCCAAGCCAGAGCTTAAAGCCAAACTTTGGGAGATTGCTAATAGTCTGCAATTAGGATTGAGAAAAGCGGGTTTCAACTTAGGAAATACTCAATCGGCAGTAACACCCGTTTATCTAAGTGGTGGTGTTGGCGAAGCCACGAATTTGACTTTAGACTTAAGAGAAAATTATGGCATTTTTTGCTCAATTGTAACCTACCCTGTAGTGCCAAAAGGAGTCATTTTGTTACGATTAATCCCTACTGCTGTACATACCACTGAAGATGTCAATTACACCATAGAATCATTTTCTGCTATCAAGGATAAATTGGCCAATGGAGAATATGTTTCTGAAGAATTGGCTAGTTTCTAAGACTGTCCAGTTTTTCTTTGAATTCCAACTCTATATCTTTAGATGCCTTCACTAATGGCAACCTTACGTTGTCTTGACAAATGGATAAAATGTTCAATAGTTTTTTTATTCCAGCAGGATTGCCCTCTTTAAACAATGGCGATATAAAATGTCGCAAATCATAGTGCAACTGAGTTGAATTGACTAAATCATTCATAAGAGCAAACTTAACCATGCTTGAATACTCTTTGGTAAGTGCTTGTCCAAGAACTGATATAACCCCTTGCCCCCCCATCAAAATAATGGGAACAGTCAAGTCGTCGTCTCCAGACAAAACAACAAAACCCGAGGGTTTTCTATCAATTATTTCCATAATTTGATGCAAATCGCCACTCGCTTCTTTTACGCCAATGATATTATTAAAATCGGTAGCCAAACTAAGAATAGTGTCAGCACTCATGTTTGTGGCCGTTCTTCCCGGAACATTATATAAAATGATAGGAATGGGTGAGTTTTCAGAAATGGCTTTGTAATGCTGATATATCCCCTCCTGCGTAGGCTTATTATAAAAGGGTGAAACTGATAAAATTGCTTCTATTCCTTCTAAATTAAATGCCAAACATTGGTCGATAACGTGTTGAGTATTATTTCCTCCAATCCCCAAAACAACTGGAACACGACCCTGGTTAATGTCCATGACATGAGTCAAAACTGCTTGTTTTTCAGAAAAAGTTAAGGTGGCACTTTCACCAGTTGTTCCCATAACAACTAAAAAATTGACACCACCTGATAAGCAATGCTCAACTAAGGAAGTTAAGGCCTTAAAATCTATGCAAAGATCGTCTTTGAAAGGTGTCACTAAAGCCACACCAGTTCCATGTATATTAGGATGCATTTTTTTTGTTTATTAAATCCAAATAATGTTTCACTTCATTTATCAATGCTGATAAAGTATCTTTTTTAACATCTATCATCATATCATAAATAGACAAGTCATGCTCGTACTTCCCTACTTTAAATTTAGCTTTGGAACCTCCTGCTAAATATTTGACTGGCACACAATTACTAGTGCAAAGGTTAATCAAAATGTCATAATCTTTTTCTAGAAAATTCTTGATGATATAATTTTGAGGTTTGTAATACCAGTTTAAGTCTTTCAAAAAGAAAAAATCAAACTGCAACATGGGCATGTGATGGTGAGTCAACTCATTTTTATTTACAAAACCGAGAGCTTTAACTTCTTTTTTACGTTTAAACAACTCATTAGCAAACTCACTTACTAGCAACATGTCATCAATTTCTGTAGCATCATAGAGAATCCCTATTGATTTGGCTGTCTGTAAGTTATGAACTTGGCGTTTCCGATTATTGTGTTTCAAATCACGTTTAAACACAAAATCACCAACCCTTTGTTTGATATGTTCGATAAATTGAATTTGCATTAACTTATTGTTTTTAAAAACTCATCCTCTGTAAGCAAGGGGATATTTAACGATGTTGCTTTTTCTAGTTTACTTGGCCCCATATTTTTTCCAGCCACGACAAAGGTAGTTTTTTTAGAAATTGAACCGACATTTTTACCACCATGTTGTTCTATCATGTGTTTTAGTTCATCTCTTGAATAATGTTCAAAAATACCTGAAATAACTATAGACTGGCCTTGAAGTTTATCAGAAATAGGTTTGTTTTTATCATCAATTTCGAGCGTTAAACCATGCTTTTTCAGTCGTTCGATTAAATCAATGTGAGCTGGATTTTTGAAATATACCGATACACTTTCGGCAATTTTTTCGCCAACCTCATTAACCTCTTCAAGTTGTTCTTTTGTAGCACGACTAAGCCCATCAATATCGTGAAACTCTTTGACTAATACTTTGGATACAGTTTCGCCTACGAAACGAATTCCTAGACCAAACAAAAGTCGTGCAAATGGTATTTTCTTAGATTGGTTAAGACCAGAAATAATGTTGGAAGCCCATTTGTCTCCCTCTTTTTTGAATGGCAATAATTGTTCTTTTTTGAGGTCGTATAAGTCTGCAACATGGTGAATCAAATTATTGGAAAAGAGTAAATCGATGGTTTCTGGGCCAATACTTTCTATATCCATGGCCTTTTTACTGACAAAGTGTTCCACCTTTCCTTTAATTTGGGGCGGGCATGCTGTATCATTTGGGCAATAGTGCTTGGCGTCTCCCTCCCCTTTGATAAGTTCGGATTGACATTCTGGACAATGGGTAATAAATATGGTAGGTTGTGAAAATAGATTCCTGTCTTTTATGGAAACTCCAACTATTTTGGGTATGATCTCTCCACCCTTTTCGACATACACTTTATCATTGAGTCGAACATCTAATTTTAAAATTTGATCGGCATTGTGTAAGGAGGCCCGTTTTACTTGTGTGCCAGCCAATTGAACGGGTTCCAAATTGGCTACCGGCGTAATAGCTCCAGTACGTCCCACTTGATAGGAGATGCTATTTAAGGTCGTTAAAACTTGTTCGGCCTTAAATTTATAGGCAATGGCCCATCGAGGACTTTTGGCAGTGTAGCCCATTTGCTCTTGTAATTGTAAGTCATTGACCTTAATGACAATGCCATCAATATCGTATGTCAAAGAATGTCTTTTGTCATCCCAATATTCAATAAATTCTACCACCTCCTCTATGGTCGAACATAATTTAGTTTCTTGTGGTATTTTAAATCCCCATTGTCGAGCTGCATTTAAATTGTCCGTATGATTTGTAAAAGGTAAATCATCTCCCAATAAATAATACAAGTAACAATCTAGAGGACGTTTAGCCACTTCTTTGCTATCTTGCATTTTTAAACTACCAGACGCTGCATTTCTTGGGTTGGCAAAAGGTTCTAATCCTTCTATTTGTCGGACTGCATTCATTTCATCAAAACCCTGTTGCGATAAAAAAATTTCACCTCGAATATCAAAACGCGAAGGGTAATTGCCTGTTAACTTGAGTGGAATGCTATTTATGGTCTTGACATTTGCTGTAACATCATCTCCAACCTCTCCATTTCCTCTTGTTAGAGCTTGAATTAATCGTCCGTTTTCGTAAGTCAAGCTAATGGAAACGCCATCATATTTTAATTCACAGACGTACTCAATAGAAGTTTCAACAAGTTTTGTAATGCGTTTGTCAAAATCAAAAATCTCTTGAAAGGAATAGGTGTTTCCTAAGGATAGCATTCGGTATCTGTGAGCAACAGAATTAAAGGTTTTTATAAGTTCACCACCCACACGTTGTGAGGGAGAATGGGCATCGAAGTACTGAGGGTGTTTTTCTTCCAAACGAATGAGTTCTTCCATGCGTTTGTCAAATTCAAAGTCACTGATGGTTGGACGATCTAAGACATAGTAATTGTGATTGTGTTGTCTAAGCTCCTCTCGTAATGTATCAATGCGTTCTTTTTCGTTCATTTCAATTCGAAATTTACAATTTCTTTTGTGCTTTTACCATTCTGTTTTTGCCTTGCATATCTTTTTTTATTAATACGGATGAAAACCCCTCTTTCTCTAATAAATTTACTAAATCGGGTGCTTTTTGTTCATTAATTTCAAAAAAAAGCAAACCCTTCGAGCTTAAATGATGATTAGAAAATTCAATGATTCTTTGGTAAAACACGAGCGGATTGGAGTCCTTGACAAACAAAGCCAAATGGGGTTCGTAGTTTAACACATTGGCTTTCATTCTTTCCTTTTCGGAGTGCAAAACATAAGGGGGATTACTAACAATCAAGTCATAAGATGGCGAAGAATGAAAAGTTTCAAAAATATCGTGCTGAAAAAACGAAACATTGACCTCGTTAGTTTGGGCGTTTCTTTTGGCTAAATCAATCGCTTCTTGACTAATATCTAACGCAGAAATGGTCGCATTTGAATGTTTGGCCAAAGCAATGGCGATGCAACCACTACCCGTTCCAATATCTAGTGCCGAATCAAAAGGATGGTCCAAAACCCAGCGAACCAGTTCCTCAGTTTCTGGACGAGGGATTAAACAGTGTGGATTGACCCTAAAGCTAAGGCCATAAAACTCACATTGACCCAAAATATACTGAATTGGCTCCTGTTTTTTTAATCGATTTACTATTGAATAAAAGTGGTTTAATGCTTCTTTCGAGAGAATCAATTGGTTACTTAGCATCCACTGTGAGCGACTCATATGAAAAAGATGTTCAACACACCAAAAGAACAGAGCGTCTAGCTCTTTTTGTTCGTAGAATGGAGATAATTCTGATTTAAAAAAACGGCTTAACTCTTGGGCTATTTTCATCAGTACAAATTAACTATTTTTGCGCTTGATGATGGATCAAAAATACATGAATTTGTGTATTGAGTTAGCAAAAAAGGGCTTTCCGAAGGCACTACCTAATCCATTGGTGGGCTGTGTCATCGTGCATAAGGACACCATCATTGGTGAGGGCTACCATGAGCAATATGGTCAAGCACATGCCGAAGTGAATGCCATCCGTAACGTAAATGACCTGTCATTATTGAAAGAATCAACACTTTATGTGTCATTAGAACCGTGTGCTCACTTTGGAAAAACACCTCCTTGTGCAGACCTTATTATAAGACATAAAATTCCACGTGTTGTAGTAGGTAGCTTAGACACTTTTTCCGAAGTTAATGGTCAAGGAATTCAACGACTAAAGTCTGCAGATATTCATGTTAAAACCTCTGTTCTTGAAGATGAATGCCGAGCCATCAATAGACGGTTTTTTACTTTTCATGAGAAACATCGCCCCTACATTATTCTTAAATGGGCTCAATCGGCTGATGGTTTTATGGCTCCCTCTCATCAAGATAAACCTTTTTGGTTGACGGGTAAAGACGCTAAACAATTAGTTCATCAATGGCGAACTGAAGAAAGCGCTATTCTAGTTGGGAAAAATACTGTCATTAAAGATAATCCGCAACTAACTGCCAGAGAAGCAGAGGGCAACAATCCCATTCGTTTGGTTATTGACAAATCACTAACCTTAGCATCAGAATTCGCTGTTTTTAATAGCGATGCCAACACCTACATCATAAACGAAAAAATGGATGGTGAACAGCATTTGAAAGTCGATTTTTCAAATTTCATGGATTCTCTTTTGCAAATTTTATATCAAAAAGGCATTCAATCGCTTATAGTTGAAGGCGGAGCCACTACCTTGAATACCTTTATTCAGGAAAATAAATGGGATGAAGCTCGCATTTTTACCTCAAAAAAATATTTATATGAAGGACTTAAAAGCCCTGTAATTAAGCAAGATATACGGATGTCACAAACCTTAACTAATGATTCTTTATCTTATTATTTTTATACATGATTGATTTAGCCCTTTCCATTATTTTTACTGTTTGTTTGTTTTTGTTTTTCAAAGAATTCGACCGAAGAAATATCAATACGTTACAAGCTATTACCTTCAACTACCTCAGTGCTGGTGTATTATCTGTTCTTCTAGGTCATTCTGGGTACAATTATGAAAATGTAATTCCTACTGATTGGTTTTTACCTACTTTTCTTCTAGGAATTTTCTTTATAGTTATGTTTAATATAATGGCACTAACAACGCAACGTCTTGGCGTAACAATAGGATCATTGGCCAGTAAAATGTCCTTAATAATTCCTGTTTTGGCGGCCTTGTTATTTCAAGGAGACAAATGGACAATTCTAAAGGTTGTTGGTATTTCTATCGCTCTTATCTCAGTTTATCTGACCGTCAAAAAAGACGAACACCAAAAAGGACCAATTTACCTGGCACTGGTTTTATTTGTTGGCGCTGGCTTACTAGATACTGTACTCTCCCATATCCAGTTTTTATATCTTGACTCTCCCGAATCTAAGGACTTTTTCACTTCTACAGTATTTTTAGTTGCATTTAGTGTTGGTGGATTATTATTAGTATTTAAAAAACAAAAACTGACCATAAGAAATAGTTTAGCGGGTGTATTACTAGGAATACCAAACTACTTCAGTATATTTTTTGTATTGAGGAGTCTGGATAATATGGAGTCAAGTTTGGTCTTCCCTATCCTTAATATAGGTGTTGTTTTTTTATCCGCTTTAATCGCTTGGGGCTATTACAAAGAACAACTTTCAAAACTTAATTGGCTAGGTGTTATTTTGGCTATTTCATCCATCTATATTTTGATTTACGCCTAAATGTTTATTGACGATTCATATCTTGAAGTTGTTGGCAGTTCAAAAGGCCTATTTAAAGATAAAGGCAGTAAATTCATCGCCTATGCTTATTCCGTAAAAACCAAGGAAGAGGTCAAACAGCGACTTGCCGATGTGAAAAAGCAAGAATATGCTGCTCGTCACCATTGTTATGCTTACATATTAAACCCTGATAAATCCACACAACGTGATAGCGATGATGGCGAGCCATCCAATTCAGCAGGAAAACCCATTTTGGGACAATTACTTTCTAGAGAATTAACTAACACCTTAGTAGTGGTTGTTCGTTATTTTGGTGGCGTAAAATTAGGGGTTAGCGGACTCATTACGGCATACAGAGGAGCAGCCTCTGAAGCACTCGAAAATATAACTATTGAAAAACGCTTTATAAAAGACGTCTTTACCGTTCATTTTAAATACCCGGAAATGAATTATGTTATGCGTATGGTTAAAGACAATGCGTTGCAAATCATCAGTCAAGATTTTGAACTAGAATGTGTTCTTACCTTTTGCATTAAAAAGAGTCAATCTGAAAAAATACAAAGTATATTTGCCCTTAATCACTTAATACGCATAGAATACCTAAAAACAATCTGATGGAACTACTCAAAACCTTATCCAATATTCATGCACCATCTGGGGAAGAATTTGCACTTTCAATTTTTTTACTAGATTACATTGACAGCAACAAATCATCATGGAAAATTCAACCATCAATCCATCATGGCGATGGCTTTCAAGATTGTATTGTGTTAGTGTTTGGCAAACCTACCACAGCTATATTCGCACACATGGATAGCATCGGTTTTACGGTCAAGTACAACAATGAAATTGTAAAAATTGGTGGTCCAGTGACTACCGAAGGAATAAGACTGATCGGCCAAGACTCAAAGGGACACATTGATCAAGCCATTATCCACAAAAAAGCCAAAGACGGTAGTACCAAATACTACATTGGAGGACGATCCGTCGACCCCGGAACCTCTCTTACTTTTAAGCCCCATTTCAGAGAGTCTGACGATTACATACAAAATTGCTATTTAGACAATCGACTTGGTGTGTGGAATGCACTCAAAGTAGCTGAACAATTAGAAAATGGCATCATCTGTTTTTCGGCCTGGGAGGAACATGGTGGCGGATCGGTGGGTTATTTAGCTAAATTCATATACGAAAAATACGGCGTCAAACAAGCCCTTATTTCAGATATTACATGGGTCACCGAAGGGGTTAAACATGGGAAAGGCGTAGCCATTTCACTACGCGATAGTGGTATCCCTAGAAGAAGCTATGTCAATAAAATTATTAACATAGCTAAACAAAGTCAAATACCCTTTCAACTCGAAGTCGAAAATGCCGGAGGTAGTGATGGCAATGCTTTGCAACGCTCCCCCTATCCCTTCGATTGGTGTTTTATTGGCGCCCCCGAAGATCATGTCCATAGCCCCAATGAAAAAGTCTATAAAATAGATATTGAAGCTATGACCAAACTGTACAATATTTTGATGAAAAATCTTTAGAAGTCAAAAAAAACACTTTTACATATGTCACTTTACGCCTCCGCTTTTTTTAATATTAATTTAGTAAACATTCTTTATTTTGAAGAAACGATAAAAAAAGCTGATGAAATGAATATGTTATTGATGATACTTTTCCTAATGA
>CAXDOW010000025.1:0-21109 GCA_963991165.1 uncultured Flavobacteriales bacterium | reverse complement strand
TACACCTCTCTATTCGTCGGCAGCGTCAGATGTGTATAAGAGACAGAAAAATTACTTTATGAAAGCTTTCTCCTTGCCTTAGTAGGAGTCTCATTTACTTTCTCCAGCTGTGAGAAAAGTGATATAGTAAATAATAACATTGCTCAAAAGAAAAGACTGAATCAAAACAACTCCATCATTCATTTACATAATGATGCTTTGTCATATACATTTAATAACATAAAAAACAACCCTTACCTATACAAACGAATTGATAAACCGACAGATAAAATGTTAGAAGAAATTATACTCTTTATGAAATCTAACATTAAATCAAGAGAATTAGATAATTATTGCATAGATGCATTTTATAACGATTATAAATGTTTTGACAAAAAACCATATTTAGTGAATCATTATAATCGAATTAAAAATAATGATTACTATAAAAAATTGATGTTTCTAACAGATAAGGGGTATACCTCAAAAGAATTTACAATAGAGGCTAATCAACTAAAAGATAGAATTATAAAAGACAACACCCTATCTCAAATAGATAAAACAATTTTAACATCAGGTATACTCATTGGAATTGAATCTTATGAATATTGGGATTTAAACAACGCTTACTGGCTAAGTGTTGGCGAACAACATTTTAACCCTAAATCATTAAAAAAAGATAAAGGCGCTATTGCTAGAGCCGATATACATGGTGCTATTGGAGGGGCTATAACCGGAGTTTGTACTGGTGGGTTATTTGGGGCACTTGCTGGTGCAACTTTAGGGGCTGCTTGGGGTTCAGCAATAGAAGGTGCATCTCAACATTTTGGTTGGGGAGGGCCAGGTGGATGTATTAATTAAAATTTAAAGCTAGTCTTATGAAAATTTTTTTTGTTATTCGTGTTTTTGTCATTTTTTATGTAGTGAGCATATCTATCGCTTACATTTTAGGAGATGATATTGAACATATTAAAACTCTTGTCGTATCCTTTCTTTTTTCACTTTCATACTGCATGGTAATACATTGGTGGAATAAAAAGAAGATTTAATTATGAAAGGTAATCTTCGATTTATCATTTTAATTTTAACAATGTATGGCATCACCTTATTGACTAATCTGACGATGAGTTTAAACTCATTTTTCAACGAGAATGAGACTATGAATGGCTTACAATATAAAGAGATCCTCAAGCACGATGCTATGCTTTCTTTTGGTATTGTTGTCATTGTTGTAATTATTCTATGGAGGGGTCTGAAAAAAACGTGTCAAATACTAAGTGAAGGTCAATAAGTTGGTTTTGTTGTAATCAATTAACTACTAAAAACGCCAATGGAATAACCCTTCCATTGGCGTTTTTTCTATTCAGTACATACTATTTTTAAACTACACTCGTTTTTTATTTCTATGAAGACACTACTTCTCTTACTATTCAGCACCCCTTTATTGGCTCAAACCCTTAGTTACCCCCAACTCAGCAATTATAAAAAAATAGGATGGATGACTAATGCGGTCTTATTCGACAAAGGCCATAGCGATGTTGTTTTGGGAACTGCAAACCCAGAACACTTTCGCATTGTAAGTTATGGCTACGGTCTAAATTATCACTTGCATGCTGACAAAAGATGGTCATTCAGTTCAGGCATTTGGGTCATTAAAGAGGCGGCCTATAATTTACAGATTACCTTTGACAAAAATGATGTAACAAATAATGGAGAGTATTTTTTTACTGAAAACACTAAAGAAAAATTCAAGGGATACGCCATCAATACCTTTTCTTTTCCCCTATTAGCACACTACCAATTACCTGTCTATAAAAATGGCTTTATTCATTCAACCATTGGTCTCAAGGCCAAGTATTTTCTATACGGCAGCACAGAGCTTACATATACTGTTCTTGATAAAAATAGGTTTGGCATATATGCAGAAAGCCCAAAAAATACTTGGCAAGGCAGTTTACTTGTTGGTGGTGGAACAAGCTGGGCAAGAAAAAAATACCTTCTAAGAGCGGATGTCCTTTACACTCATAACTTTCAAAATACACTAGAAGGATTTTTTAAGTACGGTAATCTATTAGTAACCCCTGACAGCGAAGGCACCTATACTTTTAGCGGTAATCATTGGAGCTTAATGTTAAGTGTACACCTTCCCTCCAAAAAAAGTAAAGAAAATTTGGCAGACTATAATATTGGTCAAAAGAATCTAAGACCAAAAAAATATCAACGACTGGGTTTGATGCTTAGTCCAGTTCTATACAATAAGGCAACAAGTACTTTAACATTCGGAACAGCCATTCCAAAACATCTAGCAACACTCAGCTATGCCATTGGTTTAAATTACGATGTTATATCCAAAGAAAAATGGGTGATAAGTAGTGGATTATGGGTATCGTTGGAACCAAGCTTTAACAGCCAAATCGACTTTAACAAACAAGATTTTAGCTCAGAAAGTGAGGAGGCAGGTCTAAATGGTAAAAAATACACACTATTCCAACAGCACTCCCATTGCCTGTCATTGCCCGTGCTAGTGCGCTACCAATTGCCCCTATCTCAAAACAGCATTTTTCATCCCATCCTGGGTCTCAAAGCTAAGCTTATGCCTTATACAGAGTCGGAATCCGGCTTGGGAACTCCTGATTATTTCTATTACAGAATGTTAGAAAAAACACCCAAAAATCCCATACAAGGCAGTGTCATTCTTGGTGCTGGATTTAGCTTAAAAAGAAAAAAACATCTCCTTCGGACAGAGGTAATATATAATATCAACACCCAAAATAACTCAGAGGGGCGCTACGAATTGCGAAATCTATTGGTAACACCCGATAGCGAAGGTAATTATACACGTAGTGGGAATTATCTAGGGCTTTTGGTAAGTGTTCACCTTCCCTCCAAAAAGGAAAGTAATATAAAATGAATAGAGTCGTTTTTAAAATAATGACTCTCTTTGACAGCTAGGTAGTTTTAAAATTCTGTTCAATGATAAAATATAGTGTGTTATTATGTGTGTTGTTATGTGCTTGTTATCGACCATTTTCAAAGATGAGTGCTGAAAAACAAGTTGAAATAAAAACACATATTGGAGAGTTTAACCTTTCTAATCTTGAAGATAGCATAAATTCCTTATACTCGATTAGGGGACAGAATATTGATGACATACTGAAACAACTTGAAGTCAATGAACGTTTGGCACTTATATTTTTTTCTTCCTCGTGTCCTTATTATGGAGAGCGAAAAGAAAAAATCAAACATCTAATTTCAGAAAGTCAAAACACCAAACACCTTTACATTACATCATTCGACTGGGTGTATTATACAAGATATAATGACTATTGGAACAACTATCTAAACTCGGATATTTATATGATTGATGTAAACCCGTATGGAAGCACCAAAAACCCTCACAAAAGACAACGGGCATTTGTAGATGAAATATGTCCTCAATGTGAAGAAAAAACGGGCTTTCCAACTATTATCGTCTTTAATAGTAAAGGAGATCTACTGTTTAACCCTTCAACAATAGACTCATTAGAGTTTATTCAATTAGAAGAGGTGCTAAACGTAAATTAGTATTGCTAACGCACAAGCAACACCACCACACTACGTTTAAATAGTCTATTTAAGCATCCTGGTGTTTAACGAAAATTAGGTCTAGAATGCTACTTGTTTGTTTTCAACACAAACGGTAGCATCTCTTTTTTGGCCTCATATTCTACTTCTAATAAGTCATTCAATGCCGTATTATTTCGCATGAACATAAACATGGCACCTTGAGCCCTCAACAGTCTGTCGTCAACATCTATTCCTAAATTCAGTGTGTACAATGCTTTGATGCCTTTGACAAATTCAGTATACATAGGGTAGTCTGGATCTTGGTAATGGTTAAGGATTGTGGTAAAACAAAAGGCCTCAATATGTGGTTTTCTTTCCGACTCTGTTTGTTGAATGGGGTTTAGTCCACCACATACCTTTCCCACGTAGTTCCCTTCTTCATTTATCTTCAAGATGTAAAAATATTTGACTGCCATATTCAATAAATCATCCATGGAAATAGTATCGGGCCGGAAGTTACTATCGTCACTTATCTGTTGTGTCAGTTGATGCATAATCACATTAAATGCCGTATCGTTATGCAAAAGTTCAATGTATTGGTTTTGAAGTTGAGCAGAGTCAGTTATGGCCAATAACATATCGTCATTCTCATTAGTGGAGAAATTCGTTAGCAGGTAATAGATGTAAGCACTATTGTTGTTTACCAAGTCAGCAAAAAAAGAAGTCGAATCTAATAAGCTAATCGATTTGCTTAAATAGTCTTTGTGATTATAGGTTTCCTTTTTAATCTGAAACAGCTTAGCATATTCCGTTTCAAACCTTTGGTTGCTTTGGGCGTATGAGTAGACTGCTATACAAACAAAGGTCAACATCAAAAAAAAGTCTTTCATAGTCATTGTTTTTTATAGGTTTTAAGTCTGTATAAAAAGTACTAAAATTAATATTAAATAAAAATGAGGAGTGACCTCAAGTTCTTTCAAAACTAATAAAAAATCTGATGTCAAGTAAATTTCAGAATAAAAAAATGATTTCAAACAAAAGGTTTGTTATGCTGTGGTGGCTACTTTTTTTACCCCAACCATCTGCTGAACGCTTTCGATGATGGCTTGTTGATCGTATTCGCACTCGCGCCAAAGCTCGGCTTGAGTGCCGTGTTCAATGTATTTGTCTGGCACACCTAATCGTTTAACGTGTACTTGGTAGTTATGATCGGCCATAAATTCGATTATTGCACTACCAAAGCCGCCTTGAATACAACCGTCTTCAACGGTAATTACTTTATCGTGTTTGGTAAATACTTCATGTAATAAAGATTCGTCTAAAGGTTTTACGAATCGCATATCATAATGGGCAATGGAGTAAGTATCTAATTCTTTGATTACGTCTTGAGCAAAATTACCAACATGGCCAATGGTAAGTATAGCAACCTCACTTCCGTCGTTGAGCTTTCGTCCTTGTCCAATAGGTATTTCTTCAAAAGGAGTTTGCCAATCGACCATCACGCCTTTGCCACGTGGATAACGTATTGAGAATGGTCCTTGGTTAGGCAACTGCGCGGTGTACATAAGATTTCTGAGTTCTTGCTCGTTCATTGGGGCCGAGACTATCATGTTGGGAATACAGCGGAAATAGGCCATATCATAGACTCCATGGTGTGTTGGGCCGTCGGCACCCACAAGCCCCCCTCTATCCAAACAAAAAACCACGTTGAGGTTTTGAATGGCCACATCGTGCACCACTTGATCGTAGGCGCGCTGCATGAATGAGGAATATATGTTGCAAAAAGGAATCATACCTTGGGTGGCCAATCCGGCAGAAAAAGTAACGGCATGCTGTTCGGCGATACCCACGTCAAATGCTCTATCGGGCATTTCGTTCATCATCATGCCCAACGAACAACCCGTAGGCATAGCGGGTGTAATACCCATAATTTTTTCGTTCTTCTTGGCTAATTCTATAATAGACTTACCAAAAACATCTTGGTATTTGGGAGGTTGTGGGCTGGAGGTTACCGACTTTATGATTTCTCCCGTTTTCTTATCAAACAAGCCAGGAGCGTGCCATTTGGTAGCACTGCCTTTCTCTGCGGGTTCATAGCCCTTGCCTTTTTTAGTCAGACAGTGTAAAATCTTTGGTCCAGGAATATCTTTTAGGTCGTTGAGTATTTTGCTGAGATGAACTACATCGTGTCCGTCCATAGGACCAAAGTATCGAAAGTTTAACGACTCAAAATAGTTGCTTTGTTTTAACAATGCCGACTTTAGTGCGGATTCTAATTTGGAAGCAATAGCTTGGGCATTAGGACCAAACTTACTGACTTTTCCCAATAGCTTCCACACATCATCTTTTACCTTGTTGTAGGTATGAGAGGTAGCAATATCGGTTAGGTATTCTTTTAAAGCACCCACATTTGGGTCAATGGACATACAGTTGTCATTAAGTATTACCAACAAATTAGAATTTTCTATCCCAGCGTGATTGAGTCCCTCAAAAGCCAAACCAGCCGTCATTGATCCATCGCCAATAACGGCAATATGCTGACGGTCGTTTTCATCTTTGTAATTGGAGGCCACAGCCATTCCTAACGCCCCTGAAATTGAGGTTGATGAATGACCTACTCCAAAAGTGTCATACTCACTCTCAGTTCGTTTAGGAAAGCCACTTATACCTTGATAAACACGATTGGTGTGAAAGCGGTCTTTACGACCAGTCAAAATTTTATGACCATAGGCCTGATGGCCTACGTCCCATACCAATTGATCGTAGGGCGTATTGAAAATGTAGTGCAAAGCCACCGTAAGTTCAACAACACCAAGACTTGCTCCGAAATGCCCCCCTTTGGTTGAAACTACATCTACAATAAATTGTCTCAATTCATCACAGAGTTGGGGTAGCTGGTGACTATCAAGCTGTCGTAAATCAGCTGGTACAGTTATATTATCTAATAGCGACAAATTATTAACGATAATTAAAAATAGGGGTACAAATATACGGATTTATACTCTAGCCAAGAAATTTGTATAGAAATATAGTGCCATTAATTAGTCAAAAACCTGTTTTTAAACTTTTCTATGAGCAAATACATTACTGGTACAATGACCAATGTAAGAAAGGTAGCAAAGGTGAGTCCAAAAATGACCGTCCATGCCATAGGCCCCCAAAAAATAGCGTTGTCGCCCCCAAAATATATTTGCGGGTTAAAGCTGGTAAGTAGGGTGCTAAAGTTGATGTTCATACCTGTTGCCAAAGGCAATAAACCTAATACGGTTGTTATGGCCGTTAGCAATACTGGCCTTAAACGTTTCTGTCCGGCCTCTTGTATGCACATAATGGAATCAGAAAAACTGAGCGACTGCTCGTCATTCAATCCTAATTCTTGTTTTTTTCTAGTTTTGGTTAGTTCAATATAGTCGATCAAAACGATGGCATTGTTAACCACAATCCCTGCTAGAGAGACGATTCCTATACCTGTCATAATGATCACAAAGTCCATATTAAATATTGCAAGACCTAAAAAGACCCCAATGGTACTAAAGAGAACAGTCATAATGATGATAACTGGCTTAAAAGCTGAATTAAACTGCGAAACCAAAATGAGGGTAATTAATGCTACCGCAATCATTAAGGCGTTCGATAAAAAGTCTTGTGTTTGCTCTTGTTCTTGCTGCTTTCCAGTAAACTGCAAATCGTAATTTTCAGGCATGGGGTAATCGGCCAATAGCTTTTTGAGCTGTTCGTTGATGCTGTTTTCATTGTATCCCTCAATTACATTGGAGTACAAGGTCACTTGACGTTTCATATCTTTACGATTGACCGACCCATAGGTATTGTTATAGCTGTAAGTAGCCACCGAAGAGATAGGAATTTGCATGATTTGTCCACTGGATTGACTTCTAAAGGTAATGCGTTGATTCATTAGGGCAGAAACATTATAGCGGTACTTATCGGCTAATTTTAAATTGATGGGATATTCATCTTCTCCGTCTTTAAACTTGGATACTTCCTTGCCAAACAGAGCCGTACGTATGGTAGAGCCAATTTGAGAGGTGGAAACACCCATTCTGCGTGCCATATCGCGGTCGATTTGTACTAGCATCTCAGCTTTACTAAGCTCCAAATCTACATTAATCCCTTCTATGCCAGGAATTTTTTCTTTCTCTATTTTTTGTTGAATGTCTTCGACTAGCACTAATAATTGATCAAATTCCTCACCCGAAATTTCAATGTTGATAGGGCGTCCCATTGGCGGCCCTTCCCTATTTTTGTCGATACTTATTTTTACCCCTGGATACCCTGTCAAGGAAGATGATATTTCTTTCATGACATCACCCGTAGCGATACCTCCTCGGTATTTGAATTCAACAAAATTGATGGTGATTCGTGCTTTGTGGGGAGTATTTCCCATAGAGCCCCCCATTTCGTTAGGGTCAGAGGTGCCGGCACCAACATTGGTCAACACAGAGGAAACGATATGCTCATAGGGCTTTAAAATTCCTATCACTTCTTTCTCCACAATACGTGCTACTGAATCGGTAGCAATGACATCGGTGGCTTCAGGCATCTCCAAAAAGACATTGATGTATTTGGGCTCATTGACGGGGAAAAATTCAACGTTAGGTTTCATCATACCAAAAAACATGATGGAGAAAATCAAAAGTCCAAACGTCCCTAATAATAATTTGAGTGGCGTTCTGCCTGAAAGGGCCCATCGGAGGGTTTTAGTGTATCTCTTTTCTAACTTTACCAATAGATTGTCTTGAAAATAATACGATAGAGGCGTTAAATACAGACTGTTGAGAAGGTTTAATAGACCAATAACCAAAGCTAATGACCCTAGTAATCGTGCACCAAGTAGGTAACACACTAGGGCGGCTATGGCAAAGTAAATGGATGTTTTTTTGAGCTTGGGCTTGTTGACTGCTTGGCGCTCATCTTTTTGAATGAATCTAGATGCGAATACAGGGTTGATAACCAAGGCTACAAAGAGAGAAGAGCCCAAAACTATAATTAAAGTCATAGGGATATAACCCATGAACTCGCCCATCAAATCATCCCAAAACAATAAGGGGAAAAAGGCCGCTAAGGTGGTAAGTGTGGATGAAATAATAGGAACGGCTATTTCACCTACCCCTTGTTTGGCAGCTTCCAGTTTACTGAGTCCTTCTTTTTTGTAGATACGGTCAATGTTTTCTATCACAACAATGGCATTATCGACTAACATTCCCAATGCTAAAATCAAAGCAAATAGAACGACCATGTTCATAGTTGTACCCATACCACCAAAGACAACAAAGCTGATAAACATTGAAAGAGGAATGGCCATTCCTACAAATAAAGCATTGCGTAGTCCCAAGAAAAATAACAGGACAAGCACTACCAATATAACCCCAAATATGATACTATTTTCCAAGTTGCTCAACTGGTCTCTGGTTTGTTCCGACTGATCGTTAGTAATGGATATAGTTAAGTTTTCGGGTAATAGCGACGTTTGTTTAGCACGTGCTAAAAGAGACATTATTTTGCTGGTAGCTTCCAAAAGATTTTCACCACTTTTCTTAACCACATTGAGCGAAACGACTGGTTGAGTATTCAATCTTGAAAAACTCTCTCTTTCTTCATAACCGTCGGTCACTGTGGCGATGTCTTTTAAGTAAACTATATTCCCTTTTTCGTGCTTGACGATGATATCTCCAATTTCTTCAGCAGAAGTGAATTCGGCCGAAGTACGTACCATTCTTCGGGTATTACCTATCAAAACATTTCCCCCTGCTATGGAGGTGTTCTCATAGGCGATAGCGCTTTCTATATCGCCAAAGCTGACCTTACTGCTTTCCATTAAATGAAGGTCGGCTTCTACTTTTATCTCCTTGTCTAAAAGCCCTGTGATTTCTACTTTAGAGATTTCTGAAAAAGATTCTATTTCATCTTGCAAGTATTCGGCATGTATTTTGAGCTCGTCTAAACTAAAATCGCCTGAGAGATTGATATTTAGAATAGGAAATTCAGAAAAGTCAATATCCATTACCATTGGATCCATATCTAAATCCCTAGGCAAATCACTCTTGGCCTTGTCAACGGCATCTTTCACATCTTGAAGGGCAACTTTCAACTCAACATCCGTATTGAACTCAATGATAACAGAAGAATTATCTTGAATGGAAGAAGAGGTAAATTTCTTAATGCCTTTGACCGACTTTATTTCTTTTTCTATGGGTCGAGTAATGAGGTTTTCTATATCGGCAGGAGAATTCCCTGGATATACGGTCTGTACCATAACCGTTGGCATAACTATGTCTGGGTACAAAGATTTGGGCATCGAATTGTATGAAAATATCCCAAATAAGGTCAACAGTACTGTCAGAATGAAAACAGTAGTTTTGTTTTTTAAAGATAAATTCGTGATTTTGAAACTTCGTTGACTCATCTATCTATTATTTTATTTCTATTTTACTTCCATTAGCTACCTCATCGAAACCGACAGTTATGACTTTTTGACCAACTTCTAAGCCTGAAGTGATGTGAGTTTCAAATCCTTCAGAAAGCCCTGTTTCTATATACTTTTTGACGGCCTTATTGTCTTTGGCTATAAAGACAAACGATCCCCTCATATCTTTTTTAATAGCGTCCGATGGTAGTGCCAACGCACTGTCGGCACTAAAATCTTTGATTTTTAAGGATGCCACCGCATTTGGCTTAATGACATCAGACTGATTGTTGATGTTAATTTTTACCTT
This sequence comes from uncultured Flavobacteriales bacterium, assembly GCA_963991165.1. Classification (GTDB taxonomy): domain Bacteria; phylum Bacteroidota; class Bacteroidia; order Flavobacteriales; family UBA7312. The sequence goes on along the minus strand of CAXDOW010000025.1, from coordinate 10,850 downwards.
AAACGTTCTGTTTTCTGGATTGATGACTTGCCCCACAAAAACAATTTTTTCCTCCAACTCAATGCCTAATGTGCTAAATTCTATTTTAACCATATCGCCTTTTTTAATGATGGCTGAATAGCGTTCTGCTACATCAACCTCAATTTGAAGTTTTTTGGAATTGACCACTCTAAAAATGGGTTGGCCCATTGAAACAAACTCACCTACGTTGACAAAAATTTCATCGACACGACCACTAATGGGAGCCGATAGCTCGTACTTGTCTAATTGTGCCTGCATAGCGGCTAACTTCTTGTTTAAAGACAGGTACTGATTTTTGGCTTGTAAATATTGCATTTCTGATCCAATTCCTTGTTGCCACAAATTGTCTTGTCGTTCATAGGTTGTTTGGGCCAGTTCGACGGATTGGTTTAAGTCTTCCACTTGGTTAATCATAACCTCAGCATTAAGCTGTACAATGGCTTGGTGTTGAGCGACCCAACTGCCTTCTTTAACCAATAATCGCTCAGTGGCAGTGGCTACTTCAGAACTGACTAATACGTTGGCTCTGGAGCTGACAATACCTGGCTGGTTGATGTAATGCTCAAACAATCGCGATTGAAGTTCGAGTACTTTTACAGCTATGCCCCCTTCAGAAAGAGTGTCTGCTAAGTCAATTTCTTTTTCAAGCAAGGTAATTTGTGTTTTTAACTCGCCAACTTGTTGTTTTAGCGTTTTTAATGTTTCTTTCTTTTTGGCCAGTTCATTGGGTTTTTCACCACAACCTACGATGACAAAAAGAATGACTAGTGATAAAATGTGTGTTGTTTTCATTATTTTCCTACTGAACGATTATAATTAGTTTTTGCGATTAAAAAATTGTAAATGGCTTGGGCATTGTTGGCCTGAGCTTCGGAATAATCTGCCCCTGCTTGGGAAAGATCAGTACTGCTGACTAGCCCTTCTCTATATTTTTTCATGGTTTTTAAATATATTTTTTTACTCAATTGTAGATTACTTTCCGTTTGTTGTTGGGTATTAAAAGAAGTAACATAGTTCGCTAAGGCCGATTGATGGGCCAACTGTAGATATTCTGAAAGCTGTGCTTGGTCATTTTTGGCTTTGGAGTATTCTATGTTGGCTTGTTGTATTTTGGAGAGTCTTGATAAGCCATCGAATAATGTCAATGATGCTTTAATTCCCACGACTTGTGTAGGATACCATTTTCCCCACTTATCAAAGAAGTCAAATTCATTGCGAAAAGCATTGTTGCTAAAAGATGCAAAAGCAGAAACAGATGGTAAAAGGTGTGATTGATAACGTCTTAGATCTAACTTTTTAAGACGTGTTTGTGTTTCGGCTAGCTGGTACTCCATTCTATTTTCTACTGATGGCTCATGTAGCTCCAAGCTAGAATAATTGGCCATAATGGCTGGCAAACTATCGGTTAAAATCAATTCTTCATCTAAAGGTATTCCCAAAATTAGTTTTAAATACAGACGAGCGACATTGGTCATCTTCTTCATGTTTTCGGCTTGTATGTTCATGTTGGATAGCACCAATGTCATTTTGTCAACCTCTAAATCTTCTACCATCCCTTGTTCATAACTGGCTTTGACCTCATCTAAAACGTCTTGGTGAATATCGGCAATGAGCTGAAGAAAGTCGCTTCTCTCTTCTGCCACCAATACATTGTAATAGGCCGCGGCAATACTATCGCTCATCTGCTCTTTAGTAAGCTCCAAAGATTGAGATGATAAACTTTTGTATATGGCAGACGCCTTCAACCCCACAATATAGGATCCATCAAAAATGAGTTGAGACGCCGATAGTGTCGAGGTCGCATTATGTTCGGTTCCAAATTTCAATTCGCTAAATTCATCGGCTGGAGCACTGGGCATAAACATATTGGCCGGTACAACCGTGGTCGGAAGCTCTAAAAACTGTTGCCAATCTATCTCTCCATTAACCTTTGGTAAACCTATGGCAATGGTCTCAAGAACTTTTTTCTTAGCCAGCTTGACATCTAATTGGGCATTAATAACAGACCTATTATTGGTTAACCCTAATTCTTGCGCCTGTTGAACAGACAGTTGTTGTTGCGCCTTGCAAATCGTCGCTCCAAACAGTAAGATTAAACATAAAATGAGTTTAAATTTCATTGATTTTTTGTTCTAAATAGTTGATTCCTTTTGACGTAGCTATTCCTCGAATATGATAAATTTTGTTTTCCATAAGTAACTGATGAAAATTATAGTCCGTCAAGGGAAAAATTTCATCGTTGATTAAATTGTCGGCTCTACACAACATGAGCTTGGAAATGATGTCGATATTTAAGTCGGGACGATACACCCCTTGATGTATACCTTTTTCCAAGTTTTTTTTGAGTATTTCAAAAAGTTCTTTTTCTTTAAATGTTTCATACAACTGCCAGGTTTCAGCATAATAACGCCTCAACTCGCCAAGCACCAATGGATTGGTCTGTTTCATTATAACAATGATGTTCTCATCAATTAAAAACAAATCATCAATGGCGTTGTTACTATCGCTTACTGAACGATGAAGAACATCTATCACATTACCAATATGCAATTCAAAACACTGAAACACTAGGTCGGGTTTGTTTTCAACGTACTGGTAAAGGGTTTTTTTTGATATACCCAAAGCAGTCGCCACATCATCCATATTGGTCGTTTTGACGCCCTGCTTCAAAAATATATTGAGCGCTTGTTGTTTTATCGTATTATTTTCACCCATTTTGAGCGACAAAGATAGTAAAAGTAAAACGTTGGAAACGTTTTTTGTATCTTTTTGTTTCCGTTCAGATTAAAAAAGTATTTTGCGATTAAGATTTAATATCTTTGCTATAATTTCTATTTCAATGAAACATACTAAAATTAAGACTCTTCTTGCTGGGCATAAAATCAACGAAAGCGTTTGTGTTAAAGGGTGGGTTAGAACACGACGAGGTAGTAAGAATGTATCGTTTATTGCCATCAATGATGGTTCTACAATTCATAGCATCCAAGCTGTGGCAGAGAGTGCATTATTCGATGAAGACTTGCTAAAAAATATAACGACGGGCTGTTGTATTTCTATAGAAGGCCAACTAGTGGAGTCGCAAGGCAGTGGTCAAAAGGTAGAAATCACGGCTTCATCCATTACTATTTTGGGAGCGTCCGATGCTGATTTATACCCTCTACAACCTAAAAAGCATAGTCTGGAATTCTTGCGCGAAAAAGCACACCTTCGATTTAGAACTAATACCTTTGGGGCTGTGTTTAGAATTCGTCATCATTTGTCGTTTGCCATTCATCAATTTTTCAACGACAGAGGCTTTGTGTATATGAACACCCCTATCATTACTGGTGCCGATGCAGAAGGTGCCGGCGAAATGTTCCAAGTAAGTAGTTTGGATTGGAATAAGCTACCAAAAAACGAGGATGGCATGGTCGATGAAACCAAAGACTTTTTTGGCAAAAAAACGAACTTAACTGTTTCGGGTCAATTGGAAGCTGAAATGGGTGCTCTAGCTTTGGGTCAAGTCTATACTTTTGGACCTACCTTTAGGGCTGAGAATTCAAATACGTCACGGCATTTGTCAGAATTTTGGATGATTGAACCCGAAGTTGCCTTTGCCGATTTGACAGACAATATGGACTTGGCTGAATCTTTTTTAAAATACTGCATTGGCTACGTCTTAGATCAGTGTAAAGACGATATCGCTTTTTTGGATAAGCGACTTTCCGATGAAGAAAAAAACTTGCCTAAAGAGCAAAAATCGGAAATGGGACTTGTCGAACGTCTTCAGTTCGTTGTAAACAATGATTTTGAACGATTGACCTACACCGAGGCCATAGACATACTACGCAACTCCAAACCTAATAAGAAAAAGAAATTCCAATACCTCATCGAAGGATTTGGAGCCGACTTACAGTCAGAACATGAGCGTTTTTTGGTCGAAAAGAAATTCAAAAAGCCTGTTATATTGACCGATTATCCCAAAGACATAAAAGCTTTTTATATGCGCATGAACGATGACAATAAAACCGTTCGAGCCATGGACATCCTGTTTCCAGGCATTGGTGAAATAGTAGGAGGTTCTCAACGTGAAGAACGATTGGATGTATTGAAGCAAAGAATGTCTGAAATGGACGTGGATAGTAACGAGTTGTGGTGGTACTTAGAAACTCGTCAGTTTGGAACATGTAAACATAGTGGCTTTGGGTTAGGGTTTGAGCGACTAATAATGTTTGTGACTGGTATGAAAAATGTACGGGATGTTATTCCATTTCCTCGTTTTCCCCAAAATGCCGACTTTTAATTGATGCAAAAACAACGTTTAAAACAAGACATGGGACTTCAACTCAGTCCCCAACAAATTCAATTTTTGGGATTGCTTCAAATCCCGTTAACGGCCTTGGAAAAACGCATCGAAGAAGAATTGGAAAACAACCCAGCCCTAGAAGAAGATACCACTCCAGACAACGACCTAAGTAGCGATCACTCATTTGAAAAAAAACACGTCAATAATTCAAGTGATTTCGAAGCTTCAAAAATGGTCATCAAAGAACGCGACATGAGCTTGCAAGAGGTATTGTTGCAACAATTACCTATGATTACCCTTTCCAAAGATGCGTATGCCATGGCTGAATTTTTAATCGGCTGTCTAGATGATAATGGCTTTTTAGGTCGATCTTTATTGGCCATCACTGATGATCTCTTACTCAAAATGGGAATGGATGTTGGTGAGGCAGACTTAATGCCTGTTTTGAAAGCCATTCAAACACTAGATCCGCCGGGTGTGGGAGCCAGAGACTTACAAGAATGTCTTCTCATTCAGCTGAATCAAAAAAAATCAAAAGACGCTATTAAAACAGCTCAAGCTATTTTGACGAACCACTACTCTACTTTTAGTCACCGAAATCATGAAAAACTCATGCGGGAGCTAGATATAGATAAAAACACCTTAAAAGAGGCCTATGAGGAAATTGAAAAGCTCAATCCAAAGCCTGGAGCTAGTTTTTCTAACTCTGAAGAAGCTACGGCTTATATTACCCCTGACTTTCTTCTAGAAGTTGAAAACGAGACGTTAAAAGTCACTTTAAACAACAGTAAAGTCAAACGCCTAAAAAGTAGTCAATATTATAAGCAAATGTTATCTGATTTAGAAAATGAAAAAGGTGATAAAGACGCTATTTCCTTTCTGAAAGATAAAATTGAAGGTGCTCATTGGTTTGCTAACGCCCTGATTCAACGAGAACAGACCTTACTAAACACCATGAACTGTATTGTTGATTTGCAATCTGATTTTTTTATGACAGGTAACGAACAGCTATTAAAACCCATGAAGCTAATGGACATTGCCGAAAGAATACACCTTGATATTTCCACCATTTCTCGGGTTACCAATAGCAAATATGTAGACACTCCTTATGGCACTTTTTTACTTAAAGATTTTTTCTCTGATGCCTTTAGTAAAAAAGATGGCACAACAATCTCAAACAAAGTCGTCAAAACTCATTTGAAAGAACTACTTGATGTGGAAAATAAGAAAGCACCATATTCGGACGAAGAGTTGTCAGAAAGGTTGGGCGAAAAAGGGTATCATATTGCGCGAAGAACTGTTGCCAAGTATCGCGAACAATTGAGCGTTCCTACTGCTCGTTTACGAAGAGAACTATGATGAAATTGGCTCACTTTATTTCAGTGCTTGGACATCCTTTATTTATGCCTTGTTATGCGTTTGGCTTACTCATAATGGCTAACCCCTATATTAATATCATGATAAGTGATTCTACCAAAAATATAGTATTTATCATCCTGGCTCTTTTCACTATTGTCTTGCCTGTTTTAACAGTCATTATTTTAAAGCAATTTAGAATTGTTAACAGTCTATTAATGAATGATGCTAAGGAAAGAACCTGGCCTTTTTTCTTTACACTTATATGGTATTATATGGGCTTGCAATTTCTTTCAAAGTTAGCCATTCCACAAAGCTTCATGCTTCTTATGATTGGTGCAATATGTGTTATCGCCTTAGCTTTAATCATTTCTCTTAGATGGAAAATCAGCGTTCATATGCTTGGGATTGGTGGGGTTATTGGAGCAGTAATAGGAATTTCTCATCGCTTTCAATTTGACCATACTCCTCTCATTGTTGGGCTTATATTATTTGCTGGTATAATTGGTTTTGCTCGTCTAAAAACCCGATCCCACAACTACAAACAAATATATGTTGGTTTTCTCTTAGGTGTTTTTGTTGAATGGATGTGTGTTTTGTTGTTTTAAATTAAAATGATACCTTTGTCCGACTAATAACTAAATAATCTTAATCTCATGAAGAAATTAATTTTAATCTCGTCCCTTTTTATTTGTTACCCTCTTTTTTCTCAAGAATTATGTGATACTACAGACATGTACACCTTTGATTACAATGGCAAAAGCTATGCTATTGTAAAAGATAAAAAAGTTTGGAACCATGCTCTTTTTTGTGCTCATGAGCTTGGTGGAACTTTGGCAATTATAAATAATCAAGAGGAACAGGATGCTATTTGGGCAGAAATCCCCAATGCGGAAATTGAAAATAATAACACCATTGCAAACGACGGAGGACAAGTGCCCTACCTTTGGCTGGGAGGAAACGATATGAATATTGAAGGCGAGTGGCTATGGGTTAACGAGGATAATCAGACCACTCAGTTTTGGGAAGGCTCTAAAGATGGAAGTGCCATTGGGGGCTTGTACAACAACTGGGGAAGTAATGAATGGGGTGGAGAACCTGATAATAGTTTAGATGATCAAGATGCTTTAGGTTTAGCATTAACAGATTGGCCATTTGGCAATGCTGGACAATGGAATGATTTAAATGAAAATAACCCTCTGTATTTTATTGTAGAAATCACTGCGGATACAACTGAAAATGAAGACACAGTTTCCATATGGGGCTATACGCAAGTAATAAACGTGTCAATTTATCCAAACCCCGCTTTTGATTTTTTCATTGTAGATAATGATGATATCAAAAAAATTAGCATCATAAACAACTTAGGACAAGTCCTTCTTAATAGTAATATCGAACCTTCAAAAAAAGTAAATATTCGGACTTTAAGTGAAGGTTTTTATTTTGTCATTTTAGAAGATAGTAGTAATAGAAAGTATATGGAAAAGATCCTGGTTCATTAACAAAAATATATACAAATAAGAATAATTCATTAATCAAAATCAATTAAAGTATGAAAACATTATCTAAACACTTATTATTAGGGCTTCTAATGTCAAATTTGTTACTTATAAGCTGCAAAAAAGATACAGCAGAAATTGAAAATGTTATCACAAAAAAAAGTTTTTTAAAAATAGGTGATAAAGAGTACAACTTAGCTAAGGGTGCTTTTTTAAACGATGGAAAAGAAGATAGTAGTTTAGTATATTTTCATGAATTAGCTTTTTTCTCAGATAGTTTTAGTTTGACAACGAGCCAATTTGGTGAAATGGAAATATCAGGCTCAGGTCAACTTATATACTTTGATTTGTATTCGTCAATGGGAGAGCAACTTGATGAAGGAGATTATATGTATAGCAGTGAATCTGGCTCGTTTGTGAAAACATTTGATTATGGTGCTTATTTCATTAACTACTCAAGTGATAATACCGAAAATGAAGAAGTTGAAATTATATCTGGAACTCTGTCTGTTAGCAAAACAGATGGTGAATATTCTATAACTATTAATTGTATGAGCGAGGATGGCGAAATAGTCACGGGGTTTTTTAATGGAAAGTTAGAATATTTCGTGTCGGTTTTTGCCTAATTTTTGACATTAGGTATTATATAAACGACACCATTTAACTATTATCTTTTTTTTTATAAACGTAAGTATAGGGTGATGAGTCGTCGTCTTCATGAAGTTCATCTATTTCATACTGATAGATTTGCTTGGGCGGGCCATTTCTTCTAAACCAATACGCTAAAATTAAGCCAGCAAATCCCCCCGACAGATGCCCTTCCCAAGAAATATGTGCTTCCATAGGAAAAATACCCCATATCATTCCGCCGTAGAGAAAAACTACAACCATAGAAATGGCCATTAGTCGCGTGTGCCTGCGAATCAAACCACTAAAAAACAAAAAGGAAGCCAAAGCATAGACTAATGTACTCGCTCCGATATGAAAACTAGGTCGACCAATCGTCCATAACCAAATTCCACTAATCAACCACGACCATAAAAGCACTTCAATAGCAATACCTCGGTAGAAATACAACAGGCTTGGCATCAACACCAGTAATGGAACAGCATTATTGGTTACATGTTTCCAATCACCGTGAATGAGTGGCGATAAGATAATGCCTTTTAATCCTTCAACTGTCCTTGGTAAAACACCATATTTTGAGAATCGAACACCCAAGTAATGCTCTAAGTACTCTATTACAAGCAATAAGAGAACAAAGCCAATGGGCAAAATTAATAACTTGAATGTAGGAGCGTTTTTCAAAAGATAATACTCTGTATGGCCTGACTTTGTTCAACCATTATAAAAACGTCAGTTGGTAAGTCGTCTTAGAACGTTCTGTTTGCAGAATTAAAAAATACGTTCCCGAAGGTAAATTGCCTCTTTCAATGGTGTTTAATAGCGGCCCTATCTGACCCATTTTCAATGGCTTACCAAAAATATCGCACAGTTGGTAATCTAGTGGCTCATGAGCGTCTATGGTAACAACATCCTTTACCGGATTGGGATAAATGCCCGTCATTCTTAAATCATCGACTAAAGCTGTTCCGTCAAACGTTAAAAAAGATATGGACTGACACTGACTAGCATCGGAAACATAAAGTAAATAATCGGTAGAACTAGGCGGGAAATAGATTGAATCGGTACTTAAAACCACATCCATCTTGTCGGTCCATTCGAAAGAATAGGGAGGCGTTCCGCCTGTAATTGTTGGATAAAAAGCATTGCCTATTTGCTCTACGCTAGTCGATAGAATATTGAAATTGATAACAGCATCTTGTGTGTAAATATTTCCAGATTCTTCAGATAAACTATTATTGACGATAATACTATTGGTTTGATCAGGGTTAACATAGGAATCACCATTATTTCCATCCCAAAAATTGACAAAAAACGGCGCCTTATTACATGCGTTCAATTTTCTAAAAGGAAGATATATTAAAACCTCACCATTAGAGTCGTATTGCTCTTGGGTTATGGTTGATGAATTATTGGAAAAGGAGGTGGTAAGCATTGCTAAATCGGAGGAAACACTTATGTTTTGAGCAGTTATCGAACCAACCAATCCTAGCAGAGCATTGGGTACATTTAGAGGAGTTGTAAAATTTGGCGAATTAACTACCATGAAAAGATCTACCATTGGCTCGATTATTTGTGGATCATAGGAAACGTTAAAATCCAATGTTTGAATGGAAAGGAATTCGTTTAAGGATAATGGTAAAACAAAAAACGACTCCTGTTGATAACTCCAATTGTCGTACTGAGGGAAATCAACTAGGTTGAATTCGTCTGAAAATGTGATGGGCGTTTGGCTATAAGCTAAATGGGTGAAAGCTATAAGCAGAGGTATAATGAACTTATTCATACGATTTACAGTTTGGTTGTCAGGTAAGATAATTTATTTGTATTCACAAAGTTAGGGAATTTGTAGAAACAATGATTATAGAGATGCCTTAGTGGTTGTCAAACGACAATAGTACTTCTTCCCAAGACTTTATCTTTTGCTTCCAATCGTAAGACTGTCCGAGCTGTATGGCTGCTTTGGAGGTTTCTTCTAGTAATTGAGGATCCATTAGGAGTTGATTGACGATGGCTTTTAATTCATCAAAGGTGCTAGTCACAAAACCATTTTCATAGTGAGTTATCCATTGCGAAGCACCATAGTCGGAGTAGACTAAAGATGGAATACCAAGGCAGGCGGTTTCTAAAATAACCTTAGGAAAGCCCTCCGAACGAGAAGGCAAAATATGCAACTGTATGTGTGATAATACTTCTTGATATGATGAACGATCTAAAAAACCATGTTCTACAACATTGGTAAGCGATTGATCGGCAATGGATTGACTTAGTGAAGCATCCGTTTGGCCAATTAGATGAAAAGTTAAGGATGGAAAATTATGAGCTAGTGAAAGATAGTCATGAATGCCTTTCTTATCGAAACTACTTGCAATCAATACCACGTGTTTTAGCGGTGTAAAGGAAGTCTTGGGTGAAAATAAGGTAGTATCTATTCCCAGTTCCAAAATTGTTGACTCAGAGAATAATCGATGATTTTCTTCATTAAATGTTTTAAGGAAGGAAGATATTGAATAACACTTTGTAAAACGTCTGTAATATTTAAAAACGTTAGGGCCACTTTTTTGTACGGCTTTAGAGGTGTTGGTTGCATCTAATACGCCCTCAAAAGTGGTAAAACACTTCTTATTAAAAAAACGACATACAAAGGTATTAAAGCCTAATAGCTCACCTTTTGGCAAATAGATGACATCTGCTGTTAAAATGTTAATAAAATATACCCAAAAGGCAGTTAATGAATGAGGCCATTGACACCGATAGATGGTAACACCATCCAAATTGGGCGATGGTCGAGAATATATACTCAACACCCTTACATCAAATTTGGATTTGTCTAAGTGTTTGGCCAAAGACAAGCAATTAAAATTTTGAGCATTAGGGTAGTTTACATAACCACCTAGAAAAACCTTTAATTTCACTACTGACATAAAAGGTAAATATAGTTATTTCGAGAATTTATATAAAAAAAGCCCCAAGCAAATGCTTAGGGCTTTTAATCCATTTATTATTAACGATTATTGAAGAACAATCTTTTTGTTGATACCACCATTGTTCGTTGTGATTTCTAA
>CAXDOW010000024.1:0-23020 GCA_963991165.1 uncultured Flavobacteriales bacterium | reverse complement strand
GAATAAGTCCAAATGTGTAATTTGATTTCTTTTCTGAAACTAAAAAAAAGCATATTAAAGAAGAAAAAGCTAATAAAATAGTGTGATAATTGTAAAAGGTAAATGCTGAAATACCTCTGTTGGCAGAAACAATCGAGAGGTAATTGTGAAGAGGCAAAATAACTTGATAATTAATCAGAATTGCTACAATTGCTGATAAAAGAGTTGAAAAAAGAAAAAGTAATGTGCCAAATTTTAATGTGGACTTTTTTAGCTTTAAAGTTCCAAAAACAATAAAAATGAGAAGTAAGGATAATTTTTTAAAAACCACTAAAGCGTTTTGGTGATTGGTTCCCCATAGCATTCCAAAACAATATAAAACTAAAAGAAAAATAATTGATAACATCCATTTGTTATGGCGTATATCGTTTAACTTTTTTTTCATCTGACCATCTAAAAGCCAGCACACCGAAATTAATCCAATGATAAGATTGGCAACAGCAAATGACAAAGGCATGGATAAGCCCAACAATACAAAAAGGATGGAATATGATTTCTCTATAGTATTTTTCATATAATATATTTAGCTACTCCGTTTTTACAATATTTTTGTTTTTTTCAAAATCGTATTCTTTAGGATTTTAATGTTTTTATTTAATCCTTTTCTTTCAAATGTTTTGTGTTCTAAATGATAAGTGAGAGCACAATTTATTAACTGTTTTTTTAGAATGTTATTATTTATAAGTCTGGCGGATAGTTCCGTATCTTCTTTTCCCCATCCAATCATATCCTCATTATAACCGTTAGTCAATATGAAGTCATTTTTAAAGCAAGAGAAGTTACATCCTCTGGTTTTTTTAAGAGATCTATTGGGTCTGGCAAACGTTGTAAGAGGTTTAAAATATATGGCGTTCCATCTATTGCTTAAACCTTTTTCAAAAAAATTAAAGTTGGTGATTTTTTCATTAATGCTTCTTTTACTTAATTGACTATTTAAAAACGAACGACTTCCATGTAAAAAAACATTAGGTTTTGCATTACTTAAGTGATCCTCTAAAAACTTTTTGTGTAAAATAATATCCCCGTCAATTTGTACGATGTATTCGCCTGTTGCTCTTGCATAGCTTTTGTTTAAGATTATAGTTTTTCTAAAACCTTGATCTTCATGCCAAACATGCTTAATTGGAAGTTTTATTTTTTTTTTAATTTTTTTTATGACTCCCAAGGTTTCTTTAGAAGAACCATCATCCGCTATTACTATCTCATCTGGCAAAACCGTCTGTTTGCATACACTTAATAAAACCAATTCTAAAGCCTGGTGCCAATTGTAAGTAGCAATGATTAATGTACAAGTCATTAGTCAGCAATATTGAAAATAGTACTGTAAAAGTACAATTTTGTATAAATATATTTTATCCATATATAGTATGCTGATATTAGAATATGAAAAAGGGTTAAATTGGAGAAGGGAGAAGGGAGAAGGTTTATGCATATCAATAGTAAGTTCATGCAATTCATTTCTAAAAAAGAGTTCGAAACAAGAACGAGTTGGTCCACCAAAGCGGAATCAATCTCATTTTGAGACAGTGTTCCGCTTTTTTCATTATATTAACCATCAAATATGAAACAACTATCTTTTTTATTTATAGTAATTTGTAATTGGTGTATGGCACAAAACACAACACAACAAATAACCCTAGGTGGAGGTTGTTTTTGGTGTATTGAAGCAGCTTTTGAAGATGCAAAAGGTGTAGAATCGGTTGTTAGTGGGTTCTCTGGTGGAAAAATTAAAAATCCTGCATACAGAGAGGTTGTAAGCGGTAAAACCAATCATGCCGAAGTATGCCAGATAAGCTACAATCCGGAAATTATTAACCTAAATAACATTTTGGAGATATTTTTTCTTGTTCATGACCCTACAACACTTAATCGTCAGGGAAATGATATCGGAAAGCACTATCGCTCTATAATATTGTATCATCACGATGACGAATTAGCCCTTATAAAAAGCGAGGTAGAAAAGTATAACAAAGAATTTTTCAGCAATAAAATTGTTACTGAAATACAAAAATTCGAAGCATTTTATCCAGCTGAAGACTACCATCAAGAGTATTATAAAAATAATACCAATCAACCCTATTGCAAAATTGTGATTGAACCCAAATTACAAAAAGCAAGAGAGTTGTTGAACAAGTATTACTAATGAAAAATGTAGTTGTATAACAAGCAATTTTTACGTTGAGTTTTCTGACTCCCTTACCCACTTTGAACTGAAGCAATTTAACAAAAAATGAATAAACAGATTTTTTTACCATTAAAAAGGTAAAAAAGTTAAGATTAGAAAATGGAGTAAAAATGTGGTCGGGATGAGAGGATTCGAACCTCCGATCTCGCGCCCCCCAGACGCGCACTTTAACCGGACTAAGCTACATCCCGAAATACAAAACAGTCTGCACTATTTTGTTTTATCTTTGCAAAAATAAAATTCCATTCATTTCCCACAATGATAAAATACATTTTTTCAATCCTCTTTCTTTTTCTTTCGACTATCATTTGGGGGCAAAACAACTACACCCTCAGCGGATACGTTAAAGACAACGAAACCGGAGAGTACCTCATTGGCGCAACCGTCTATCTGAAAGAGAACTTAAAAGGGACTTCTACCAATCAATATGGGTTTTATTCCCTAACTGTCGAAGAAGGCACATACAATATTTCATATTCTTTTTTGGGTTTAAAAACAGAACAAAAAGTCGTCAATTTAAATAAAAATACTCGACTTAACATTTCTCTTGAATCTAATGCCATTATCACCAATGAGGTGGTTATTGAAGCGGAGGGAGCCGATAAAAATGTGGAGTCAACCAATATGAGTCAAGTCAAAATTGACGTTAAAAACATAAAAAAACTACCTGCCTTTATGGGAGAAGTTGATGTACTCAAAACCATACAACTTCTTCCTGGAGTTCAATCTTCTGGTGAAGGAAATTCGGGCTTTTACGTCCGTGGAGGTGGACCCGACCAAAACCTCATTTTATTAGATGAAGCAACAGTCTATAATGCCTCTCACCTATTCGGCTTTTTTTCGGTTTTTAATGCCGACGCCATAAAAGACATCAACCTCATTAAAGGTGGTATGCCAGCACAATATGGAGGGCGGTTGGCCTCTGTCCTCGACATCAGCATGAAAGAAGGAAACAGTAAAAAGTTTGAAGTGGATGGTGGGTTAGGTCTTATTTCCTCAAAATTGACACTGCAAGGCCCCATCAAAAAGGATACCAGCTCATTCATTATTTCTGGACGACGAACCTACATAGACGTGCTTGTAAATCCCCTCATAAACGATACTTCCGCCTTCAAAGGAACGGGCTATTACTTTTTTGATCTTACTTCAAAAGTCAATTATCGAATTTCTGACAAAGACAGACTGTTTTTGAGTGGCTATTTTGGTAGAGATGTATTTACCTTCCGAAATGCAAACAGAGGGTTCAAATTTGATATTCCGTGGGGCAATGCAACGGCTTCTGCTAGATGGAATCATTTGTTTAGTGACAAACTCTTTGTCAACACATCTGTAATTTTTAGCGATTACCAATTTTCTTTTGGTGCCGAACAAAATGATTTTGAATTCAAACTTAACTCCAGCATTACCGACTGGAATACCAAAATCGACTTTTCATATCTTCCCAACTACCGTCACAATATAAAATTTGGGACTCACTTCACCTATCACACTTTTGTTCCAGGAAGTGTGACTGGACGTTCGGGCGATGTTGTCTTTGAGCCAGACAATATTTTTAAACAATACTCTAACGAAGGGGCAATATACTTTTCGGATGATTTTGAAATTAATGAAGAGTTGAAGGTAAATGCTGGACTCCGCTATTCCAGCTTTCAATTTGGTGGCCCAATCACCGTGAGGCACTATCTGAAAAACGAACTAACTGCCGACACTAGCAAACACCATAGACACCTTGAACCACGTCTTTCAATACGTTACAAACTAGATAAAAATCACTCCCTAAAAGCATCCTACACTCAAAATTACCAATACATTCATTTGGCCTCCTTATCCAGTGTTTCACTCCCCACCGACCTATGGGTGCCTAGTACAGAGATTGTTAAACCTCAATACGGTCGACAATTTGCCTTTGGTGTATTTAAAAATTTGTTTGACAACACTTGGGAAACATCCGTTGAGGCCTATCATAAAAAAATGAAAAACCTCATTGAATACAAAGAAGGGGCACTCCCCGAAGATAATACCAATACCTCCTCCGATAATTCCTTCACCTTCGGCACTGGCGACTCATACGGCTTAGAGTTTTTTATCAAAAAAAGACTTGGAAAAACTACAGGCTGGCTAGGATATACTATTTCCAAGACAACACGATACTTTGACGAGCTTAACGACGGTGTTGAATTTCCTGCCAAATATGATAGAACACACGACCTTTCACTGACAGCCACTCACGAACTAAATGACAATTGGACCTTGTCAGCAGTTTTTGTTTATGCCACAGGCAACACACTTACACCAGCTTTAGATCGTTATGTCATTGATTTTAAAATATACACAGAATACGCTCAAAGAAATAGCTATAGAATGCCTGCCTACCATCGAATGGATATTTCAGCAACATATTCAAAAAAGAAACCTAACAAACGCTTTAATTCTTCTTTGAATTTTTCCATTTACAACCTTTATAATAGAACCAACCCATACTTTATTTATTTTGATTTTGAAGGTGATGGTAATTTATCGGAAGGTGGATTAGAACCCAAAGCATTTCAAATCTCTCTTTTTCCAATAATCCCTTCTGTCACTTGGAACTTTAATTTTTAAAAAAATGAAATTAACTATTCACGCACTATTAATTATAACCCTATTCGCTTCGTGTGATAAATTCTTTGAATTTGAACAAGAAGTCGATTTTGAACAAGAAAATACCGAAAATAAATACGTCATTGAAGCCAAGATTCAAAAAGGATACCCTGCCTACGCCTTTGTGACAAAATCAGAGCCCTATTTTTCGTCCGTCTCTCCAAACACCCTAAATAATATTTTTGTTACCGATGCCGACATCACCATCACCGACACCAATGGCAACAGTGTACAATTAGTTAACATTAACAACATACCTGCTTTTGGTATTTTGGATTCCATTGCTCAGCTATTTCCTGGTTTTTACATCGAGTGGCCCATTGATGGTTTAAACATCTCTTTTACAGCTCAAAATGAAATTGAATTTAGTCCAGGACCATACAACACAATTGGAGAAAATGGTGAGCAATTTCAACTATCTGCCATCATAAAACAAGACACTTTTATTGCCAAAACTACCATTCCTCAAGAACATCTCATGGATAGTCTTTGGTTTGAAAATGATGAATATGCTCCTCGTCCTAATTTAGGAAACTTTTGGTTTCACTACAACGATCCCGACACCTTAGGAAATACCATCATGATTGAACACAAGCGATTAGCTCATACTAAAGAAATCTTTTGGGGTAATGACCCACCAATGGGTACCGAACCCAACACCTTTACCGTCAAACAAGTGCAAGACCCTATATATGCCAAAGCTCTATGGGGGTTTGTACGAAACGACTTTGAAGGATTAAACGGCACCTCTTTTGACACCTATTTTCAGAGAGGCACCATCAGCCCACTTTTAAACAGTTCGTTTGACGATGTTATCTTTGAACAAGAAGAAGATGGCTATTTTAAGTCAGCTCAAAGTCTTGATGGTCACACTAGCGATGTTTTTCCAGACACAGTATTAGTACGACTAAGTCAGATTGATTATGAATCATATCTTTTTTGGCGATCGTTAGATTATCAAGCGAGCAGTAACGGAAATCCCTTCGCAGAACCTATTAATCTACAAAGTAATTTTGAAAATGGCTACGGTATTTTCTATGGCCAAGCCGCCGTCTATTACAAACTTATTGCCAAAGAAGACACCACATATTTTGAACGATATTATCCTGGAATCACGGAAATATTATAACTTTGAATATTGATTTAATCCATTGAATAAAACACCAATTATGTCAGAAGAAATAGAAGAAATAGAAGTCCTTATAATAGGTTCAGGACCAGCAGGTTATACAGCTGCTATCTATGCCGCAAGAGCCGATTTAAAACCCGTTGTGATTCAAGGGTTGCAACCTGGAGGGCAATTAACCACTACTACAGATGTGGATAACTATCCTGGTTACCCAAATGGTGTAGACGGAACTAAAATGATGGAAGATTTTAAAGCCCAAGCCGAACGATTTGATACCGATACGCGTTGGGGTATGGTCACTAAAGTGGATTTTTCGAATCGCCCTTTTAAAGTGGAAATTGATGGAAACAAAATAGTTTCTGCACAAAGCGTTATTATTGCTACGGGTGCCTCGGCCAAATGGTTAGGTATTCCCGACGAAGAACGTCTCAATGGTTTTGGTGTGTCGGCCTGTGCCGTCTGTGATGGTTTTTTCTATAAAGGTCAAGAAGTAGTGGTGGTTGGTGCTGGAGATACTGCCGCTGAAGAAGCAACTTATTTAGCAAAACTGTGTACCAAAGTAACCATGTTAGTAAGAAGAGATGTTATGCGTGCCTCAAAAGCTATGCAAAAACGCGTTTTCAATACAGAAAATATCACCGTTCTCTTTAATCATGAAACTAAAAGTATTAATGGTGAAAAAGGCGTAGAAAGCGTCACGGCCTTCAATAACCAAACTCAAGAAGAAGTAACTATCCCTGCCACAGGATTCTTTGTCGCCATAGGGCACAAACCAAATACAGATATTTTCAAAGGTCAGTTAGATATGGATGAAAACGGCTATTTGATTATTGAACCCGGCACGTCCAAGACAAAAATACCAGGTGTTTTTGCGGCAGGCGATGTGGCCGATCATGTGTATCGACAAGCCGTTACTTCGGCAGGAACAGGTTGTATGGCTGCTCTGGATGCCGAACGGTTTTTAGCAACTCAAGAATAGCTCTCCTTACTAATCGTTTACTTCAAAATTAAAATTTTGTAGTTTGAAATCAGCGATTTCAGTTTTGCTGAATGGGATATCCCAAAACCCATGATAGTGAATATTCAAAGGGACTAACTCTTGGCTTACATAGCCCATTTCAACCTCTACAGTTACATCCAAATCAATGAGCCAGTATTGATATTTCATCACGTATTTTCTGTACATCACATTGAAAGTACGCCGATCGAAATAGGAAATCAGTTCTCTAATCAGCACCTCGTCCTCTTCTTTCTCCGTCAAATCCGATTTCATACGACATGTAAATTCATAGCACTCTAAACTGTCTTGAAACATCTTTTTGGAAATAATGTAATCGTAATACTTCTGCATAGAAATATCAAATATGGCTAACTTTTCTTTCTTGCTGCCTGACTTTTCTACTTCTACGGAGCCAGGCGAAAAAATAATGACTTTGGCATCATTTTCATTTTTCTCATTGGTATTTTTTGAATGATCGTCGCCGTCATCTTTAAAACTATATTTACTCACTGTTATAGTGTCTCTTGGAAAAAAAACATAATCAAAAAACTCAGGAGTATAATATCGGTATTTGCCTTTTCTATTGAATATCTTTCCGTCG
Source organism: uncultured Flavobacteriales bacterium (assembly GCA_963991165.1). Lineage (GTDB taxonomy): Bacteria > Bacteroidota > Bacteroidia > Flavobacteriales > UBA7312. Next base: position 15,426 of record CAXDOW010000024.1, on the reverse strand, counting down.
TTGTATGACGAGTCGATATGTACAACCAACCGATTGTCATTCACTTCATAATGACCATTTCGTAACAAAAAACCAACAGACTCTTGCTTTTTATTAAAAACCTCTAGCTCACTGTGGTATTGATGGGGGTAGTACCTTAGATTTTTAAACCCTTGATAAAAACTTGTATCTGTTTTAACATAATGGATGAATTCTTCGACACTGAAACCCGAATCGACTGCAGAAATCATCACAGAGTCTAACATGACAGATTTTACAATTCCATCTTGAGCTTTTAAGGAATAAGAAAATAAAAAAAGTAATACTAAGAGTTTGAGATGCACCCCACAAATATAAAAAAAAGCTGCCCACGAAGGGCAGCATGTAGTAATTCATAAGCCGGATTCTGTTACCTTAACAGGCCTTCATCATTTATCTACACTAATCATTGCTGATGAGCTTGAGCTGCCTACCCCCCGAGAACGAACGAGCCATTCTTACACTCGGTATACATGGCATTGCACCACATAGAGTTTACCTGATTTCACTACAGCCGAACTGTACTTCCTTTCTGCTGCACTAGTCCTCACCTTTCGGTGGACGGATGTTATCCGCTATGTTGCTCTATGGTGTCCGGACTTTCCTCTTCCTAAAGAAGCGATGAAGTCTATTACTACTACCACAAATGTAAAAAATACTATCTTAGTAAAATGAAAAAAGTTGTTTATACCCCTAGTGCCCCAGATGCCATAGGTCCATACAGCCAAGCCATACTATCTAATAAGACCTTATATAGCTCTGGTCAAATAGCTATCAACCCCACAAATGGTGAATTAATAACAAGTAATATTAGCGATGAAACCCATCAAGTGATGAAGAATCTAAAAGCGGTTTTACATGCTGCAAACATGGACTTTTCAAATGTCTTGAAATGTACAATCTTTTTGAAAGACATGAATCAGTACGCAGCAATAAATGCCGTTTATGCCACCTATTTTGATGAAAGTCCACCAGCTAGAGAAGCAGTACAGGTAAGTGTTTTACCAAAAAATGTCAATATAGAAATTTCAATAATTGCCTCCTTATGAAAAGAAGAAAAGCCATAAAATCGTTTATCGGAGCTTCACTCCTTCCCTTTCTGCCCAACAACCAATTGTGGGCCTCTGACGAATGCCTCACATCCGAGGATATACTGGGGCCTTATTTTATTGATGGGGCACCCAATATTAGTACTATTGCTCCTATCATTGATGGAATCAATCGCTTGTTTATTACTGGAACAGTATATGCTAACGATTGCAAAACTCCAATTCCAAATGCTTTGATTGATGTGTGGCATGCCAGTCATGAAGGGGCTTATGAAGATATTAACTACAGAGGAAAACTCTATACTGATGAAGCAGGTAATTATGCCTTTGAAAGTATTCAGCCTGGAAAGTATCTCAACGGTTCGTATTATAGACCAAGCCATATTCATTACAAAGTATTGTATCAAAATAATCCGGAATTTGTGACCCAATTATATTTTGAAGGTGACACTTCAATCGAGGAAGATCCATGGGCATCAAACCCCTCAGCAGCCAATCGAATCGTCCCTCTTATGACAGATCAAAATTCTAATCGAAATGGTGTTTTTGATATTTATCTAGATATTGACCCTGAAACAGTAAACATACCCAATTTTAATAGAAACGACAGTTCTAGTAAAATACAATCCATTGCCCCTAACCCCATTGTTGAAGATTTTGAAATTCGCTTTTTCATCAATACCAATTCCCAAATAACTATTGATCTTTGTGATGTTTTAGGGCAACATATCGATGTATTATTAAGTATTAGTTCTAATAAAGGAATGAAAACATTTACATTAAAGAAACCAGTAGTAAAATCAGGTATTTATGTTATTAGACTTTCTATCGATAAATTAAAAGTGGACGCCAAACGAGTTTTTGTAAAGTAACTAGTATTCGACTCTTACATGGTGAATACTTTGTAATTTCTTTTTGAATAATTTCTTGATTTGAGTAATGGATTTCATGGTAATATCCGCATTAGTAAATTGATTTATTTCTAGCTGATGATCAATAATTCCATCAACAAGTTTATCGATATTTTCTGCCGAGGGAGATTTTAAACTTCGAGCGGCTGCTTCTACCGAATCAGCCATCATAAGAACAGCAGTTTCTTTTGAATAGGGTTTAGGGCCCTTATACTTAAATTGATTTTCAGTATCAGATTCGAGAGGCAATTCTTTGATATATTGTTTATAAAAATAGCCAACCGTAGTTGTGCCGTGGTGCGTTCGTATGAAATCAATTAACTCATCAGGTAAATTGTGTTCTTTGGCCTTTTCAATCCCATTTGTAACATGTTGAATTATGATGTTTGCACTTTCCTTATAATCTAAGTCGTCGTGAGGATTAATACCAGTGACTTGATTTTCAATAAAATATTGAGGATTTATCATTTTACCAATATCGTGATACAAAGCCCCAGCACGAACCAAAAGAGCATTACCACCAATGGATAGGATTCCTTCTTCGGCCAAGTTGGCAACCTGTATGGAGTGCTGGAAGGTACCAGGAGCTTTTTGGGCTAACTCTCTAAGAAGTGGACTATTGGTATCTGATAACTCTAGAAGTGAGACATCCGAAACTAAGGAAAATGTTTTTTCAAAAGCAAAAATCAGAGGATAAGCAAAAAGCGTCAGAGCCCCATTTCCTGCAAACCACACAAAATTCATCCAGTCTATATTGTCAATACTACCTTCTTGAGTTAAGGCCATTGCAAAATAGGTTATGAAGTAAATGCCAATAATTTTGGCTGCTGAAGCAAACAACTGTGCTCGCTTATACATTTGAAGAACAGACAAAATTGACACAATACCAGCCATCAATTGCAAGTAAATAAATTCAAAACTATTGGGGACTACAAAGCCAATGATGATAATGGAAATAAGGTGCGTAAATAATGCCAATCGTGTATCAAAAAATGCTTTGATGATGATTGGTAATAAACAAAAAGGCATTAGAAATATCAACTTATTATTTGCTAGTAATGATAAAGAAGCCATACACACCATGAGTGTGATTAAGGTCAGTATAAAGGTCACTTTTTTGTTATCATTGAAGACTTCTACTCTGAACTGTTTCAAAAATAAATAAAGAATAGAAAAGGCCACTAAAACTAATAAAATTTGACCTAAAGTCAACCATTTTTCACTGTTTTCTTGCCAGTTTTCACCTTCATATCTCAAACGATAAGATTCAATTTTTTGTACATTAGCTTCGGTGACTAATTCGCCCTTTGAGATAATCACTTCCCCACGTTGAACCTTACCCAACCCCTTTGAAATAGCCTTAAGCTCACTTTCCAGCATTTTGTTTGTCGCTTCATCGTCGTAAAAGACGTTTTGCTTTAGTGATTGTAAAATTAGGGGAGCTAAAAACGAACTTTCTTCTTCTTGTAAATTTGGTAAATCATAGGCCTTTTTAGAAGCGGTTTCAATAGTATATAACTCTCCCAAAGAAACCGTTTCTCCAATATTATTTCTCATGACCAAAATTTCAAAATCGTCATCTTGGGTTTCAATATTGTCAGTCAATTGAACAATTCCTTTAGCGTATAATTGCTCCAGTACCGAAAGTCCATAAAAGGCCAGTTTTTCTTTCTTCGAACGTCGTTTCTTCTTTTTGTTAAGATTCAAAAACGTAAAACGTAAATCCTTTTTAACTTCTTTATCGACAGCCCACTTTTGTTCAAAGTTATTGATAAACTCTTCCGCCTTGATTTCATAAACAGACCCATCGACAACGAAAGTAGGTTGAAGGTTATTTCTGATTTGTTCTTGCTCACTGGCAATTTGCTCGAACGTCTTCATCACGGGAAAGTCATAGGGTGCAATTAGATTTTCATGCATCCAAGGTTTCCCTTTTTGAAATTCAAATTTGAATGAAGCTTTATTTGGAAACATCCAAACGATAAGAATGGTAGCTAAAAGAAATAAAGTAACTTTTTGAATTTTGTAATAATTGTTCCTTATGTCGAAAGGAAGATTCAATCGCATATCACCAATAAAATATTCGTACAACAAATGTAATACAATTATCCATTTTAGTTAAATTCGCACTTTATTATTCATTTAAAATCATACCAAATGAAAGAAGTTGTTGTTGTTTCAGCCGTTCGAACTCCAATGGGAAGCTTTGGAGGCGCATTATCTACCGTTTCTGCCACTCAGCTAGGTGGTGTTGCCATTAAAGGAGCATTAGAAAAATCTGGTATTGCCAGTAATCAAATCGATGAAGTATTTATGGGGAATGTTCTTCAAGCTAATTTAGGACAAGCACCAGCACGTCAAGCAGCTATGCTGGCTGGTATTGATCATAATACACCTTGTACAACCATCAACAAAGTGTGCTCGTCAGGAATGAAATCCATTATGTTGGCTGCTCAAAGTATTCAATGCGGAACTAATGAAATTGTGGTAGCTGGCGGTATGGAAAATATGTCAGCAGTTCCTCATTATTTTGATAAAGGAAGAACAGGACAAAAATTGGGCAATATGACACTCATTGATGGGCTTGTTAAAGATGGTTTAACGGACGTTTACAACAAGGTGCATATGGGAAATTGCGCTGAATTGTGTGCCAAAGAAATGGATATTAGTAGAGAAGAGCAAGATGCCTTCGCCATAGAATCGTACAACAGAAGTGCCAAAGCATGGTCAGAAGGAAAGTTTAAAGACGAAGTTGTTGCCGTAACAGTACCTCAAAGACGTGGCGACGACCTTATCATTTCAGAGGATGAAGAATTTAAAAACGTGAAAATGGAAAAAATACCTTCGCTTCGTCCAGTTTTTGACAAAGATGGGACAGTCACTGCTGCCAATGCCTCAACGCTCAACGATGGTGCTGCCGCATTGGTGTTAATGAGTGCCGAAAAAGCTAAAGAACTTGGTGTGCAACCCATTGCTAAAATCGTTAGCTATGCCGATGCAGCACAAGAGCCTGAGTGGTTTACTACAGCGCCAGCAAAAGCTCTTCCAAAAGCCATTCAAAATGCCCATTTAACACTAAGAGATATCGACTTTTTTGAATTGAATGAGGCCTTTTCTGTAGTCGGATTAGCTAATGTAAAAAAATTGAAGCTAGACCCTTCCACAGTTAATGTAAATGGTGGAGCTGTATCTTTGGGACATCCACTGGGCTGTTCAGGAGCAAGAATTCTTGTTACCTTAATCAACGTACTGAAACAAAACAATGGTAAAATGGGTGCCGCCGGAATTTGTAATGGTGGTGGTGGTGCCTCCGCTATGCTTATTGAATTAATCTAATAATCTTTATTAATAAATTAAAAAGCTCACTTTAAAGTGGGCTTTTTTTATACTTTTGTTAAGCATGAGGTATGGCATTTCTGAATTAGCAATTGTGCCAATTCGAGCTGAGGCATCGGATCGAGCGGAAATGGTTAATCAAATTCTTTTTGGCGAACACTTTAAGGTATTAGAAGTAAGAGCTAAATGGAGCAAAATACGATTAGCTCACGACAAGTATGAAGGTTGGATTTGCAACAAGCAATGGTTAGAAATTGAACACGCAACTTTCGAAGACTTAGAAAGGCAAACCCCCTCTCTGACCACTGAATTGTTAGATATTATCACAAATCAATCTCATCAAACCATTCCTCTAGGATCTACTCTTCCTTTTTTTAACAATGGTCAATTTGAAATTTGTGGCCAACTATACAATTATCAAGGCAATCCATCGAAAGGAAGTGATGATAAATTCATGCTCATTGAAAATGCTATGCTCTATCTTAACACGCCCTACCTTTGGGGCGGACGAACGCCTTTTGGAATTGACTGTTCTGGCTTTACCCAAATGATTTATCGTCTGCAAGGAAAAGAGATTGCTAGAGATGCTTATCAACAAGCTGAGATGGGTACCACCCTTAGTTTCATCGAAGAGTCAGAACCTGGCGATTTAGCTTTTTTCGATAACCATGAGGGGAAAATAATACACGTTGGCATCATTCTAGAAAATAACTCCATCATTCATGCTTCTGGAAAAGTACGAATCGACCGAATCGACCAACAAGGTATCTTTAATGTCCAAGAACGTAAACACACTCACAAACTTAGAATCATAAAAAGTATCATTTAAGTTTTTTTAGATACAGTTTTTATCTTAAAAAAAAACAAAAACACACAATAAACTGAATACAACTAGAGTTATTAGAATAAAACTTAAAAATGAAAAAAATCAGCATTTTAGTATATTTATTTCTAGGGGGTCTTCTTTTTCAGGTGGCTAATTCCTTAACTACAAAAGATGTTTTTGCCACTGAATTTGCTTATGCCACCACTGAAACCAATCCTCAAACCTATAAAGATTTCACCTTTGCAGCTGAAAAATCACTTGAGGCGGTAGTACATATAAAATCTAAATTTATGGAAGATGAATATTACCGCTACTACCATCCCTTTTTGGGCAGAGGGTATTACAACCAACCTACCGAAAAAGTAGCAAGTGGTTCTGGTGTTATTATTTCTTCGGATGGCTATGTAGTAACCAATAAGCACGTTATTAATGAGGCTGAAGAAATAGAAGTTGTTCTCAACGATAAACGAAGTTATACTGCCGAACTTCTAGGGACAGATCCTAGTACCGATTTAGCCCTATTGAAAATCAATGGAGAAAATTTGAAGTTTTTATCCTTTGGAAATTCTGATGATATCAAAGTCGGAGAATGGGTATTAGCTGTTGGAAATCCATTCAACCTCAACTCCACCGTAACGGCAGGTATCGTCAGTGCTAAAGCTAGAAGCATTAATATTTTGAATCGTGGAAATGGTATCGAGTCTTTCATACAAACCGATGCGGCCATAAATCCTGGAAATTCTGGAGGAGCACTGGTAACTACTCGTGGCGAATTGATAGGTATTAACACTGCCATACAATCAAATACAGGATCGTATACTGGCTATGGTTTTGCTATACCCTCAAATATGGTGCAAAAAGTAGTGTCTGACCTTAAAGACTATGGTGAAGTACGTCGTGCTTATATCGGTATAAACATTGCTGACATCAACCAAAATATTGCGAAAGAATTAGATATAGACGGTGTTGAAGGCGTACTTATAACCAATGTTCTACGTGATGGTGCTGCTAATAAAGCTGGCCTCGAACGCTACGACGTCATTATAAGTATAAATGGAACTTCTGTGAACTCTGTGAGTCAATTACACGAACAAGTTATTCAATTTAATCCAGGTGATGTGATTAATTGCCAAATCAAACGTCAAGGTAAAATACAGACTGTTGACATAAAACTAAAAAGTTGAGCGACTAAACATACAAATTATTTTCTTGCATATAATCAACTGAAAACTTAAACTATTGAATATGAGCTTAATAACAGAAAATGTGATTCCCGGAAAACGAGGTAAAATATTTGCAACAAATGCAAGTGAACCCAAGGAATTGGAAAAAATTAGAAACATGATTATGTCAATTAGTGGGGTAAGTAATGTATCTATTAACTCTGATACATTTCCAAAAGAACTTATCATAACAACGTCCAAATTAGTTAAAGTTAAACAAATTGAAGAGGCTGTTATTAAAATTGGTTTCCACGCTATACCTAAAGGGATATTCTAATCGACTTAGCCAAATTAAGTTATAATCTTATACATAATAAATGTATAAATTTAAGAGGCGTAATTTGATTTTCAAATAAGTGTTAAAGCTAATAAATAGCTTATTTCTTTGTTACATAAATAAATGAATATTGTAGAAGTTGATTAGATTGTTTTAATAAAAAGCGTTATTCCTTAAACTTCCTAACTCCCATATTAAATAGAGTAAATGCCATCACATCTGCGGATTGTTGAATGAGTTTTGATACAGGAGTTCCAGCTCCGTGTCCAGAATTCGTTTCTATACGAATCAACACAGGATTTTTACCTTGATGATTATCTTGTAGCTCGGCAATAAACTTATAAGAATGAGCTGGTACTACCCTATCGTCGTGGTCGGCAGTAGTAACCAATGTAGCAGGATAAGATACGCCCGCTTTCACATTATGAACTGGCGAATAAGCTTTCAAATACTCAAACATCTCTTTGGAATCATCGGAAGTACCATAATCATAGGCCCATCCAGCACCTGATGTAAAGGTATGGTATCGGAGCATATCCAAAACGCCTACGCCTGGCAAAGCTACTTTTATTAAATTAGGGTGTTGAGTCATAGTAGCCCCAACTAATAGTCCACCATTTGAACGACCATCAATGGCCAAATAATTGGAAGAAGTGATGTTTTCAGCTAACAAATACTCTGCCGCAGCTATAAAATCGTCAAATACATTTTGCTTTTTCATCTGAGTACCAGCATCGTGCCAGGCCTTTCCATATTCCCCTCCTCCTCTTAAGTTTGCTACGGCATACACCCCACCTTGTTCCATCCAAACAGCTCTGCTAATGCTAAATGAGGGTGTAAGACTTATGTTAAAACCGCCATAGCCATATAGTATTGTAGGATTATTACCATTGTATTCCATGTCTTTTTTGTGCGTAATAATCATAGGGATTTGAGTACCGTCTTTGGAAGTGTAAAACACTTGTTTGGATACAAAATCAGAAGATTTAAAATCAATAGTCGGCTCCCAATACAATTCGGATTCTCGGCTATCTGTGTTGTATTTGTAAATAACCCCTGGAGTGTGGTAATTGGTGAAACTATAATACAACTCCTTCTCTTCTTTTTTGGAAGAAAAACCGCCACTACTACCAATACCTGGTAATTGAATTTCGCCCAAACTGTTGCCATCAGCATCAAACTGATAGACTTTAGAAATAGCATCAATCATATAATTAGCGAAGAAATATCCACCTCCAAAACTAGGTCTTAATACATGTTCAGTTTCTACAATAAAGTCTTGCCAAAATTCTTCTTGTGGCTGTTGAAAATAAGCCGTTACCACCTTTTTATTGGGAGCGTTTCTATTAGTCACGATATAGAGTAAGTCACCCTCATTATGTAGAATATAAGTATCACTTGAATAATCATCAATAATGGTAACTAACGGAGCGTTTTCTTGATTTAAATCTTTAATGAATAGCTTATTACCACTGGTTGACACGGAAGCTGAAATAATTAAAAAACGACCATCATCAGAAATACGACCTCCAACATAACGGTGTTTTTCTGAAAGCAATTCACCATAAATGACCTTATCCTCTTGCTGCGATGTTCCCAATTGGTGGTAGTACAATTTGTGTTGATCCGTCAAAGCAGAAAGTTCACTGCCTTCTGGCTTATCATAACTGGAATAGAAAAAACCTTCGTTGCCTTTCCAACTAATGCCACTAAACTTAATATCCACTAAGGTATCCTCCTTAATTTCTTTAGTGAGGGCGTCAATTACAATGACTTTACGCCAATCGCTTCCTCCCTCAGAAATAGAATAGGCCGCTAAACTGCCGTCATGTGAAAAGCTGAGTGAGGTTAATGAAATGGTACCATCATCCGAAAAGGTGTTGGGGTCAATGAATAAGTCGGAAACACCATCTTTTTGCCTGTAAATCACGTATTGATTTTGAAGGCCATCGTTTTTATAAAAATACGTGTAGTCGCCTCGCTTGAAAGGAGCAGATAACTTTTCGTAATTCCATACTTTTTCAAGCCTATCTTTTAGTTGATTTCTCAAAGGTATCTGTTTAAGGAAACCAAAAGTAACTTTATTTTGCTCCTCAACCCATTTAGCTGTTTCTTCGCTTCTATCATCTTCTAACCAGCGATAATTATCAACAACTTCCACACCGAAATAGGTGTCAATAACTGGCTTTTTTTCAGTTGTGGGATATTCTAATGGTGACATTTCTAACTGACATGAAAAAATAAGTAATATAGGCAATAAATAAGTCGTTTTCATACGAGTTGAGTATTTGATAATTAAAGTTAGATTTTTTGAATCAAATGTTAGCGTCTTTTCTTCAAAAAATCGATGAGTTGCTTAACAGCTAGTCCCCTATGGCTGATTTCGTTTTTTTGCTGTACGGACATCTGAGCAAAACTTTCTTCAAATCCGTCGGGCAAGAATATAGGGTCGTAACCAAACCCCTTATCGCCCCATTTCTCCGGAATAATTTGACCATCAACAAGTCCTTCAAATTGGTATTCTTTACCATCAATTACAAGAGAGATAATAGTCCTAAAACAAGCATCTCTATTATCCTCATTTTGCATTTCGTCCAAAACCTTTTGAATGTTATTTTCCGCTATGCAATCCTCTCCGGCATAGCGTGCCGAATAAACACCTGGCCGACCGTCTAATAAATCAATTTCTAGGCCCGTATCATCGGCAAAACAGTTGAAACCATAGTTGTCATAAATGAAATAGGCCTTTTGAGTCGCATTATCTTCCAAAGTGTCAGACGTTTCGGGCAATTCTTCATGACAATCAATATCACTTAAACTTAAAATCTGAATACTCGTCGGGACAAGCATTCTAATTTCAGCTAGCTTATTTGGATTATTGGTGGCAAATACTAATTTCATTTATTGATGGTGGTAAGGTTCATTGTTAAGAATACTAAACGCTCTGTACACTTGTTCGACAAAAAATGGACGTATCATTTGATGAGAAAAAGTCATTTTTGACATGGCCATTTTTGAATTTGCCCTATCGTAAAGCTCCTTACTAAATCCATAGGGGCCTCCAATAGCAAAAACCAAGCGCTTGATACCAGTATTCATTTTTTGTTGCAAAAAATTAGAAAAAGCCACAGAATGGTATTCTTTGCCATTTTCGTCTAACAAAATAAGGGTATCCGAAGATTGAAGCTGCTTTAAAAGAAGCCCCCCCTCTTGTTCTTTTTGTTGATTTTCAGAGCGATTTTTTCGATGTTTTAAATCAGGCAATGTTATAAATTCAAATGGCAAATAGTGGCTCAGACGCTTACAATATGTGTCTATTCCCTCTTGTATCCAACGGTCGTCGGTCTTGCCTATGGCTAATACTACAATTTTCACCGAAAAAATTTTGTAATTTACCACAATATTAGTCATTTTGCTTGATAGAAAAACACATCAATGAAAGAAGATTTAAACGCCTTCATAGAAATCGCTTTATACGAAGATATCCGCGAGGGTGACCATACATCTTTAGCTTGCATTCCGCCTACCGCTATTGGAAAAGCTCAGCTATTAGTCAAAGAAAGTGGTATTTTGGCTGGTATGGAAGTAGCCAAAGCTATTTTCAAAAAAGTAAATTCTGACATTCAATTTTTTCCTCTGATGAACGATGGCGATAAAATGGCTCTTGGCGATGTGGCTTTTATCGCTGAAGGACCTTCGGGCTCATTACTTACTGCCGAACGCTTAGTGTTAAATTGCATGCAACGTATGAGTGGTATTGCCACAAAAACGAATAACATAGTAAGTCTTTTGAAAGGAACAAAGGCCAAGGTATTAGACACACGTAAAACAACACCAGGTATTCGTCTATTAGAAAAATGGGCCGTAACTATTGGAGGGGGGGTCAATCACCGATTTGGATTGTACGACATGATGATGATAAAAGACAATCACATTGATTTTGCTGGAGGGATAAAATCCGCCATATGCCAAGCTAATGCTTATCTTAAAAAAAATGGACTTGATATTGCTATTGAGATAGAAGCTAGAAATTTAGAAGAAGTGAATGAAATCTTGAAAACAGGGCAAGTTCAGCGCATTATGTTAGATAATTTCACATATGCTGATACTCGAACGGCTGTTGAACTCATCAACGGACAGTATGAAACGGAATCTTCTGGAGGAATTAACGAAAATACTATTCGAAAATATGCCCTATGTGGAGTAGATTTTATTTCAGTGGGTGCCTTGACACATTCAGTAAATAGTTTAGATTTGAGCTTGAAAGCCATATAAGCACATATGATAAAGAAAAAAATGTCATTTCTAATAGATTGGAGTAAGCACATCGACTTACCTGGTTTTAAAGGCATGAATTTGTTTGAGGTAGGGTCTTTTTTTATCAAGGGGTTGGAAAAAGGAGCCATTACAACTAGGGCTTCCTCCATAGCGTTCAACTTCTTTTTAGCTTTTTTTCCTGCTTTAATTTTCTTCTTCACTCTTATTCCTTACATACCCATTGATAATTTTCAAGAGATTTTATTACAATTGTTGGGGGAGGTTTTACCCTCTTCAACCAACGAAGCGGCTTTTGGCACACTGGACGATATTATTAGTAATCCAAGAGGGGGGTTATTATCTTTTGGTTTTATTTTAGCCCTGTATTTTTCAACTAATAGCATCAATTCACTGATGGAAGCCTTCAATAGTTCTTACCATATTTCCGAAAACAGAGGGATGTGGAAACAGCGCATTATAGCTGTTGGACTTACTTTGGCCTTATCTTTTATGCTCATATTAGCCATAGCCATCATTGTATTTACCCAAATTGCTAGTGCTTATTTCGTCGATTTAGGGCTTTTGAAAGAAAGCTCCATCATACTCATTAAGGTTGGAAAATGGGTAACCTTGCTAATGTTTTTATTTTTAGGTTTGTCGCTATTGTTTCAATATGCACCTGCCAAAAAAAGTTATTGGCAATTTTTCTCACCCGGAGCGATATTAGCAACCCTTTTTATTGTTATTACATCGCTAGGATTTGGATACTACATTGATCATTTTGGACAGTATAATAAACTATATGGCTCCATTGGTACACTAATTGTCATTTTACTTTGGATGTATTTTAACGCCATGGTTATGCTGATTGGCTTTGAACTTAATGCCAGTCTTTATAGCGTCCAAGAAACGAAAAAAGCTTAACGCCTTTTATCCATTTTATCTAAAAAAAGAAGTAATCCTACAAGCATCAGTAGCGCAATAATTCCCATTCCAATTTTAACAACTAACATTAGTTAAAAAGTAATGCTTTTGTCGCAATCACGAATAAGTTCATACAATTCCTTCAAACTAGACAATGGGCAAAGTTCTGATCCATCTTTATGTCTTAGTTTAAGACAAGTTCCACAAGCTAACAGTTGTCCGCCTTGATCAAGAAATGATTGAGCCAAATCAATGATTGGAAATTTGTCAGAATGAAGGTTTTCGTATTCTACTCCACTCGCTAACAGAAAAAGACGAACCTCGTCTTTTTCTGTTAATGAGTAGTTGGCTAAGCGGATAGCATTAAAAACAACTTCCGCATCGGTACTGTGTAGGACTATCCCAAGTTTCATTAGTTTATTTTTAATCGAATTCCTGTATAAATCAAACGACCCATCACAGGTGCCCATATGATTGATGCATCAAAATTACTATCATAAGGGTTTTTGCTTCCTAATATAGGATTTTCTTGCTTATAATCAATTAAGTTCTCTCCCCCTAAGTATATATCAAATGTTTTAAACCGCTTAGTCACTTGACTATTTATCACGAAAAATGGGTCAGATACTCTTTTATTATCCTCAATCAAAGGATGATAGGGTATTCGACTCTCGCCAATATAATTCCATGTGGCATCGAATAACCATTTATTTTTATGGTCGGTTGAATAGGCAATATTGACCAATGCTCTATTCTCTGGAACTAATGGCATTATTTTTTTGACTCCATCAAAAGTCGAAAAAACCTGATTGATTTTATAGGCCAATTTAATATCAAAACGTTCAAACAATTCATAGCTCAAATCGAACTGTATACTGTTTGAATACGACTCACCATCCAAATTATAAAAGCGTAATTTATTTGGATCCTCAATATCAACAACCACTTGATTTTCGAATTGAGTTCTGTAGGCATCAGCATTAACTGTTGCTTCTCTATCAAATAACTTGAAACAATGGGTAATATTTGCTCCAAAATTCCAGGCCAGTTCTATACCTAGACTATCTTCGACTTCAAAAACTCTAGAAGAGGCAAAATAAGAGGTGTTTTCTGCAATGGGATTGGCAACTCGCATGGCTTTTCCAGCTGACAGTCGCAAAACAGTTTGTTCACTAGGGTTGTACTTTAAATTAAGTCGAGGTAAATATTCAAAACCATGAGAATTATGATAATCGCCCCTCATTCCTGCCACTAAAACAAACTTATTTTCTGGTGCGGTATAGCTGTATTCACCAAACACTCCGCTAGTCAAATCGGTTCGGTCAAAATTTCTTGACTCATAATTTTCGGTATATCTATCAGCATAATAACTGGCACCATACTTAAAAACATGTTCCGTAGTGGAAATGTAAGTTTGTGATATAAGGTTGAGATAAGCACTTTCTTGTAAGGCCTTATAATTGGTGTTTCCAAATAAAATCTCTTGATTATGTCTTCGAAAAGCGGTTTGTAAACCAACACTTTTACCAACTTTATCTGGCATTTTAAGACCTGTTTTTGAATTAAATTCCAACAAAACATTATCCAGAACAACCTCATAAGGATTGGTAATGGTTTGAACCTGACCTCCTATTCGTTCGTCAAACAATACACGACCCACAAGGTTTATACCATACCTTTCAGTATCTCTCAACCATCTATTCAACACATTGAAGGACTTAATATGTGGCATATCCAAAAAGCCATTTTTATCGTGGTCAACCTCTTTAGAATGATAATTTATACTCGAAAATAAATTAGTTTTCCATTTACCTGTTTTTTTAGCAAATTGTAGATTATTTTCAAACTTATTTTCTGAGTTAGTATAAAAATTCCAAAAGATTTTATCAGTATTTTCGGGTTTAAAATATTCTAGGTTTATTTGACCAGTAAAGGATTCAAATCCATTTATGACCGATCCTGCTCCCTTGATTACCTGAATGGATTCAATCCAGGTTCCTGGTACATAGGTCAATCCGTACGAAGACGATAAACCTCGAATAAGAGGTACATTTTCTTGTGTGATTTGGGTATATATTCCATCCAATCCTAGCATTTGTATTTGCTTGGCTCCTGAAATAGCATCAGAAAAAGTAACATCCACAGTCGCATTGGTTTCAAAACTTTCTGACAAATTACAACAAGCTGCTTTTTGAAGTTCTTTGGAAGATATTGTTTGTACTTGCAATGGATTAATCATCGACAACTCTGTCGTACTAACTTTTGATTCTACCGTTACTTCATTAATTTCAATAGACTCAGTCAACGATATGTCTAAAAAAGACATATCTCTCACTTCAAGCATTTTACTTTGATAACCTATAAAAGAGGCTGTAATAGTAACGGGTAATTTGTTAACTTCTAAACTGAAATTGCCATCTATGTCGGTCGTAGTACCGTTGACGGTGTTTGCAATAATAAGGTTAGCTCCAATAAGCGGATTACCGTCTTCATCTTTTATTTTTCCTTTGAGTTGGGTTTGAGCTGCCACGAACCCAACTCTCAACTGTAAATGTAATACTAATATATATTTCATATTTATAAATTTTTTAAAGCTGTTAATATT
>CAXDOW010000023.1:0-23842 GCA_963991165.1 uncultured Flavobacteriales bacterium | reverse complement strand
GGTATATAATGTACCGTTTCTTTCTCTTTCAAATAACCTTAAAACACCTGTTGTTGTCTCTTCGGATAGACCATTAATATCTTTGGCTAACTCAGGGTATTTATCAAACACCATATTTGTTAGATCGCCACCATCGTCCAATATCATGTTTAGTGGCTTTCCATCTTCAAAAGCAAACAAAGTTTGCTCGATGCACCAGTCAAATTCTTCTTCGGTCATTCCTTTCCAAGCAAATACGGGAACTCCTGTAGCAGCTATGGCCGACGCAGCATGGTCTTGAGTAGAAAAAATATTACATGAAGACCAACTTACTTCTGCTCCCAAATCAATGAGCGTTTCAATTAAAACGGCTGTTTGTATAGTCATGTGAAGACAACCAGCAATACGAGCCCCTTTTAATGGTTTACTATCACCAAATTCTTCTCTCAACGCCATCAAACCAGGCATTTCGGCTTCGGCTAATACTATCTCTTTTCTGCCCCAGTCTGCTAGAGCAATATCTTTTACTTTAAAGGCTATTTTTTCCACGTTTGTATTCATAATGTTAATGTTTGAGGGTACAAAAATACTAAATAAAGTTGTCATATATGTGTAATATTGCAACACAATGACTAATTTCAAAATCAACAAAAAAACAAACCTTTTTCACCTTGTTGTGTCTTCATTAGAATCGAGCCTTCACCATCCATTAAACAAACGAGACAAGGAAGTTTTTTCTACCCATAATATATTGTCTAGAGAGTATCCAAACGAAAAATTGATTTACGATTTCAACAAAGCACCAAAATTATCCAGCAATAAAGCGGTTTCGATTTCTCATTGTGAAAAATATATTGGACTGATCATTAGTCAAAACAAAGCCGCTATTGACATCGAAAAAATTAGTGACAAAGCATTGCGAATCTCTTCCAAATTTTTATCTCAAAAAGAAATGAAATGGGCCAACTCTAATCACCGAGCTACTCTCTTGTGGTGTGCCAAAGAATGTTTGTACAAAATTCATCAAATGGGCAAGTTGACTTTTGCCAGTGATTTGAAAATTCAATCGGTCAACAAAAACACCATAGAAGCATCCATTTTTGACCATAATTATTCTTTATTTTATGAAAAATTTGATCAACATTGGTTGGTGTATTATTACGATTAATTACATTTGCAGTGATGAATGTTTACAATTACATAACATCAAATAAAGCAAAATTAAGAAAGTTATTTGCCGTTTTGGTCGATCCAGACAAGCAAAAGCAAGACGAATTGCTCTGTCTTATTGAAAAGGCAGTCGCAGCAAAAGTGGACTTAATATTCGTTGGTGGTAGTTTATTGACTAATGGAAATTTTGGGAGTTGCATTCAAACCATAAAATCGAATTGCTCCATACCTATTGTTATTTTCCCAGGCAATTCCATGCAAATCAACAAGGATGCCGATGGTATTTTGTTTTTATCTTTAATTTCTGGCCGAAACCCTGATATGCTTATTGGCAATCAAGTCATTGCTGCACCTATTCTCAAACACTCTGGTATAGAAGTATTACCTACTGGCTACATGCTTATTGATAGTGGTAAACCAACAACCGTTTCGTACATGAGTAATACTACGCCCATCCCCTACGACAAAAACGATGTGGCTCTATGCACTGCCATGGCTGGTGAAATGTTAGGATTAAAGCTCATTTTTATGGATGGTGGTAGCGGTGCCACAATACCAATTTCAGAATCCATGATAAATATGGTAAGTCAGTCGATTGATGTTCCCTTAATTGTAGGAGGTGGCATTTGCAGCAGCGAAAAAGCGATTGCCAATTGCGAGGCGGGTGCCGACGTCATTGTTGTGGGCAACAGCATAGAAAAAAAACCTAATCTCATTGAAGAGATTGCTCAAGCTATCCATCAGTTTAATGCCACTACCAACAATGAAGTCCTCAGTTGAGATAAGCATGTACCCCATCAACAACAGCTATGAAGAACCTATCATCCTGTTCATTAAAAAGCTAAGATCACATCCATTCATAAAGGTTGAAACTAATGGCATGAGCACGCAAATTTTTGGTGAATACGATCACATTATACGTGCCATAACACAAGAAATGAAGTCCAGCTTTTTAACCAACGACAAAGTAGTCTTTACTTTAAAAATTGTTAAGGGTGACCTACAGGAAAAACCATCCTTTTAGTGATGAAAAAAGTTGTCATCATCGGGCCTGAATGTACTGGTAAAAGCACCCTCACTAAAGCTCTTGCTAATCATTTCAAAAGCCCATATATTGAAGAGTATGCTAGAGCATATATTGATAATCTTGATGGCATGTATCAACAAGACGACATCCTTACTATTGCAAAGAAACAGATTGAGCTAGAAGACAACATTAGATCCGAACGTGAGTTTCTATTTTTAGATACAGACCTCATTGTTTGTAAAGTATGGAGTGAATTTAAATACGGCTATTGTCACCCTTGGATTTTACAGCAAATTGAACAACGCCATTACGACCATTATCTTCTGTGCAACGTTGATTTAAAATGGGAAAATGATGGCATGAGAGAACACCCCAATCACAGAAAAGAACTCTATGACATCTATCATAACGAGTTAAAAAATTACAAAAAATCATTCTCTGTGGTTAGTGGCATGAAACGACTTGAATCTTCTATCGATTTTTTACAAAAAATATTCTCAAAATAATTACCTTTACGCCGTCTTTACGGGGTGCCCCTGCGGGCTGAGATTATACCCATTGAACCTGCCAAGGTAATTCTTGGAAGGGAAGGGAGTTTTACATAATTATCCATTAGCAACTCCGTGTTAGTGGTAGTGTTTAACGAAAATTATCAAAAGATGACAAATCAATTTATGTTGAGCATGGCTTTAGTTATGCTATGCTTGGGAATATCTGCTCAGCAAACAGATTCCCTCATTGTTTATCCTGAACTTCAGGAAGTAAACATTAATGCTCTTCGAGCCAGTGAACAAACGCCCATGTCGTTTACCAATCTGTCACAAGAGCAACTTGAAGAGCAAAATTTAGGGCAAGACATCCCTTATATGCTTTCATTAACTCCATCCGTAGTAACCACCTCCGACGCAGGAGCTGGTATTGGCTACACAGGATTTAGAGTACGTGGTAGTGATCCAACGCGAATTAACGTTACCATTGATGGCATTCCACTCAACGATGCCGAATCGCAAGGAGTTTGGTGGGTTAATATGCCCGATTTTACTTCCTCAGTTGAAGATATACAAATTCAAAGAGGAGTTGGCACGTCTACTAATGGAGCTGGTGCTTTCGGAGCGACGGTCAATCTCAAAACTCAAGGACTACGTTCCAATGCCTATGCCCTGACAAACAATACCATCGGTTCCTTTAACACTCTGAAAAATAATGTGGAATTTGGCACCGGACTGTTAGCCGATAAATTCACCTTAGATGGCCGATTATCGCGCATCTCATCCGATGGATATATCGATAGAGCCACTTCTGACTTGAAGTCGCTTTACCTTTCAAGTGCTTACTATGGAAAGGATGAGGTGTTGAAACTAACGCTCATTTCTGGTAAAGAAAAAACCTATCAAGCCTGGAATGGGGTGCCATTAGCTTATATTGACAATGATAGTCTTAGAACGTATAATAGCTACACCTACGAAAACGAAACAGATAATTATTGGCAAGACCATTACATGATGCACTACAGCAAACAACTGAGTCAATCGGCATCTCTGAATGTGGGCCTTCACTTTACACATGGAGAGGGCTACTATGAGCAATATAAAATTGGCGAATCATTTTCAGATTATAACTTAAACAATGTTATTATCGGAAGCGACACCATCACATTAACGGATTTGATTCGTCGAAAATGGCTTGACAATGACTTCTACGGTACTATTTTTTCATATGACAACAGCATCGAAAAACTAGATTATACAATTGGTGGAGGGTGGAACACCTATGAAGGCCGTCATTATGGTGAAATTAGATGGGCTGAATTTGCAAGTAATGGCACTTTAGGTCATATCTACTATGATAATGATGCTGTAAAAATCGATTTTAACATCTATGCCAAAGGACTCTATAAATATAACGAATCATTGACCCTATTTGGTGATATACAACAACGTAACATCAACTATTCATTTATAGGAAAAGATGAAAACAATGTCGCCTTGCAAGACACAGTCAGTTTTTCATTTTTCAATCCTAAATTTGGGGGTTTTTACAAGATTGACCCCCACGCAAGTGTTTTTGCCTCCTTTGGCGTTGCCAATAGAGAACCCAATAGAAGTGACTTTATAGACTCATCACCAAAGTCTAGACCTGTGCACGAGACCCTCTATGATACTGAAGTGGGATACAAACTAGCTAAAAACAACTATTCCATTACTGCTACGGCCTATTACATGATTTACGATAATCAGTTAATATTAACTGGTAAAATAAATGACGTGGGCGAATACACCAGAGAAAATGTAGATTATTCCGAGCGAAAAGGAATTGAAATAGAAGGAGGAGTAAAAATTAACACTAAATGGGATTGGTCAGGAAATGTTTCATTTAGTCAAAATACCATTGCACAGTACAGAGAATATATTGATAATTGGGACACTTGGGGACAAGAAACCATAGACTATGAAGATACCGATATTGCCTTTTCTCCAGAATTAATTTGGGCCAGCAAACTAGATTACCAACTATCTAATCAAATTGAGTTACAACTGATCTCGAAATATGTAGGCGAGCAATATATTGACAACACTTCTATTTTAGACAGGCAATTAGATGCCTACCTGGTTCACCATGGGCGCGCTATTTGGAACATTAAAAGTAAGCTATTTAAAACAGCAAAGCTGAGTGTACAAATCAACAACTTACTAGATAAAAACTACGTCAACAACGCTTGGATTTATCGATTCAAATCCGACGGCTATGACCCACGACCAGATGACCCATACGTCACCGCAAATAGTCAAGGTGGATACGATATGGCAGGCTACTTCCCACAAGCTAAAAGAAACTTTTTAGTGGGTCTATCGCTTGGATTCTAAAAAAACAGAACGTAAAAAAAAGCCCTCTAATGAGGGCTTTTTTTTATCAATAATTCCCTAGCCCGTATCTTATCTTTTTCAAGTTGATTTCTTAGTTGGTTTAGATTAGAAAAAGGAACTTCATCTCTTAATCGACCTACTAGAAAAATACTAATTTGATCATCGTAAATGATTTTGTCAAAATCGAAAATATGAACTTCAATAGTTTGAGAGTTATCTCCTAATGTAGGTTTAGTACCAATATTCATCATTCCATGAAAGGATTTATTTTCCACACATACCTCGACGGCATAAACCCCTTTTTTAGGAATTAGCTTGGTGGTGTCATCAATCAACAAATTTGCAGTAGGAAAATCAATGCTTCTGCCTATTTCATTACCTCTAACCACCTTTCCCGACAAGCAATAATAGTACCCTAAAAATTGATAGGCAATATCAACCTGGCCATTTAAAAGGGCACTTCGTATTTTGGTAGAACTCACGCTCACATCATCCAATAACTGAGCTGGTATTTCTTCCACTTCAAAACCGTACACAGGAGCAAACTCCTTCAAATGGTCAAAAGTCCCCTCTCTATTGCGTCCAAAATGATGATCGTAACCAATAACCAGCTTGTGTGTGCGAAGCTGATTAACGATTATATCCCTCACAAAATGCATAGAAGTTGTTCTTGAAAATGCTTTGGTGAAAGGGTGTATGATTAGATGATTAATGCCCGCTTTTTTTAAAAGATCAATTTTTTCATCCAGTGTATTCAACAACTGAAGTTGATGATCGTTTGGAAACAACACCATTCTAGGATGAGGGTAAAAAGTCAACAAAACAGACTCCCCATCTTGTTGTTGGGCAATTTCGTTGAGTCGTTGAATAATTTTCCGATGGCCAAAATGTACTCCATCAAATGTCCCAGTAGTTACAATAGGTCTTTCAACATGTTTGAAGTCTGAAATAGAATGATAAATATTCAAATTATAGCAATAATTACGTTGTTAAAACCTTGTTCAAAAGTACTAATTAATTTATTGAATAAAAGATTGCAACAAACTAAATAATTCATGTATTTTTGCCCAAAACTGAATCAAAATAACACTATAATTAGTTCATACCACTATGTCACAAAATAAAGGTAAAATTTCACAAATTATCGGTCCAGTAGTCGATGTTACTTTTGAGAACAATGAAGCTGGTTTACCCGATATTTATGATTCATTAGAAATTACAAAAAACGATGGTTCCAAGCTTGTATTGGAATGCCAACAGCATATTGGAGAAGATACAGTTAGAGCCATCTCCATGGACTCTACAGATGGCCTCAAAAGAGGCGTCGAAGTGTTTGCTACTGGCGCTCCGATTAAGATGCCAGCTGGCGAAGAGATTAAAGGTCGAGTATTCAACGTAATTGGCGATGCCATTGATGGCATGAACAATATTGACCGCGAGAATGGACTACCTATTCATCGAGAAGCTCCAAAATTTGAAGATTTATCGACCTCAACAGAGGTTTTATATACTGGTATAAAAGTTATTGACCTCATAGAGCCATATGCTAAGGGTGGTAAGATTGGTCTTTTTGGAGGAGCTGGAGTTGGAAAAACAGTTCTTATCCAAGAGTTAATTAACAACATTGCCAAAGGCCATGGTGGCCTTTCGGTGTTTGCGGGTGTAGGTGAGCGAACCAGAGAAGGAAATGACCTCCTTCGAGAAATGTTAGAATCTGGCATTATTGACTATGGTAGCGATTTTCTTCACTCTATGGAAGAAGGTGGATGGGATCTTTCAAAAGTAGACAACAAAAAAATGGAAAACTCTAAAGCCTCATTTGTATTTGGTCAAATGAATGAGCCACCAGGAGCACGTGCTAGAGTAGCGCTTTCAGGACTTACTCTTGCGGAATATTTCCGTGATGGTGATGGCCAAGGAAAAGGGCGTGACGTACTTTTCTTTGTGGATAACATATTCCGTTTTACCCAAGCTGGCTCTGAAGTTTCCGCTCTTTTAGGACGAATGCCTTCGGCAGTAGGTTATCAGCCTACCCTAGCAACAGAAATGGGAACCATGCAAGAGCGTATTACATCGACTAAAAACGGATCTATTACTTCGGTTCAGGCCGTTTATGTTCCTGCCGATGACTTGACGGATCCTGCACCAGCAACTACTTTCGCTCACTTAGATGCAACCACTGTACTTTCTAGAAAAATTGCTGAGCTTGGTATTTATCCAGCCGTTGACCCCCTTGATTCTACTTCACGAATCTTATCACCTGATGTTGTAGGCGATGAACACTACAATTGTGCTCAACGAGTTAAAGAATTGCTTCAGCGCTATAAAGAACTTCAAGACATAATCGCTATTCTTGGTATGGAAGAACTTTCTGACGAGGACAAATTGGCCGTATCACGAGCCAGACGTGTCCAGCGTTTCTTGTCACAGCCATTCCACGTGGCAGAACAGTTTACTGGACTAAAAGGAGTACTTGTTGACATTCAAGACACCATCAAAGGATTTAACATGATTATGGATGGCGAAATGGATCAATACCCTGAAGCAGCATTTAACTTAGTTGGCACCATTGAAGAGGCCAAAGAGAAAGGCGAGAAAATGTTAGCCGAAGCAAAATAATTGGAGATGCAATTAGAAATTATTACACCAGAAAAGAAAGTATATGAAGGTGAGGTTAACTCCATTCAATTCCCTGGTGTGGATGGTAAATTTGAAGTTTTAAACAATCATGCCCCCATCATATCAACCCTCACAAAAGGGAAAGTACGGGTTATAGACAACAATAACAACACAGACTATTTTGACATAAACGGTGGTGTAGTCGAAATGCAAAATAACAAGGTAATTGTTTTAGCCGATTAATATCATCCTTTAAAACTTATACATAAAGAGGTTACAATTGTAACCTTTTTTTTATGCTATATTTGACTGTAAATGCTAGATGATAAGCTACATAAAAAATTAACTTTTCGTCAAGAGAATAATTCGCTCAGAGAACTAAAAAGTCATCCAACTATGATTGACTTTTCTTCGAACGACTATCTTGGCTTCGCCAAAATGAAATGGTCAAACACTAGTAGTAGCGGATCAACTGGCAGTCGTTTAATTAGTGGACACAGTTCATTGTACGAAGCCACTGAACAAAAAATAGCAGATTTTCATCAGTCAGAATCTGCATTAATTTTCAACTCGGGCTATACGGCCAATTTAGGACTCTTATCATGCGTTCCTCAAAAGGAAGACACCGTTATTTACGATCAACTATGTCATGCATCTATTAGAGATGGTTTAAAAATGACACTAGCCAGAAACTTTTCTTTTAAACATAATGATACACATGACCTAACTAAAAAAATTCAACAAGCAACGGGAATAGTGTATGTCGTCGTAGAAAGCGTTTATTCTATGGACGGCGATAGCGCACCTTTAGAAGAAATAAATCGTATTTGCAAACAGTACAACGCTAAGTTAATTATTGATGAAGCCCACGCCATAGGGGTATTTGGGCGCATGGGAGAAGGACTAGCTCAAGAATTAAATTGCTTTGCTAGAATGTATGGCTTTGGAAAAGCCATGGGGAGCCATGGTGCGGCTATTGTAGGAAGTAAATTACTCATAGACTATCTTGTCAATTTTTCCAGACCTTTTATCTATACCACAGCACTTCCACCCCACGCCATCGAACGCATCAATTGGGCATACGACAGCTTAAAAAACACCACCCAAAGAAAAGACCTTCAAACCAACATTTCTCACTTTAAGGCATATTGCAAGCACCCTGGTTTAATATTCAGTCAATCGGCCATACAGTGCATTGTTATTGGAGGAACTGACAAAACAAAAACTATATCCAATCATATACAAAATCATGGGTTTGATGTTCGACCTATTCTACACCCAACGGTGGAACAATCCAAAGAACGAATCAGAATATGCCTTCACTCATATAATTCTGAAGATGAAATCAACGCTTTGTGTCAACTAATAAATCAAACAACATGACGTATTTTGTTTCAGGTATCGGTACAGAAATTGGAAAAACAATTGCATCGGCTATACTTACTGAGGCCTTAGAAGCTGATTATTGGAAACCCATACAAGCAGGCGATTTAGACCATAGCGATACGGACAAAGTAAAAGCCCTTGTTTCAAATTCAATAAGTCAGTTCCACCAAGAAAGCTACCGCTTAACAACACCCATGTCGCCTCACGCTGCCGCTAAAAAAGAGGGACTTTCTATTGAGATAGAAAATATAAAACAACCCAATACAACTAACTCCTTAATAATTGAGGGGGCTGGCGGTTTATTAGTTCCGCTTAATGAGCAAGATTGTATTATTGATTTAATTGAACAACTTAAAGTACAAGTTATTTTGGTTAGCCAACATTATTTAGGCAGTATCAATCATACTCTTCTAAGTATTGAAGCGCTAAAAAAGAGGCATATTCCCATAAAGGGAATTCTATTCAATGGTTCTGAGAACCACCAAACTGAGCACATTATTTTATCAAAGACAAAAATTCCTTTTTTAGGTAGAATTCCGACCCTTCCAAAGCTTAGCAAACAAACCATTAAAAAAGTTGCTCTAGAAATTAAAAAAAATATAGAATGAGTATTTCTAAAGACGATAAAGAATATATATGGCATCCATTTACTCAGATGCAACACGCTTCACCCATACCCATAGTTAAAGGAAAAGGAAGTTGTTTGTACGACGAAAAAGGAAAAGAATATATTGATGCTATTTCTTCCTGGTGGGTCAATATTCATGGTCATAGTCATCCTTACATTGCCCAAAAAGTAAGCCAACAATTGGCTACTCTTGAGCATGTATTATTTGCTGGTTTTACCCATCAACCTGCCACCGACTTATGCCGTAAATTAAGTCATCATCTTCCCTCCAATCAGTCTAAATTTTTCTTTTCAGGCGATGGTTCATCAGCTGTTGAAATAGCTCTAAAAATGAGTATTCAATATTGGCGAAATAAAGGTCAAAAACGCCCACGTATTTTAGCCCTTGAAGGCGGTTATCATGGAGAAACCTTTGGAGCAATGTCGGTAAGTGGTAAAAGTGTTTTTTCGGCACATTTCAACGACTACTTATTTAAAGTGGAATACTTGCCTTTTCCCAAAGATGAAGCAAGCACTTTGAAAGCTCTAAAAGATGCCATAGCACAAAATGACGTTGCCTGTTTTATATTCGAACCCTTGGTTCAAGGAGCTTCTGGAATGAGAATGTACTCCAAAAGCATTTTAGATAAGATGTTGGATTGTTGTCGTCAGTCCGACATATTATGCATTGCCGATGAAGTGATGACCGGCTTTGGCCGAACGGGTACTTTTTTTGCTTGCAACCAACTAAAAAACAAGGTCGATTTTATGTGTCTTTCAAAAAGTCTATCAGGTGGCACATTACCCATTTCTTTAACCACATGCACGCAAGAAATCTATGACTCATTTTTAGGTCATGACCTCAACAATGCCTTTCTTCATGGGCATTCTTTTACAGCAAATCCGCTTGGTTGTGCCGCATCATTGGCTAGCTTGGAACTATTGGAAAGTAAAGAATGTCAAAATCAAATTTCTTCAATTATAGAACAACATCAACAATTTGCTCAGCAAATAAATACTCATCCTGTGTTAAAAGAAGTTCGTCAGTGCGGCACCATATTAGCACTAGAAATTGAGGCCGGCGAAAAGGGCTATTTGAGTCAACTTAAAAATATGCTTTACAGTCATTTTTTAGATGACGGACTTATTTTGCGTCCATTAGGAAATGTAGTTTATATCTTACCGCCCTATTGTATTACCAAAAAGGAGTTAAATAAAGTGTATTCCAGCATACGAAGTGCCTTAAACAAACTACAATAACGTATCTTTGATTTATGTCTATTGTCATCACATCAAAAAGCAGTATTTCATCTTTGGGTTTTGAGACAAACTCTATATGGCAAACATACCAGAGTAATCATCATCAACTTTCAATGTGCTGTTTTAATGATCAAGACACGCCGACAGGTAGACTCAGAGAACAAGACCGTCTATTGATTGATGAATTGAGAAAAGAACATCTGTCTTTTAGAAAATTAGATAATAGTGTGCTGATGGCTATTTTGACTGCACGAAAAGCACTCCAACAAAGCCACTGGGAATCTCTTTCAGAGGTAGGTGTAAATTTTGGATCATCGAGAGGAGCTACACAATTATTTGAAAAATACTACCAACACTTCTTTACATCACCTAAAAAAAGGATGTCACCTTTAGTTTCACCAACCACAACATTAGGCAATATTTCGTCTTGGGTAGCTTTTGATTTGGGCATAAAAGGAATTAGTTTATCTCATTCCATTACATGCAGTACAGCACTTCATGCCGTTTTAAACGCTTGTGCCTGGATAAATAGTCAAATGGCAGAAAAATTTATTATTGGAGGATCGGAAGCACCTCTAACTGACTTTACAGTAGCACAAATGCGTGCTTTGGGCATCTACAGTCAAGAAACAACCAATTGGTATTGTTGCCCTTTAAAAACAAAGGCCACTAAAAACACCATGATATTGGGAGAAGGAGCAGCTAGTTTTTGCTTAGAAAGAGATAAAGGACAAAAAGCCCTTGCTAAAATTATTGGCATAGGCTATGGTACCGAACAAATAGAACATCCAGCCTCTTTGTCAGCGAATGCAGATTGTCTTCAGAAAAGCATGAAAATGGCATTGGCTAATCATCCTACAATAGACATTGATGTTATTGTCATGCACGCTCCTGGTACCATTCAAGGTGATCAAGCAGAGCTTAAAGCAGTTGAATCAATTTTTGGGAAAGATACTCCTCATATCATTAGTACGAAACACCACACAGGCCATACTCTTGGGGCATCAGGAGGGTTGAGCTTAGATTTAGCTCTAGAAATGATACATCGAGAATCTACCGTATCATTTCCCTATGAAACGAAGGTTTGTCAAAAGACTGAGATAAAACCAAAAACAGTCTTAATTAATGCCGTTGGATTTGGTGGAAATGCGGTTAGTATAATCGTTCAAAAAGCAGATTAAAGTCTATATTTGTTAGCTAAACAATACGTTATGAGCAATACGAGCTGGACATTACAAAATGTGTTAGAGATTTACAATAAGCCCTTAATGGCATTAATTTTTGAAGCAGCACAAACTCACCGACTACACCACAACCCCTTAGAAGTTCAAATTAGTACGCTTCTATCCATCAAAACAGGCGGCTGTCCTGAAGATTGTGGCTATTGTCCACAAGCAGCACGCTACCATACAGATATAGAAACAAACGACTTAATGTCAGTTTCTCATGTAAAAGCACAGGCTTTGAGAGCAAAAGCTAATGGTTCTTCAAGACTGTGCATGGGTGCAGCTTGGCGAAATATTCAAAACAACGCAGAATTCGATCAAGTTTTAGAAATGGTAAAGACCGTCAATAATCTAGAAATGGAAGTTTGTTGCACTCTTGGTATGATGACGGAAGAACAAGCCCAACGCCTAGCTGATGCTGGACTTTATGCCTACAATCACAATTTGGACACATCGGAAGAACATTATAAAGAAATTATTTCCACACGAGATTATCAAGATCGCCTCAAAACCATCGATAATGCTTCAAAAGCTGGAATTAGTGTTTGCTCGGGCGGAATTATTGGTATGGGAGAAACCGATGAAGATCGTTGTAATATGCTTGTCACCCTAGCTAATATGAATCCACAACCAAAGTCCGTTCCAATTAATGCATTAGTGGCCGTTGAAGGCACCCCACTTGAAGACCAAAAAACAACTTCTATTTGGGATATGGTACGTATGGTAGCCACCACACGAATCGTTATGCCTAAAGCCGTTGTTCGCCTATCAGCAGGTAGAACAGAAATGACCGATGAAGGCCAAGCGCTTTGTTTCATGGCTGGAGCATCGTCCATTTTTGCTGGAGACAAATTATTGACTACCCCAAACCCTGACATCAATAACGACATGAAGTTATTTGATACTTTGGGCATCACTCCCAAACAGCCTTTTGCCGACAGTGAGCAACCTTTAATAAAAGAAAGCTATAAGAACTGCCTATCAACTAGAGGCAATGTTAAATGGAACAGGCCGTCCCACAAAATAGAACGAAACGAACGAGCTAAAGAAAAAGCTAAGGTCTCAAAATAATTTGTAGAGTTTATTTTTCAAGATTTCCCTCTTTCAAATACTTCAAAATTTGAAGTTTATCGTCTTTATCAATCAAAATTGACTTTATTGACAGGAGTTCATCATTCGTTTGGAAAACTATTTTTTTGTTATCTAATGTAAAACGAATACCATTTTGAATGGCTATTGCTTTTGAAAATAATGCGGAATAATAAATAAATCCGTCTTCAAAAGTAAGTAGTGGCCCTTTGAGGTACCTCAAATAAACGTACATTAAGTTGAAGAATATGATTAAAAAAATTAACGACTGATTTACCACAAGGTATAGCGACAACATGCAAAAAGTGATTAGCAAGAAAGTACTTTTATAGCGTTTTGAATAGTTAATGGTTAGTTTTTCTTTCATGACAAACATAAGATTGGTTGATTCACATTCTTTTACGAATATAAAAAACTATTGTTTCAAGTATCGCATAAAAAAACTGATTATCTTAATTTTTTATTGGATAAATGCCTTTGTTTATCGCGAATAGATTTTAGTTTCATTTTATTATCAAAAGCACTTTGTAAATCAGTTTTTGTTTGGTTAGCTAAGCATAGAATTACGAAAAGAACATCCGCTAACTCTTCTCCCAAATCACTATTATCATTGTCTTTAAACGATTGTTCTCCATAGCGTCGGGCTATGATACGGGCTACCTCGCCTACTTCCTCACTTAGTATGGCCATATTAGTAAGCTCATCAAAGTAACGAACTCCGTACTGGCTAATCCATTGATCAACAATTTTTTGTAATTCACTGATTGGCATTATTCTCTGTTTTTTGAATCGATTAATATGGTTACTGGACCTGAATTGCATAGAGAGATTTGCATATCTGCTCCAAATTCCCCAGTCTTTATGTTTAAACCCGTATCTTTTGAAAGTTGATGGATAAACTGTTGATAGAATACTTTGGCTTTTTCGGGCTTAGCGGCCAGAATAAATGATGGTCTATTTCCTTTCTTTGTCTTAGCATGTAAGGTAAATTGGCTGACCACCAAAATTTGACCTTCAATGTCTATGACAGATTGATTCATTTGCCCTTTTTCATCATTAAAAATGCGTAATTTAGAAATTTTATTTGACAGCCAATTGATATCTTCAACAGTATCTTGTTGTTCAAATCCTACCAATAACAAAAGACCATTACTTATTTGACTATGTACCTTTTGTTGAATGCTCACAGAGGCCTGTAACACACGTTGAATAACTACTCTCATATATATTTATTTACCCTAAAATTTTCATCGTCTTGTTCTAGCATTTGGAGATAATTGGAGTAACGATGCCAAGCAATTTGATTGTTTTCTAATGCCTTTTTAACGGCACAGGATGGTTCGTTAACATGAATACAATTATGGTACTTACAATTTTGCTTTAAGGCCAAAAATTCAGGAAAATAGTCGGCTAATTCGGTATCCTCTATCTCAACCAATCCAAACCCCTTTACACCAGGCGTGTCTATCACTGATGCCCCAAAATCGAGTTCATATAATTGAGAAAAAGTAGTAGTATGTTGACCTTGTTGATACGATTCTGAAATGTCATTTGTAGCAATCTCTAAATTAGCTTGCATCATATTCAATAGGGTTGACTTTCCAACCCCAGAGTGACCACAAATGACATTCGTTTTGCCTTTCATTTCCAACTTGATTTCTGACAAGTCGTCGGTCTGCACACTGCACGACAAACAGATATAGCCGATACGACTGTAGATGGCCATCATTTCCTTTAACTGATTAAGTGCCGATGTATCGTAAACATCAACTTTATTAAACAACAATACGACCTTAATATCATACGCCCTAGCTGATACTAAAAAGCGATCGATGAATCCAGTCGTAGTAACAGGACGCTGAATTGTAATCATCAAAATAGCTTGATCTACATTCGATGCTATGATATGCGTTTGTTTTGATAAATTAACCGATTTTCTAACAATATAATTTTTTCGGTCAAAGATTTCTTCAATCAAAAATGAATGATCTTCTTTTTTCACTTTCACAACATCGCCTACTACCACGGGATTGGTACTTTTAATACCATTTAATCGAAACTTACCTGGTATTCTGCAATCTAAAAGTTGATGGTCATCGGTTTTTACAGTATACCAGCTTCCTGTTGATTTTACCACTATCCCTTGCATAGAACAAATATACAATCTATATTTGAGGAGATTTTCTAATTTTGTGAAACATGAAAAAAACATTCCTTGTTTTCCTTTTCATCCTTTCAATAAGCCATTGCACAACAATAGATTTTTTAAAATATGGGGAAAGGACTGCCACATTTAAGGTTAAAGAACATACTATTGAAATAAATGGCTTATTGGGCAAGGAGGCCTATAAACGATTAAAAAAAACACTTCAAAAACACCCCAACATTACTACACTTGTTCTTATGGATGTTCCTGGCTCCATAGATGATGAATACAATTTAAAAATGGGAAGAATGGTGTATGACGCCAAGTTAAGGACTGTCTTAACATCTACTTCCGTTATTGCTTCTGGAGGAGTCGATTTTTTTCTATCCGGCCAAAATCGACATATAGAAAAAGGAGCGAAAATTGGAGTTCATTCATGGACTGACAGAACAGTTGAAGCAAATAACTTGTCGAAATTGGATACTGCCCATCACTTGTTTCTTGATTATTACAATTACATTGATGTGGATACTGCTTTTTATTGGTTTACGCTTGAAGCCGCCCCTGCCGACGATATTCACTGGATGACACAAGAAGAAATAGAATACTATAAATTTCAAAGCAAATAAAACAATTGCCTTATCTTAGCGAAATGTCGATTAAAGTAGAAAATGTAAGCAAACAATATGGTTCTCAATTAGCACTTAACAAAGTGTCTTTTGCAGTCAATAAAGGAGAAATACTTGGCTTTTTGGGGCCTAACGGAGCTGGCAAATCGACACTTATGAAAATTATTACGGCCTATATTTCAGCCGATAATGGCCATGTAGAAGTTTGTGATGAAAACGTTCATCAAGAAAATACTAACGTAAAAAAAAACATTGGCTACCTTCCTGAACACAATCCATTATATACAGAAATGTATGTCAAAGAATATCTTTCATTTATAGCTAAGCTATACGCTTGTTCTTCCGATTCTGTTTCTTTGATGATTGAAAAAACAGGGCTTAGTGCTGAGCAACATAAACGTATTGGTCAACTTTCAAAGGGCTACCGTCAAAGAGTAGGACTTGCCGCTGCATTAATTCACGATCCTCAAGTATTAGTTTTGGATGAACCAACTACTGGTCTTGACCCCAACCAAATGATTGAAATTCGACAGCTAATAAAAGATTGTGGCAAGGATAAAACCGTGATGTTGTCAAGCCATATTATGCCAGAAGTCGAAAAAATGTGTGACCGTGTAGTTATTATTCATGAAGGGAATGTAGTAGCTAATGAACGTATTGCGAACCTCAAAAAGAAAAATATTAATCTCGAAAATTATTTTCAAAAACTGACCGGTCAATAATTCAAACCAAAAGCTTAACAACCAGTTTTTAACTCCAGCTTTTTTTTCCAAAGATTATAATTTCATTTCAATCAAATTATTTTATTTTTGCCCTGATTTAAACTCTAAGTGGAAAGATTTGGCTGATTGCAACCACTCCTAAAAAAATGCTAAAACAGGATTGACTTCGCAACAGCTATTTTCACTTAATTTTTATAATAACTAAACATTAAAAAAATGGCTTATTTTTTTACTTCAGAATCCGTATCGGAAGGTCATCCGGACAAAGTAGCCGATCAAATTTCCGATGCTCTTCTAGACAACTTTTTAGCACAAGACAAAGAGTCGAAAGTAGCTTGCGAAACACTCGTAACTACAGGACTAACTGTTTTAAGTGGTGAAGTGAAGACTAAGGCCTATGTCGACGTTCAGAAAATAGCTCGTAAGGTAATCCGAACCATTGGATACAATAAATCAGAATACCAATTTGACGCTGACAGTTGTGGTGTTATTTCTGCTATTCACGAGCAGTCGGCAGATATCAATCAAGGGGTAGAAACAAACAAAGGACTCTATGCTGAACAAGGAGCTGGCGACCAAGGTATGATGTTCGGTTATGCCACTGACGAAACGGAAAATTATATGCCTTTAGCATTAGATTTATCGCATCGTATTTTGATTGAGTTAGCTAAAATTCGAAAAGAAGGTAAAGTGATGACCTATCTACGCCCTGACTCAAAGTCGCAAGTGACTTTAGAGTACAGCGATGACCACCAACCTCAACGCATTGAAGCTATTGTCGTTTCTACGCAACATGATGAGTTTGTATTACCACAAGACAGTTCTCAGGATGCCAAAAATGAGGCCGAAAGAGCCATGCAGAAACACATAGAAAATGATGTGAAAACCATCTTAATCCCTAGGGTGTTAAACCAATTGGAAGAGCGTCAAAAAGTATTGTTTGGCACCGAAAAATACCATGTAAACCCAACAGGGAAATTCGTTATTGGTGGCCCTCATGGCGATACGGGGCTTACTGGTCGTAAAATTATTGTCGACACCTATGGTGGAAAAGGAGCTCACGGTGGAGGTGCTTTTTCTGGAAAAGACCCTTCTAAAGTGGATCGATCTGCTGCTTATGCTACGCGCCATATTGCTAAAAACTTAGTAGCCGCTGGAGTGTGTAAGCAAGTGTTAGTACAAGTATCCTATGCCATCGGAGTGGCTAAACCTATGGGAGTTTTTGTTGACACCTACGGGTCAAGTGACGTGGATATGTCGGATGGTGAAATAGCCAAAATTGTTGATCGTATTTTTGATATGCGTCCTGCGGCCATCATTGATCGTTTAAAGTTAAAATCACCCATTTACTCAGATACAGCGGCTTATGGCCATATGGGAAGAACACCAGAGCTTAAAAACTACCAATTGGAAACAAATGGGCAAGTGAAAGATATTCCTATTGAAACGTTTACTTGGGAAAAGCTTGACTATATAGATAAAATTAAAGAAGCTTTTTGTCTTTAAATTATTTTTTTCTAAAAAATATCTGAATAGGTACTCCCGAAAAATTGAAACTTTCTCTGAGTTTGTTTTCAATATATCGTTTGTATGGCTCCTTGATGTATTGAGGTAGATTAGCAAAAAAAGCAAAAGTTGGCGTTTTGGTAGGTAATTGAGTACAAAACTTAATTCGAATGTATTTTCCTTTGGTCGCAGGTGGCGGGTTTTGTTCTATAAAAGGTAGCATGGTATCATTGAGCTTGGAAGTTGATATCCTAGTCGCTCGATTTTTAGAAACATCAATTGCTGTTTCTAATGCTTTTAGTAAGCGCTGCTTATTGAGTGCTGAAATAAATACAATTGGAATATCTGAAAATGGGGCAATTTTTTCTCTTATAGCTAGGGCATATTCTTTAGAAGTATGTGTTTGCTTTTCCACCAAATCCCATTTATTAACAAGAATGACTATCCCCTTGTTGTTTTTATCTGCCAAGTGAAAAATACTTAAATCTTGGGCTTCAAATCCTAATGTAGCATCGATTAATAAAAGGCACACATCTGAATATTCTATTGACCTAATGGATCGCATCACGGAATAAAATTCTAAATCTTCACTGACCTTTCTCTTTTTACGAACACCTGCTGTATCGACCAACACAAAATCGTGTCCAAACTTGGTGTAATGTGTATCTAAAGAATCTCTAGTCGTTCCGGCGATGTCTGTCACAATATTTCTTTCCTCTCCAACTAAAGCATTGACAAAAGAAGACTTTCCTACATTTGGACGACCCACAATAGCAAAACGAGGAAGCACACTTTCAACATCCTGTATTGTATTGGGTAATATTTTGACTAATTCATCTAATAGCTCGCCTGTTCCGCTACCATTAATTGATGAAATACAATGATAGTCTCCCATTCCCAATGAATAAAACTCTACGGCTTGTTCTAAAATTTTTCCGTTGTCAACTTTATTAATCACCAAAAAAGTTGGTTTATCGGATTTCCTTAGATGATTGGCCACAGTAATGTCCATATCGGTAACTCCAGACTGCCCATCGACCAAAAAAAGAATGGCATTGGACTCTTCAATGGCCAAATTGACCTGCTTACGTATTTCAGACTCAAAAATATCGTCTGATCCAATGATATACCCCCCAGTATCAATGACTGAAAATTCTACTCCATTCCAATCGGTTTTTCCATAGTGCCTATCGCGAGTGACGCCACTTACAGAATCTACAATAGCTTGACGTTTCTGTATGAGACGATTAAATAAAGTGGATTTACCGACATTCGGACGACCTACTACTGCTACTATATTTCCCATAAATTATTTGTTGTTATAGCCAAACCGCTTCAATTGTTTATCGTCATTTCGCCAATCTTTATTAACTTTCACGTACAAATCTAAGTATATCTTTTTGTCAAAAAACGATTCCAAATCGCGACGGGCTAACGTACCTACTTTTTTTAATGCAACCCCTTTATGTCCAATTATTATTCCCTTTTGAGATTCTCGAACAACATAGATTTTTGCTCGAATTTTAAGGAGTTTATCTTCATCTTTAAATTCTTCTACTTCTACTTCTACTGAATATGGAATTTCTTTTTTGTAGTACTTTAAAATTTTTTCTCGTATAATTTCACTCACAAAAAAACGCTCGGATTTGTCGGTTAAGGCATCTTTTTCATAATATGGTGGCGAGACTGGTAACAGTTCTTTTATTCGCTGCATAACAACTTCTATGTTGAATCGATTGAGTGCTGAAATAGGTAAAATGTCTGCTTTTGGAAAACGTTCAGACCAAAGTGTTAATTGGCTTTTCACAAAGTCTTGTTCTACTTTGTCTATTTTATTTAATAAAACAATCAAAGGAACATTGGTGTTTCTTATTTGATCAAATAGGTTCTTATCTTTCAACTCATTTTGTCCTGTTTCAAGCATATAGACCAACACATCGGCATCTTGAAGGGCACCATGAACAACGTCCATCATATTCTCTTGTAGTTTATAATGAGGATCTATCACACCTGGAGTGTCTGAAAATATCACTTGATGAAATTCATCATTTATTATACCTAAAATTCTGTGTCTGGTAGTTTGTGCTTTTGACGTGATGATGGATAAGCGTTCTCCTACTAATGCATTCATAAGAGTAGATTTTCCAACATTTGGGTTGCCAATAATAGATACAAAACCTGATTTATGTTCCACTAGTAGTTATTTCTTTTTTCTTTTAATTTTTCTAGAGCATTAATTGACTCCTCCCATTGCGATATATGTTTGCTTAAATCATCTTGCTTTTGCTGATAGGATTCAAAAAAACCTGCTTGCGAAGATAGTTCTTTGAACTTTTCGGGCTGAGTTAAATCAGCATCCAATATTTTTAATTCATGTTCAAGAGATTCAACTTGTTTTTCTAATTTGCTGATTCGATTAGAAGTCTTTCGTATGTCTCTTTCCAACTGTTTTTTTTGAGCGTATGAACTTTTATTTTCAGAATGTTTGGATTTAGTAACTTCTTGCACCTTACTATTTTTGGTTTCAAAGTGTTTGAAGTCTTTCACTTCTTTTTGTTCAAGGAAGTTATTAATGTCGCCGAGGTATTCCTTAATTTTTTGGTTTTTAAATTCGTACACCTTTTGGGTCAATCCTTGCAAGAAGCTTCGATCATGAGAAACAATGATTAGTGTGCCATCGTAATTTTTTAAAGCTGTTTTTAAAATGTCTTTTGATACCATATCCAAGTGATTGGTAGGCTCATCCATAATGAGCAGGTTTACTGGCTCCAAAAGCAATTTACACAATGCTACTCTTGCCCTTTCACCACCTGATAAGACTTTAACCTTTTTCTGAACTGTATCGCCACTAAATAAAAATGACCCTAGCATATCTCTTACACGGTGTCGACTGTGTTCATCGGCAGCGTCTTCAACTACTTCAAAAATGCTTTTATTTTCATCCAATAATTCTGACTGATTTTGGGCATAATAACCGACTTTTACTTGGTAACCGTATTCTATTTCTCCATCGTATTTGATAGCATTCACTATCATTTTTGCTAGAGTGGTTTTACCTTCACCGTTCTTTCCAACGAAAGCAATTTTATCTCCTCTTTCAAGCATTAAATTAACGCCCTTTAACACCTGTAAGTCATCGTATTTTTTAGAAACGTTTGATACTTTTAGGGTTACTTTTCCAGAATGTGGAGCAGGTGGAAATTTAAAATACATTGAAGCAGTTTCATCTTGCTCTACTTCTATAAGATCCATTTTATCCAACTTTTTAATTAAACTCTGAGCAAAAGAGGCTTTGCTTTTCTTTGCTCTAAATTTTTCAATAAGCATCTTTGTTTGCTTAATCTCTTTATCTTGGTTTTTCTTGGATTGGATTTGTTTTTCTTGTCTATCCTTTCTGAGCTCAACATACTTAGAATAGCTGGCTTTATAATCGTTAGCCTTACCCAAAATTAAATCAATTGTTCTGTTAGTCACAGCATCCAAAAAGGCTCTGTCGTGAGACACCAAAACAACTGCTCCTGAATAATTTTTTAGCCACCCTTCTAACCAAACAATGGATTCAATATCTAGGTGATTAGTAGGCTCATCAAGTAATAAAACATCTGGTTTGCTCAATAAGATTTTTGCTAACTCCAGTCGCATTCTCCAGCCACCACTAAACTCGTTGGTTTGTCGGTCAAAATCATCAAGCTGAAATCCTAGACCTAATAAAACCTGACTCATTTCAGATTGTATAGTATAGCCTCCTAGCATACCAAAACGTTCATTTAAGTCGTTCAAATCGGTAATGAGTTGCATATAACCATCACTTTCGTAATCGGTTCGCTCACTCATTTTTAAGTTAACGCTGTTGATTTTCTGCTCAAGTTTTTTTATTTCTTGAAAGGCTTGTTCTGCTTCCTCTTGTACTGTTCTTCCTTCTTCAAACTCTAAGTCTTGCCTTAAATAACCTATGGTAGACTCATTTGGAGTAGATATTGAGCCTTCATTGGCTTTTTGCTCGCCAGATAAAATTCTAAGTAAGGTTGACTTCCCTGCTCCATTCTTTCCAACTAAGCCAATACGGTCACCCTTATTCACCATAAATGAAACATCGTCGAACAATTCTTGTCCACCAAAATAAACTGAAATATTACTTGCTGAAATCATGAATCAACAAAAGTACACTTTATTACATTGTTGGAAAAAGATATATGGCATAGGAGTAGTTCGTTGTTTTTTCGTATATTTGCCCTCTTATCGCGAGGTGGAGCAGTTGGTAGCTCGTCGGGCTCATAACCCGAAGGTCGTAGGTTCGAGTCCTGCCCTCGCTACTTAAAACAAACCCCTTATATCTAGTAGATTAAGGGGTTTTCTTTTTATATTCCCAACAATTTAAAAAATACTCCAATTTCACGTATGAAATATCGATATTTCCCCGTGTGATGTACTGATATACTCAGTAAACTTTTTTACCACCTCCCGTTCAAATTTCATTCTTATAGAACGTAGATAATGATATATTTGCTAAAATTAATTTTAAATTTAAAAAAATGAAACGAATTTTAACACTAGCACTAATTTTTCAATCTGTATTAACATTTGCTCAAATAACGCTCAATCCTGACGGGATAAGCTATGGAGAAAAGGATTTTATTGTTATTGAGGTTGAAGGTAAGAGCGCAAAAGAATTGTATAAAAACGCTGTGAAATATGTAAACGAGACTTACAAAAATCCAAATGAAGTGATGAGAGGTAATGTAGAAGGAGAAATGATGAGCTTTAAAACGTATGCTGATGTTAATTTCAAGAATATGATTAATATCCCTGGATATATGACCTATTATACAAGCCTTAATTTTAAAGATGGTAAAGTAAAGTTCGAAATATCAGATTTGAATATGAAGATAACTCAAAATAGCCAATCTGTATTGGTTTCAGGAAGTCCTATGGGTGGTTGGGTGATTTACACTAAAAAAGGAAAATTAAAACAAGCAGAAGCAAAACAACAAATTGAATCTCAATTTAACAAAACACTAAACGATCTTGTAGAAACATTAAAAAATGGCGGAAAAGATAATGATTGGTAAATAATAACCATTAACAATTTCAGAATTTGATTTATTTGGCAGAAAGACTAATATTAAAAATCAAACTTTTATTGAAATATATAATGACGGTTCGGTTGAAAAGAAAGTAATCATTGAATAATTCCCCACACTATCTTATCACTACCAATAAACTTAGTGACCTAATAGTTAGATCCTTAGGTCTTTTTATAAGGATAATGAACCACTTTTTGTAACACTCTATCTATTATCAATTGTAAACTTATTGTTCTTTACAAACCTTATCCAAATATAAATTAATAACAACTGGTTCAAAATCTTGAAGTTCATTATCAATTAGCTTGACTTTAGGTAAACAATAGGGAATTAGTTTTGATACTGAGTTATTATAGTCCATAGGGTCTTCTACCCTCGCTACTAAAACAACAAAACGGTAATGCTATCATGTAGTGTAACTGTTTTTTTTATATTTACATCTAATTATCATCAGATGATCTATTACTCTAAAGTCTCATATACATTATTAATTGTTTTATTTTTAGTTTTTTTCGGATCATTAATTCC
>CAXDOW010000022.1:0-24571 GCA_963991165.1 uncultured Flavobacteriales bacterium | reverse complement strand
GCAAACTCAAAACCACTCTAAAGAAAATCAAGAACGTTGATCATGACTTTAAACAATTTTTTGATGGTAATGATACATTTTATCTAACTGATAAAAACACAATACCTGTGAAAAGAGTATCAACAGTTGGCGAAAAAGACATATGGCGGATCGTTGACAAGTGTGAAGAATATGATCTTGCAGATCAACCTTCTTTTCCTACGTTTGAATGCCCAGACGGTTTCGACGAAGATGAATACTTAACAGAGCTGTGCCGTCAGGGATGGAAGAAAAAACTAATTCCTTCTAACAAGGTTAAAGAAACGCAGCAAAGCGACATCTACAGAGATAGAATCAAGCACGAACTTAAAGTTATTTTCAAAGCTCAGTTGTCTGGGTACTTTTTGATCGTTCAAGATATTATCAAGTGGGTGAAAGAAAAGGGTTGGCTTGCTGGTCCTGGTCGAGGTTCTGCTGCTGGTTGTTTAGTTTCCTATCTGCTTGACATTACAGAAGTGGACCCAATTGAGTTTGACTTGATTTTTGAAAGATTTTACAACGAGGGACGTAACACAGATGGAAACGTGGCTATCCCTGATATTGATATGGATGTTCCAGCGGAGCACAGAGACGAAGTTATCGACTATATCAAAGACAAGTATGGAAATGAGAATGTTGCACAGATGATCACATTTGGACGACTGCAAGGACGTTCTGCAATCAAAGAGGTGTTAAGAATGAACGACGCTGTGTCATTTGCTGAAATGAATGAGATAACAGACAGCATTCCAGAAGAGGCCCGTATTTCAGATCAATTAGAGCTTATGGAAGACAAGTCTGTAATTCGATGGACTCTTGAAAACGAACCAGAGAAATTAAAGAACTGGGTTTTTGTCAATGATGACGGGAAGCTTGACGGACCTTTGGCAAACCTGTTTGAACAAGCAATCAACATCGAGGGAACAAACAAGTCACAAGGAAAACACCCCGCCGGTGTAATTATTTCAAAGCACAAACTTTCAGATGTTTGCCCGATGACTGTAGATAAATCAGGAGATCCGATTGTTGCTTTTGAAATGAACGCTTTAGAGTTACAAGGACATGTTAAGTTTGATGTCTTAGGAATTGATCTTTTATCTAAAATAATGGAGATTTGCGAAGATGAATAAGTTCGAAGAAATTTATGCTGCTGTAGTTTATGATGGTTCTCGTGTAGAATCTTCAAATGGGGTATCTTTATGCAACCTAGAAGACGTAATGCACACACCTATTGGTGTACCAAAGGCAAAATACCAAGTGTGGTCTGATCGTCATGAGTATCACCAGTTGTTTCACAATGTTGACGAAGCGGTTAAGAAGTTTATGGAACTAAAGTCTAAGTAATCGGTAATACAGAACGGGGGATAAGAATAGTTTTAATTAAAAAGAAAGTAGAGGTGTGTTATCAATTATAGGGATATTATCGTATTCGATTTTGAGACGACTGGAAGAGACCCACAAAAGTGTCAACCTACTCAGATTGCAGCCGTAGCGATTCATGCAAGAAAGTTAGAACTGCAACCTGGAGGTGTTTTTGAAAGCAAGATACGATGCATCGTTGATGACGAGAAATGTATCGCCGCAGGGTTTGATCCAGTGGAAGACAAGGCTTTAGAAGTCACAAGGAAGACAAGGGAAGAAATTTCCAAGGGGCCGATGCCAAAAACGGTCTGGAAAAAGTTTGCCCAGTTCTGCGACAAGTACAATTGGAAGGGCACAAGTTTCACTGCTCCTATTGCTGCTGGATATAACATTAACGGTTACGATATGCCGATTGTTAATCGAATGTGCAAAGCTTTTGGTCCTTGGGATGAAAAGAAGGGCCAACAAAAGATTTTCAATCCTATTTTTACAATGGACCTAATGCAGCATATTTACTGCTGGTTTGAAAACAATGCAGATGTGGGAAATTCGTACAGCATGGACTTTATGCGTGACTATTTTGGTATGTCTAAAGACAATGCTCACGATGCTTTGCAAGATGTTAAAGATACAGCAAATATCCTCATCAAGTTTTTAAAGATGCAAAGAAATTTGTCCAAGAAAATCAAGTTTGAAAAAACTTTTGCAAATGGAGAACTATATGTCAAGTAATCAAACTATTTTTACTGCTAACTGGGATGGCTTTTCATACAAAACAAATTGCCCAGCATTTAATTACAGCATCAACCGTGGAGGGCACCAACCTTATTGGATGGGAACGCCACCTAGAGATTCTGAATTAAATATTATTGCATCATTTATTAGAAGTACGGGTAGAAATAAAACGTTTTTAGACGTAGAAGGTCACATTGGAACAATGTGTCTACCTTTGTCTATGCTGTATGATGTGGTTCACACATTTGAACCTTGTGATACAAACTATCAACTTTTGACGCACAACATTTTAGCAAATGACGTGAACAACGTCGTAGCTCACAATGTGGCGGTCTCCAACAATCTTGGAAAGGTTAGCGTTTTTAGGCATCATCATCATAACAGTGGTTGTTATGCGGTAAAGGATGATTCTGAAGGTTCTGTTGATTGTGTTACTCTAGATAGTTTGCAAATTGAAGACGTTGACTTTTTAAAGATTGATGTTCAGGGTAAGGAGTCGCAAGTGATTGAAGGAGCAATCGAAACAATCAGAAAGTACAAGCCTTTCATGATGATTGAGGCGACAGATCAAGAACATGAAGAAGAAGGTTTGAAAGGTTTTATCGCTTTAAAGAAAGATATGGTTGACATTCTTGGTGCTGAAGGTTATAATATGTATTATGACAATGGTGCAGACATTTTTATGTGTGTAGAAGATATGGCCTATAGTCGTGGATTTTGATTAAGTCTTGGAGCAGCGTTCATGTTTGATATTAATAATTTTGACGACCCCGAAGTTTGGGACACTATATGCGATGGGGATACCAAGGGTGTTTTCCAGTTAGAATCTAATCTTGGTAGACACTGGGCCAAAGAAACCCAGCCTAGAAGCATCAAGGATCTGGCCGCTCTTGTTAGTCTGATTCGCCCAGGAACCCTTCTAGCTAAAGATGCCAGCGGTAAGAGTATGACACAAGTCTACGCTGATCGCAAAGCAAACAAGGCCGACTCGCCTGTAGAATATCTGCATGAATCTCTTGAGCCAATTTTGAAAGAGACTTACGGAGTACTAGTTTACCAGGAGCAGTCAATGATGATTGCTCAAAGTTTAGCTGGGTTTGATCTAAAGGAAGCTGATGCACTTCGTAAAGCTATTGGTAAAAAGAAAGCCGACCTCATGGAAAAAGTGAAGAAGGCTTTCTTGGAGGGGGCTCAAGAGCAGGGCGTTGTTAGCAATGAAATTGCAGAAGAGATCTTCGGATGGATTGAGAAGTCTAATCGCTACGCATTTAACAAGTCTCACGCTGTGTCATATGCTATCAACGCTTACTGGTCTGCCTATTGCAAAACCCACCGTCGCAAGACATTCTACGAGAAATATCTCAATAGAGCAGAAAAAAAGCCTAAACCAGATATTGAAAAGAAGCAACTAATTATGGATGCAAAACGGGCTGGCATCGAAGTTTTGCCTCCTCGTC
Organism: uncultured Flavobacteriales bacterium; assembly: GCA_963991165.1. GTDB lineage: Bacteria > Bacteroidota > Bacteroidia > Flavobacteriales > UBA7312. The sequence goes on along the minus strand of CAXDOW010000022.1, from coordinate 20,999 downwards.
TGCAACACCTGTATAACGACTTTCACAGACACAGCGAGAAAAGCGAGATTGTATACGGTTTGCGACACGTAAAACACGTAGGAAAAGAATCTGAAAAGATTGTGGAATACATATCTAACACTGACGTTTCGGGCTACACTTGGATGGATTGCTTGATTCATCTAGTCGCTGGTCTACGTCTTAACAAGCGTGCAACAATTGCTTTGATTTCTGTAGGTGCCTTCAATGGCAAGAACAATCGTGAAAGTAGACAAAAAATGTTGTACGAGTTTGATAGTTGGAAACAACTTTCAGCAAGAGAACAACAAGGAATTATCGACAACTACAAAAGTGAAGATCCTTCTGTTTATTCTGCTTCTTTGGCGGAAGCTATTGAGAACATGTTTAAGACAGTAAAAATTAACTCACGAAGAAAACCTACCGTTGACGATATCAAAGACTCGTTAGAAAACCCATTCTACGATGTTGAAGACAAAGCTGGCATAATCGCTATTGACGAAGAAAAGTACATGTCTTGCAGCCTTACTTGCAATAAAGTTGATGGTTTAGACCTAAATATGGTAACAAATGTGTGCCAAGATGTGGTCAACAAGGTGATAACAAAGAAAGCAAATCTTGCTGTTGAAATTGAACGAATAAAAGTCATCAAAACAAAGAAAGGCGACGAAATGGCTTTTCTCACTGTTGAAGATGGTAGTGGGTCTCTTGAGGATGTAACAGTTTTCCCCGAACAATATGGGAGCCACAAGGATTTATTGTTAGAAAATAATACTGTATTGTTGATGGGCGAAATTGATAAAAAACGGGGATCGTTTATCGTCAACAAGGTTTCTCAAATTTGAGAAAGGACTAAACATGAATAAGTGCCATTTTTTAGGCAAGCTAACTCACCCCATTGAACTGGAATCAGATAATGGTGTTCCATTTTGTATTTTTGAACTTGAAATTGAAGAATTTAGAAAGGGTCGCAGCAACGAAGGAAAGGTCAGAGACCTGACCTATCTAAACTTTGAAGCTTGGGATTCAGCTGCTTCAGCTATTGAAAAATATGCTCAAGAAGGTAAGTTGATTGCTATTGAATCAGTAGCAAGAAATGTTCAAAATGAAGACAATCCAGAATATCTGGATACTTACTTTAGAGTTACTAGCTTCAAAATTTTGAGGTCTTAAAATTCTGCCATCAACAAAAGTGAGTTTTGCGGTTCTCAGCTTATTTGGCAGGTCAACCAAAACCGCACTTTAATTTATTGAGAGAAACAATGAGAAAAAAGAAGATACTTTGGGTTAACGATGCATCTTGGAAAGGCACTGGTTATGCTACATATAGTCATGAAGTCTTGTCCAGAATGCATAAAGTTGAAGAATTTGAAATAGCAGAAATAGCGTGCTACGCTGACAGAAACGACAAGCACATCAAGGATGTTCCCTGGAAAGTCTATGCAAATAGACCGCTGGCAGAAGATGCAGACTTTGAAGACTATGCAAGAAGTCCCACCAGGGCTTTTGGAGATCACGTATTCAACAGTGCGTGCATTGACTTCAAACCTGATATTGTGATGGATATCCGTGACTGGTGGATGTTTGAATTTGAACAGCGTTCGCCTTTTAGGGATTTCTTTCACTGGTCAATTATGCCGACCGTGGATGCAATGCCTCAAAACACACAGTGGATGCACACCTTTGCAGACGCTGACTCAGTATTTGCATACTCCGAGTTTGGCAGGGATGTTCTTTTGGAGCAAAGTGACCAAATTAATTTTATTGACGTTGCTTCGCCAGCAGCAAACGAAATTTATAAACCTGTCGCAGACAAATTCGCCCACAAGGAAAGTATGGGTCTAGATGGAGACTCTATCATAATCGGCACAGTTATGCGGAATCAACGCAGAAAGCTGTATCCAGATCTATTCAAGGTGTTTCGAGATCTTTTAGACAGAACAAAAAATCCCAATGTTTTTCTTTACTGCCACACTTACTATCCAGATATTGGATGGGAAATACCTGATTTGTTAGATCAATTTGGGTTAAGTAACAGAGTTTTGTTTACTTACAAATGCCCCACTTGCGGAACTGTTAGTGCAGACTTTTTTAAGGACTCTGTTTGTTTCTGTGAAAACTGTAAGACACTAACCAAAAGAATGGTTGGTATCGACAATCCTATTGATAACAAAGAGCTAAGTAAAATCTACAACTTGTTTGACTTGTATGTTCAGTATGCAAACAGTGAAGGTTTTGGTATGCCTCAACTAGAGGCGGCTTGTTGCGGAGTCCCATTCGTAGCTATGAATTATTCTGCTATGGAATCTGTAATTGAAAACACAGGTGCTTGGCCTATCAACCCTCTTGCTTTAGCTATGGAGTGCGAGACCGGATGCTATCGAGCCATACCCGACAACGACGCTATGGTTACGATGCTTGAGAAGATTATAGAAAACCCTTCAGCCTTGAGGCCCAAAGGAATTCAAATAGCAGAACAAACCAGAAGTCACTATAACTGGGATAAAACCGCACAAGTTTGGATTGACTACTTTAAGAGCGTCCCAATGAAAGATCTTAGTGAAACATGGTTCTCCGCTCCCCAAATCAAGCAGCCAGTCACCACAATTCCTTCAAAGATAACAGAGCTAACGGCTCAAATAAATTACATATTTGAGAAAGTTTTACACAAACCAGAATGGATTGGAACTTATTTTTGGGCCAAAGTGGTTAAAGATATTACTTTTGGATATCGTGTTCAAAACTCAGAAGAAGATTATTACTTTAATGAATCGCACCTGCCTTCACAGGATAAATATCAACGATTTAACATGGAGATGGCAGTAAAAGAATTAACTAATTTAAGAAATCAATGGAATAGCTGGGAGGAGATTAGACAAAATGTCAACACAAGAAACACTTAATGATTTCGGATACGTAGCGACAGTTATAAATGGACGAGATCCCAAAGATCTTTCAATTTTTAATCCTGTGTTTGCAAACAAAGCAAGAGACCCATTGTTTAAAGAGATCTTAGATTCATTCGCTCCAAATCCCGTAACAGTGTTTCAAATTGGTGCGACAGAAACCCTAAAGATTGCATACCGCATTGGTTCTGGATGGAGTGAGTTGTTTTGGGGTGAGTATGTTAACATGTATGGCGGAAGCATCACGGTGGCTGACATCAACATGGACCACATTGCACACTCTAGCTTTTTGGCAAGCAACCTTAAGTATCCTGTGCAATACCTGTTCGGAGATGGTGGAGAATTAATCAAAGAAGGTTACGATATTTATTATCTAGATGGTGCAGACATTAGTCAAGTTCCAGATGCACATATTCAAACGTTAAATCAATTCAAAGCTATAGAACATACCGATTCTGTCGTTTTGGTTGATGATGCACCAACGAAAGCTGAAGAACTAATTAAATACCTAGAAGAAAAAGATATTTCTTACAAACGTTATGAATTTGGTAACGGTATGTTGAAAATTGATTTAAGGAAAGTCTAAATGAAAGTCTTGTATATAGGTCATTATCGAGACGGAACAGGATGGGGCAATGCTGCTGTTAACAATATTGCCGCAATGCTTTCTGCTGGTATCTCTGTAGTTCCAAGACCAGTTACTTATGAAGCAAAGGATGATACGAATAGCTCAATAGAGCATCAAAAGATACGAATGTTGGAACTGAAATCAACCGATGGTTGTGATACTATAGTTCAGCACACACTGCCAGAAAACTATGTTTACAATTCAAACTACAAGAACATAGGCTATCTTGCGGTAGAAAGCAGCAATTTCAAGCAAACGGGATGGCATCGAAAGTGCAACCTTATGGATGAAATGTGGGTTCCTAGCGAGCCTACAAAGCGTTCGCTTATAAATAGTGGAGTTACATCACCTATAAAGGTCGTGCCCCATTCGTTGAATCTTTCAAAATATGAAAACCCACCAGAGCAAACACCAATCAACACCCTGCAAGGCAAGTTTGTATTTGGGTTCGTAGGCGAATTTATCGAAAGAAAAAACGTCAAAGCTTTGGTGCGTGCTTTTCATATGGAGTTTGACCCCAAAGAGCCTGTGCGACTTTTGATAAAAACTTCTAAAGCTAGCCTTGAAGAAGTACAGAAGTACATGGAACACGTCAAGAATGGATTAAGAATAAGGCACAAATATACAGAAGAAGTGATTGCTGCTGGAATGGCTAGTGAAGCAGACTACTTGGCACTACTAAAGCAAATGAATTGTTTTGTTATGCCTAGTCGAGGGGAAGCTTTTTGCATTCCATCTTTGGAAGCAATGGCAATGGGTGTTCCATCTATATTTACTGATGGTATTGGTATGGAGCACACATCGGGCACCCCTGTTAAATCTTACCAAGTTCCATGTTTTGGTGCAGTCAACACGCTCAGCGGACTAGACACCTCCAATGCTGACTGGTTAGAGATTGATGTTAGAGACTTGGCAAAAAATATGAGAGAGGCATACAATTTTCTTTCTGTTGAGCAAAACAGAGAAAAAACCAAGGCACAGCTTAAAGAAAAGGCTGCAAGCTATAGCCACCAAGAAGTTGGAAAACTTATAAAGGAAATTCTGAATGACCGCTAGAGCAAGTGCAAGATCAGTAAGATCTTACATGAGAACACCAGAAGAAAAACTAAACATCCTTACATTTGCTACACATGAACGATATGAAGAAACACTGTGTAGAACTGGTCATAATTTTTACTCAATAAAAGTTGGCAAGGAGTGGGACACAACCTACGCACCAGTTCCATCTAACTACCATATAGTTGACACTCTTCCTGAGTGGGTTGACATAGATTTAGTTTTAAGTCACACCAGCTGCGACAGGTTGCAGGTTGCACACGACTTACTGACTGGAACAAAGGGAATGGCTATGCAGGCACCATGTCCTATTATTCGTCATTGCCACGTTCTGCCAGATGTGAGATTTGATGTAAATCAACAAGTCAACAATTATACAAAACTACCAATACAACACAACTCTTTTATATCTAACTATAACAGATCAAAATGGGGTTACTTGGATACGAACTCTTACGTTGTAGAGCATGGAGTGGACACGGAATTCTGGAGCGAAGGTGCTGAAAACACATCTAGAGATTCTTACTGCTTGTCCGTGGTTAATGAGTTACCCTCAAGGGATTGGTGTTGTGGCTTTAACTTGTGGAAAGAGGTTGCTTACTCTGTTCCTTGTCGGGTGGTCGGAAAATGCACGGGAGAACATGCTGGTTTCTCCCAGCCTGCCAGCTCTAAGGAACATTTGAGACACATTTATCAAAATGCAGCAGTGTTTCTAAACACCTCCATTCACTCACCTGTGCCCACAGTTATGTTGGAAGCTATGGCTTGTGGATGTCCCGTTGTCACAACAGGGACATGTATGATTCCTGAAATCATAGAAAACGGTGTGAATGGAATCATAGCGGAAGATGTTGCAGAAATGAAGTTTTGGTGCGGGGAGCTTTTGCATAAGCCAGACCTAGCAAAAAGAATTGGCGAAGCTGGAAGAAAAACCATTCAAGAAAAATTCAACCTAAACAAATTTTTAGAAAATTGGAATACCGTTTTCCATAAAGTAGTAGGAGACTGGAAATGTTAGTACATTTAACAACTTTAGAATCATCAATGACTGGATATAAAAAATTTTCAGACGTTACATCGTTTTCCCGTGGTGTTGACGATTCAGAAGTAAAAACTTTGATTTGTGACTTTTTTCTGTCTTGTTTTGAACGAGATGATGTTGAAAAAGTTTTGTCGTTTATTCTTAAAAAGGTTAGAATTGGCGGCACCGTAGTAATCAACGACTTTGATTTTCAGGAACTGTTTTCTAGATCTCAACAATTTGAAAAACCTTTGGATTCTTTAAACAGCATTCTAGCAAGCAAGACGAAAATGCTAAAGAGCTTTCTAGATTTAGAAGCAACAAAAGATCACATAGTTCAAATCGCCCCAGGGTTTGAGTCGCAAGAAGAAAATTTCAACAATGGAACATTTACAATCAAAATAGTGAGGAAGTCCTAATGTCAAATATCAAAACCAATTGCAAAAACTGCACATTTGCCAAGGTTGAAGACGGAGTTCAAACTGGCTGCACAATGAATAGACATCTAAAGCTAGGGATTGACGGCACCACTGAAGAAAATAATTTCCAATTAGGTAGATTTTGTAATACCTACAGACCCAATGAATGGCTGCAAAAACTTAGTTTCGAAGAACAGCTAGAACCAGAGTCTGTAGCCTTGAAAGAGGTTCGTCCAAGACTTGGTTTCTTTGTAAAGTTTGAAGCGGGCTTAGAATTTTCACTGCAAAATTTAGATGTAACACTTAGATCTATTTCTAAATTAAGCGAAAAAGCCAGTTTTGTTGTTGTAATTAATGACAAAGTAGAGTATAATGAAGAGATATGGGGGTTGTTCATCTCTCACTTTGGAGAAATGTCGGAAACCAAGTATCACCTATTACAGACAGAGCTTATGTCGAGACCGAATTCTCATCTAGACGCCGCATTTAGCCATGCTCAAAATGGATGGATAATGTATGTAAATAGCGGAACTGCGGTAGATTCAGACACAGTTGACAAGCTTGATAGAGTGATAAATTTAGACATGAGGCAAATCGTTTTAGTGGAACCTGTCGATGGATTTAACAAAATGATGTTTCCTGCGTACCTGTTTAAGTTTCTGAATGGAAACAGGACCAAAATTTTTGATGACAAGGTTACAGATAGTAGCAGTTTTATTGAAAAGGTAAGGGCTGCTGATAAGCGTAGCGAAGGCTCTAGCATTATGACCTGGGAGGAATTCAATGCTTCCTAAAGTAGCTATTATTTGTGCGAACTATAACTATGGCGATTTTATTACTGCCGCTATGGAAAGTATTGTCAATCAAACATACAAAGGAAAACTTCGTCTATATGTTGTAGACGATGGGTCTACGGATGATTCTTGGAAGAAAATATCAAAGTTTTGCACATGCAACTTTGTATACTCTAAAAGAATTGAAAACTCTGGTGCTAGTGTCGCCAGAAATGAGGCAATTAATTGGTGTTGGGATTGGGCCGATATTATCGGCGTTTTGGATGCTGATGACGCTTACTACCCAGAAAAGGTTGAAAAACTGGTAGCAAAACTTGTCGAACACGAAGAAGTAGGCGTTGCATACGCAGACTACAAAAATGTTTTCCCGCACTATACTACTCATTCATTCAAGCCCGTTTACAGTAAAGAAGGTTTGAGAAAACAATGCATGGTACATAGTAATGCACTTATCAAAAAGAAATATCTGGAAATGGTGCAACTTCCTAGTGGAGAATTCTATAAAAGTCAACTACACGGTCCCGCTAGCCAAGGATTTATAGGCTGTACTGAGGATTATGATTTATGGATTAGACTTTCTGAAGTTTGCATGATTACCCATGTGCCAGAGTGTTTGGCTATTGCAAATCAACATGGAAGAAATCAATCCATGAAGATGACAAGCGAAATTTTTGAACAAAACGCTAAATTTATTGGATAATATATGTCTGTAACAAGAATTAAAAAAGGCAAAAGGACCACCGACCACACATCGGTGGCTCTTTTGTCCGCTGGTCGTGGTAGAAAGATAAAGTCTTACGAGCCCAGGAGTTTGCTTAAAATCAAATCTAAGCCACTCATTGAACATCAACTATCCACAATACACAACTATTTCAAAGACGAAGTAGAAACAATCACAGTTGTTGGATGTTATGCAAACAAAGTAATTAAGAAAGTAAAGAATGAAACTAGAATTGTAGAAAATCAAATGTACGAAGAAACAAACTCTTCGGAAAGTTTGAGGTTGGCATTCAACAACTCCTCTGGCCAATCGTTCATGTTTATTCATGGCGATATTTTGTTTAATGAGAATTCCATAGATGTAGACTACTCTACGTCTTTTGTTATCATGGACACAGAAGGGTTAATAAAAGAGCACGAAGTTGGATTAACTTCTATTGAAGGAAATCTTTCGATTATGTCGTATGGACTTCCAGTTAAATGGGCTCAAATTGCCTTTTTTAAAGAAAAGGAGTACAAATTACTATCTCACGTATTGAGCAAGTTTGAAGAAAAAGACAAGAAAAGATTGTCTTTCGAAGTAATAAATGATATTGTTGAGCTTGGTGGTTGTTTTAAATGTTACGAACCCAAAAATAAAAACCTACTAGAAATAGACAGAATAAAGGACATAAGATGAAAATATTGATTAGCAACGACGGCACACACGCTCATTACTATCAACGAATGGCTTGGGCTAACGCTTTTATGTCTTGCGGCATGAATGTTGCAATGTGGGATGTCAAATCAACTCCTGCATTTGACGTGTTTGATCAGTTTGAACCAGATATTTTTATGGGTCAGGCTTACAACCTTGATCGTGCAACCATCAAGTGTATCAAGGAACGACCACATCTAAAAGTAGGACTTCGTGCTGGCGATTGGGGTTATCAAACTCAAGAAATTGACCACAATAGATTTAACATCTTGACATGCAGCACAGAAGAAAGAAACATGTTGGAAGAGTTAAAAAATCAAACCGGCCAACCTGAGTTTATACATATACACTACAGCCCAGAGGCAATACCTCATACACACAACCACTTTGAATCTATAGGGATCAAACCTATTTCACTAATGATGTGTGCCGATACATCCAGTTATAGTGGTGCCAAGTTCGACCCAGAGCTGGAATGCGACATTGGTTTTGTTGGAGGTTTCTGGCCCTATAAAGGACAAGTTATCGAGTCGTATCTTTTTCCTTTGTTGAATCCTGTCGGTAGGTATCACACTAAAATATTTGGAAATCAACCCTGGAGCAACGTTAATCAGTACTGTGGTATGATTACTGATAAAAAAGTAAAAGATCTTTTTGTTTCTGCAAAAATATGTCCAAACCTCAGCGAGCCACATGCTCAAGCATACGGATTTGATGTAAATGAAAGAATCTTCAAGATTTTGTATGCGGGTGGTTTCTGTATTAGTGATAATGTAGAAGGCTACAGAACATTATTTGAAGACTGCGTACCAATTGCAGAAAGTCCAGAACACTTCAAAGAGTTGGTAGATCAATACTTGCAAGATCCTGCATCCCGACTGGGATTAGCTCAAAGAGGTTACAGACTTGTTGAGCGTAATCACACAGGTTTTCACAGGGTGGCACAGATATTGAAAGAGTTTGGATATGAAGACTTGTCGTCCAGCATCATTACGCAGTACAAGGAGAGTTTAAATGGTTAGACCTAAAGTTTTGATAACGGGAGCGGGTGGCTTCCTTGGAAAAGCTGTGCTTAATCAGCTGAGGAATATTAATTCACAATTCAATGAAAATTTTGGCATTTCGCATAATTTTGGCTATGAAATAATCGGGTTGGTTGGCAAGAGACAGTGCGATTTGACAAACCAGAAACAAGTTGAACACACCTTGAATGAATTAGAGCCAGACTATGTAATTCATTTAGCTGCTACCTGTGGTGGTATTGGAATCAATCGAGAACAACCAGGAAGATTTATTTATGACAATCTTTCGATGGGGATGAATTTAATCGAAACTGCTCGTAAGTACGAAAAGCTTAAAAAGTTTATTATGGTTGGCACCGTATGTGCTTATCCTAAATTTACACCCGTACCTTTCAAGGAAGAAGATTTATGGAATGGTTATCCAGAAGAAACCAACGCCCCATACGGAATTGCAAAGAAAACCCTAACAGAAATGCTTATTGCATACAATAAACAATATGGGTTTCAGTCCACCAACTTAATTCCGGTCAATATGTACGGGCCAGAAGATAATTTTAATCCTGCTAGTAGCCACGTTATTCCTGCACTTATTCTAAAGGTGGACAAAGCTATTGCAAAAAAGGAAGACTTTATCGAGCTATGGGGAACAGGCAACGCTAGCCGCGAGTTTCTTTATGTAGAAGATTGTGCAGATGCAATCTGTAAAAGTTTAGAGATTGAGACCACTCCTCACCCCATCAACATTGGAACGTGTAGTGAAATCAAGATTCGTAACTTAGTTGATACTATTTCTGAAATCATGGGATATGATGGTGAAATTCGATACAATTCAGATTTTCCAGATGGTCAACCAAGAAGATGTTTAGATGTAAATAAATCCTACAGAATCTTAGGTTTTGAGGCAAAAACCAAACTTTATGAAGGATTAAAAAATACTATTAGTTGGTACTGCAAAAACAAGGAGAAATTTGTTGATTACTTTGATCACATTAAGTAAGAATATAAACGCGGGGAGTCTATTATGAATAAGAGAGTAGGTATAGTTTTATTAACAAAAAGGATTCCAAATAACCCAGGAGTTAGATGGGATGCTGTAGAAAAAACTGTGAGGCACTACCACTCACTATACGATAATTTTACAATCTACCTATGTGGAAACGGTCCACAAGAAAGCCCAACAGAGGAGGTTGTGAAAAAAGTTCACTCGTACAACACCCTTCCGATGTTTGACATTCAAAATTTGGTACGACTGGGATTGGAGCGAGCAACAGAATCTGCCCACAGTCACTGCCTCGTTATTAACGGACCTTTGTTGTGCTGCGATTTATCTTTTATGGCTGATGACAAAGTTTTACTATTGGCACAAAAAAGCAGAAGAGAAGACATGGATTCAAAACTACTACGGAACGACTTCATGTTTGGTAAAACTAGGACACTTATGAGAATGTGGACCAATAGACCATTTGATGGTGTCATGTCAGACCAATATAACATGTATAAGAACGTCTTTAACATTTTTGGCAGAAAAGGAATTTACGAAAGCGACAAGCTGTCAATGAAAACAGCAGAAGAACTATATCTAAAAAGGGCGACGGCATAATGTTAAATATAGCAGCGTATGTAAAAGATCTTTCACCTTCTCAGGGATCATTTTATTTGATTAAAGAATTTAACAACCTTTTAGAAAACACTGATGTGTCACCTTCTGTGTTTCATGACAAAACATGCATTCCTCCAAAGCACCCATGCTTTTCGTGCAGGATGGCAGCACTAATGTCTCCCTATCGAGGATCTATTATTGCAACAACTATGCAGGGTGCTAAAACAACCCTAAAGCTTGCAAATAAAGCGGATCGCTATCTTTACTTCTGGGATCTGGACTGGTTAAGAAATACTGTATGGTATTCATCAGCAATGTCTATTTTAAGAGATGATAGATTAAAACTTATTGCAAGAAGCGAGTCTCATGCAGAATGTATTGAGAATTTTTGCAACAAGAAAGTTGTAGGAATTGTAGACAACTGGAACATGGAGCAGATGTTTGGCATTATAGCAGAACAATCTAAAGGAGAAAATTATGCAAGTTAATGACGAGTATGTAATACAGAGATACCAAGAGGGTTGTAGCTGTGCTGAAATCGCTGAAGAAATCGGAACCTATTCTAAAAAGATTGAAAGAATCTTGAAAAAGAATAATGTAACCATTAGAGGCAAGGCTGAAGCTATGAAACTTGCTATCGAAAGGGGTAGGGCCGACCATCCAACAGAGGGCAAAAAAATGTCCGACGAAACAAAGCTGGCTATCAGCATAGGAGTTGAAAAGGCTTGGAAGGAAATGCCCGAAGAGTCTAAAAAGGAATTCGTAGAAGGAGCTAAGAAACGATGGGATGACATGGACCCAGTTAAGAAAAAAGAAATGCAATCAAAAGCTGGGGCAGCACTTAGGGAGGCTTGTATAGAAGGATCTAAAGCCGAGAGATTTCTCAAAGAAAAAATACAGGAGATGGGTTATGAAGTAGTTATGCATAAAAAGGGTCTAATTCAAGGAAATTTTGAAATAGACTTGCTTTTGCCAGAACTAAAGACTATAATAGAAGTAGATGGACCACAACACTTTCTTCCTATATTTGGAGAGGAAAAGCTTGCAGAGACGGTAAAATTAGACAGCATCAAAAACGGACTTTTAATTGGTAAGGGTTTTTGTGTGATTCGAATAAAGTATCTCTGTAAAGGTATGAATCTTAGTGTTGAGAGGAGACTGTGGGATGTGGTCGAAGAAGCGGTTGCAAAAGTAGCTGCCAACTTTCCACCCAAATCTAAAAGATTTATTGAACTGGAGATTAGTTGATGACAGAGCGGGATTTGTTTGATGTTGAAAGCATCAAAGAGGACATTGAAATGGAAAAGAATGAAGATGTAATGCCAGCTTATGGTTCTGAGCAGTGGAGTGACTTTGTAATGAGCAAATTCCACAAAGGCGAACTATTTGATGGAAACCCTGTTTGTGCAGGATTGAGAAGAGTAGCAGAAGAGCTTTTAGGTACTATTGTTGTTAGCAGACCATCTCAAGTTTGGCCAGCTACAGATTCTGACGGTCCTGGTAGGGCTACCGTCGTTTTTGAAGTTGTGATCGACTGGATGGACTCAGGACAATTAAGAACCTACTCTGATGTTGCAGACGTGTGGCACGGTAACACTGATGACCTATTTTGTGCTCATCCAGTGGCTACCGCATGTACGCGAGCGGAAGGGCGAGCACTAAGGAAGGCTCTTAAAGTCAAGTGCTTAGCCGTAGAGGAACTTGCCAAAAAAGATGTAGCTTCTATTGTTAGACAGTCTGTACAAGAACGGCAGTCTACAGATGGAGATTGGCAAGAAGAGGACAAGATTAGTTCTGCCCAGGTTAACTTTATTGATACCAAGTGTAAGCAACTAGACATTGATGTACTAAAGTTTATCAATATGGGTGAGTCTAAGTATGGAGATATTTCGGACATTAATAAAAAGACGGCATCGAAGATGCTAGGAGTCTTAAACGAGTATCAAACGGGCACAAAACAAGTGTCTAGTGAAATTTCTGGATATAACAACCAGTGGAGATAATTTAATGAAAGCGACTTTTAGTTCTGGAAAACTCACAGCTTCTTTTGAATGTGACACTCAAAAGGATCTATTTAATCAGCTAGCTTCTTTTCAAGAAGTTTTTGGTCAAACCACTTGTGGCAAGTGCGGATCTGAAAATGTACGATTCGTAGTGCGAAATGTTGACGACAACGAATATTACGAGCTGCGATGTGTTGATTGTGGTGCTCGTTTAGCGTTTGGTGTTAACAAGAAGGGTGGCGGACTCTTTCCTAAGCGAAAGGATGGCGATGGAAACTGGCTCCCAAATAACGGCTGGACCAAGTGGAATTCGCAAACTAAGTCTGTAGAGTAGTCTACAGCAACCCCACCATCAACAAATAGGAGGTCAATCGCTGTTCAGGTTCTCATGGGTTTTTACCCGTTCAGGGGATCACAGCGATGCCTCCTTTTCTCACAATCGGTTTAATCCAACGTCTCGTAGCAAAATTTTGCGAGATGTTGGTTTTTTTACATTGCAAAGGAACAAGTCGAATGAACATCAAAACACCAAAGCCTCTAAAGTTTAAAGATCTACAGCAGAAAATCTCAGAGCTAAACAGCAACGACCAAGTCGTTATCACAATGTCTGTTGTAAAAAATGAAAGGGTAGACACTCTTACTGCTTCAAACAAATTTCCAACGAATGACATTCAGTCCGTTAGAGCCCATCTATCTGAAACACTTCATTCTATTTATCTAGAAGAGGCTAGACAGCATCATGAACAAGCAGCCGCCGATGACGCAGCAAACAAGATCAAGAACATGCTAGAATAGCCCCATAACAATAGAAACAAAAAGCGGTGTCGTTTGCACCGCTTATTTTTTTGTATTTAAGAAAGCTACAGAAACGAAAAAACCCGCGAAATGAATCGCGGGCTTTTCTATTATAAACGCAACAAGGCGGTTGTCTTTAATAGTATTCTAAAGATACATAAAGACCATATGCTTCTTTTGCTCCACTGGAGTTTGGGCTAGCAGAAATAGCTACAGACCAAGTGTGATGAGTGTCAACACCAGTTCCACCAAAGGTTTTGTCGATAGAAGCTAGGCCAGCAACCTTGGTAGTGTCGCTGCCGTCTCCAAATTGAACGTCGGAGTTGATATTGCCTTGATCGGTAGTGTCTCTGCAATACTGAGTCCATTTTGGCCAGACCATTCCAGTTCCACTAACAACTTCGCTAGCTTGTAACTGTTTTCCACCAGAGCCAGGACTGTCCAACAAAGGAACAATAACACCAGTTCCCCCAACGGAGTCGTAACTACCAACCACACCCGCCTCAGAAAGTCTCTGATCCCCATTGACGTTTTCGCCATCTCTACCATTGTAGAAAGTTTGGCCGACACTATTTGTATAGAAATTCTCTCCATTTCCACATAGGTCAGTGGGCCAAGGCTCACCCCACCACCACAAGTCACCACTACCAAACGCATCAGAACCAAGACCATCGTCAGTGCCTTGAGTAGCGAAAGTTCCGCCACCATAGTTTACGATTTCCGCCACCTTGGTGTTAACACCACTAGCAGGATAGTTGACATTGCTACGATCATAAATTCTTAACTGGCAGTTCTGAACCCTAACTTCCGAGGTATGTCCAAACATAATTCCAACAGTTCCATACATACTACGAACGCCCGAAAGCCCCGTTTCATAAGCACTCCCAGGAACAGCGTCAAGTACACATCTTCCGCTGGGATATTGAGAAGTAGTCTGAAACTTAATGTTGTTGGTGGCGTCAGCGATGTCGCTAGCGTCTCCGTTCGAGACATAACTTGTGTCTTGATACGAACCAACCGCAACAGAAGATCCAAGAGTTGAACCAAAAAAAGCAATTCCAGATCCTGAAAGATTATTAACTCCAGGGGCGGGATCGCCGTTATTTTCTCCAAGTAATCTAAAAGTTATTTCTGCCATTTTAAGGTATCTCCTTGTTTTTGGTAAGTGTGTTTATATATACACATAAATAAAGATTTTGTTGATTTTTTAGCATACACATGCTGGAGGTTCGCCATCTAATTCTGAAACTCTTTCAATTTCTTCGTCAGGACAGCCAACCCATATTGGCACCCACTCATAATTTATTCTTGCACAAACAACGTAAACCAAGCCATAATAATTATCTTGCTGCAAGCTAGGATCTCTGTTGGTAACAGTCACTGTTTCACTCAGGTCACAATTTGACAAAGATGCCATAGCAGTGCCTCTGTTTAGATGATCAATTTCCCCATGATTATTTCTGAAGACTTTTAGCTTAAAAAACGTAGGAGTGCAGGGGTCTTTTGGATTATTAATAGGTCCATCAGCCACGCCGTGCAGCATTTGATGTCCCATTGACCACACCTTTCTTTCTATATCCCACTTAAAGTCAATTGGTCCCGCTTTCCAGACCGACCTGTTATTAACAGTTTCAGGATCAAATCTAAATGGTTCGTCATTAGAAAGAGCTGGCACGGGCCTGTCTGCCAAATCAAATCCCCAGCCACTCATAATCATAGGACCGCGAAAATGGTTAACAGAAACAGCGTTAATAGTGCTTCTGTCTAGTTTTCTAATATTTGCATCTCCACCATTTTCACCGTTTCCATTGCTCATCATCATTTGATAATCAACGTTTTTTATATGATCCACGGTGTTGCCCGTAACAGCCGTGGAAAAGTAAGGATCTAGTTCCTTCCTGGTGGGACCAATATGATTGCTGGAAAACGTACCGTTTGAATTAGGCAAAGTCTGAGGAACTTCAAATCCAGAGGGGTCGTTTGGCTGCTTAGCTCTACCCTGCCTAATTGTCACTGGCGAAAATATTTGCTCAGTAGAGCTAATTGCGGCCTGATTTGGATTGGTCGCGGCGGACGCTGCCACATCAGAACCTGAAGCAAAGGCTCCTGCTACATCTAATACCATCTCTAATTCCTTCCTAATTTACGTTTCTGTTCTTAATTCCAAAAATAAACTTCAAACCAGCATTATCAACAAAGGCCATTTTCTCTCTTTGTAGCTGAGTGAAGTCGGTTTTTTCAAACTTTATCTTAGGGAATGGAGGCTTGTTTATCATCCCCCTGTCCCGCTGTGCTCTTTCCCATCCTGTTTTGTTTGTTTTAGCTATTCTATCTATGTTGTATTTAGCTAACTTACCAAACTCAGGAGTCCATGTGTTGAATTTGTAAGTCGTGGTTATCCCACCCGTTGCGTCAACACTAATATCCATGTTTGTTACGTAGGGACCAGTGTTTTGAAACCTTTCTCCAATATTCACCTCTGGAGCACCAACTACTTGGCAGTAACCACTTTCAGATTCATGCATATCAGAATTTGCTACCGCCGCCGTTACTGATCCAACCCGTTGAAGTGTTGCGTAGCCACCATAAGTCTCAGGAGACAGCTCTGTTTCTACAGCCTCAGCCAATCCGTTGGGGCTATAAAATCCTGGTAGTCCAAGCGAATTGTTTTCTACAAGTGTCACCCAGGGACCATAGTTAAATCTTTGACTTTCTTGAGGTATTCCAAAATAAGATGGCATCAGAGTGTCTGGGGGTACTTGAAACTGAAGGGATGTCTTACCCGTTGATATATACTTTTCGGGTGGCATTTGAATACCAAAAAACAATTCAGAAAGGACGGTCAACCCAAAATCTGGGGTGGTATAGCCATCAAAGTCTTTTGGGGCACCGCCAGTTTTAAAGACAACCACCAAAGAACCTGTCGAGGGATTAAAAAGATTAGGAGCCCAATATGTTTCTTGCTCTGGGCTTCCTTTTTTAGATACAATCAAACCTGATGCACTGCGTGTACCTATGGCATAATCAGAACCTAAAGCACTTAAATCAGCACTTCCAGGGTAAGTAACCCCTCCCAAAACTCTAGGCGTTCCAATTGTAGGATAGCCGACAAGACTTTCCAGCCTTCCACTAGAATCAAACATCCCAACATCTACAGTTGGAGAGTAGTATCTAATGTCAATAAAAGCAGAACTTGCCACATCCCACGCCTTTTTTGCCTCGGTTTCGTATGAGGTTCCACCGCTAGAGTCTGTAAATGTAGGATAGTAAATGTTGTATTGTTGATTATAGTTTTCTGAAGGTAAGCTAACCAAAAACTCTTGCTTGTATGAATTATTAGCTACCGCCGAAACACCTGAAAAAATCCTGTCAGCAAGTTTACCATAAAACTCACTTCCATTCCATTGCTTTAAAGCTTGTTGAAAATTGGTATTAACAAGATCATAAGCATTTCCAATGTTGCTATTCAACAAATTAAGCATATTGCTGGTAAAATCTGTTGTAGCAGACCAAGGTGCTGTAAATGCATTGTTTTGACCATTAGGCTCAGATTGCGTTATGGTTTGCATTGTTTTAAAAGTTTGCCACGACTCCTTGCCGCCAGTTGCCATTCTTAGCTCGAAAGTGGTCACATTATATAAACCATATCCCTCGATGTAAATGGGCCAAACTTCAGCAATGTTTGAATAAACTTCACCAGCAGTTTTAGCCCCACCAAAAGAATTATTTCCAACTAAATTGTAAGAATTGCTTACTGTAGAAGATGTTTTGCCCCAAATAGCAGCGGATTGAGTTGCTGGATCTATCTCTAAATATCTACTTCTTCTTGAGCCCCAAACAATTTTTTGAGTTGTAGCAGTAGAAAATTCCTTACCAAGGCTGTAGTTCATCAGCACTTTCTGATCGTTGGGCTTGGCTAGTTCGGACTTAACAAACTGTCGTATCTTGTTCGGCTCTGGTGGCTGAGTTTTATCTGTCACACGAAGAAAAATATCAACGTCGGACAACTTGCCACCACCCTGAGGTAGATTCGCCACCCCATCAGCGGGTTGAATGTCGAAATAGTAGTCAAATTGAAACAGTTCAGCAAGTTCGCCAAATAAGCCGTTTACGCTTTTAACTGGTCCTTGTATTGTGTAGTCGTTAAGATCTTGGTTGTTAAAATTATACTTTTCAAAAAAGTCCGCTAACGCATCAACATTTAAACCATAGTAACTAGCACTTTGACCTGTGTTGGTTTCCCCGAGAGCGATAGGTCCACCAAATGGTTCGTTTGTGTTTCTTTCTATAAGCGTATCTAATGCATAAAGAATGTTGTATATAGGCATACCGTCTGATCTAAATCCAGAACGTCCGAAATTATTGTAGGGAACTGGTCCAAATACGGGATTTTCAAATGCACCAAAGAGATTGTACACATTGTAGAGGCTGCCGCCCCCTCCGTTCTGACCACCCCCATATGTAGCGTGACCGCTCAAGTTTGTGCTAAACTCATTTTGATTTCCCTGATTTGCATAAACATCGTGGGCACCGTTAAAGTTTTCTAATATGAGCTGAACTCCATCCATGTATTTAGATGGGGATTCTAACACGATGTCGTAGGTGCGACCGCTTGAAGCGTCTTCTTTGTAGTTCCACCTTTGAAAGATTCCACCAAAGTAGAAGTCGCCATACTTAAAATAGCAAGCGGTTCCTGTTTGTGGAGAGTTTTCACTTCCGTAGAAAGGGTAGCCGTTTTCATCTTTTTCTATCACTACCCCGTTAGTTTCATCTTCAACCAACGTAAGCTGCATACTTCCCCCTTGCCCGCCCCAACCAAGGCTGACACTAAGGTTTTTTACATATGCACCAAACATTGTTATTGGTGATTCAGCCATTTTTTCCTTCCTAATTCGTTATTGAGTTGTCCGTCCAAACATAATCCACTGACAAACTGTAAGCACCACTAAAAGGGTTCCAAGTCTCGCTTGCATTTTGTCTATAAACAGGATTTGCATTTGGAATATATGCTGCAATCTGAGCGTATCCGTCAGGTCTAGTTACTCTATTGTTTTGATCCATTGTTAAATCAAGACTTATGGATCTAGTCCTTTCACCAGTGGTTGACATGTCTTGTATAACTGGACCGTTAGTTTTAGCTATTACAGGTATGATTGCTACAATTTGATTTCCACCATCTGCATTAGTGTCTGTTATCTGGATATTTTGGTCAACAGCTCCAAGTAAAACATTTTTATCATCAAAAGTAGCACTAACAGTTATAACACCATCGGTCTCATTGGCTGACACACTTTTAGAAGTAACAAAACCATTTAGACTTCTTCCAGTAGCAGTAAGAGATGGGGCTAAAAATGTGTTATAATGGGATTCTGCCCAGGTCGGAAGATATGGCTCAACCTTAGCGTCATAAAAAGCTTTTGCATTGCTGTACTTGGAGGAGGTTTCACCTTCCAAATTATCTTCATAGCCCGTTATCGTAACACTAACATCAACAGTGTTGGCTGCACCGGCGGGATCTAAAGACCCACTAATGTCAACACTGCAACCAGCTTGATGTTTAGACACAACCCAGCTAACTGTTTCAGAATAAGACCCCGATGAGGTATCTTCATTTCTTGATGTTATTTTATTGTAAAGATTGTAATTAGCAGCAGGCGGAAGTCCATCTAATGTGTTGGGGTTGCCTAGAAGATCTTCAGCAGCAAGGGGGTTGCTATTGGTGGCGACTCTAGATTGAACCCACGCCTTAGCCGCTTCATAGCCACTTGTACTACTACTACCTCTACCTGTGGCGGAAACGGTGTAGGTTGCTGTGAAGTTTCTGTTTGTTTCGCTTTCCTGTTTATCGGATGTGTAATCTTCTGTTATTGCCCAATCCCAAGATTCGTTCAAATCATCTAAATCGCCATCTCCAAGATTCTCGTAAAAATCATCGTCATTGGCTCCTGACGTTTGTTGCATTTTATAGGCTTCAAAACTTGCCGTGAACTCTTGAGTTGTAACTCCTTGGCTAGATTCGTCCTGTTCAGCTGCGTCAATGGTAAGCAACTTACAGTCTTTGAAAATCAAACTAGTCGAACCGCCAGGACTCTGAATTGTCAAAGTGCCATATCCACCACTACGAATCAACTCCACAGCAATCTCGTCAAGTATACTTTTAGCTCTCTCGCCTTGAGTGGTAATGTCACCCGTTGCTATAAAAGTACCTGTAGCAGAAATGCTGTATCTGTTTGCGTAAGCAATGCCTGACTTTTGCTGGGTTTCCATAGATATAGAATACCTGGGATTTGGCCCAGAAGAGCTAGCTAAATCAAAAGTACCCGATGCATTTGTATATGAAACTGACATTTTTTACCTTAATTCTGATTGTACCCAACTAAAAACAGCTGAATGCCCGTTGTGTCAAATGGAGTATTAATAAATAGTGGGATATTTTCGTTAGAGGAGGTTTGTCCGTCTGTAAACAATGTAATATTTCCACTGGTTGCAGTTGACTTTATAAACAAATCAGCAGTTTGTCCTGCATTAAAATCACTTTCTATGTGCAAATCCATGTTGGTATTATCAAGCTGTCGATTTTTGATATACAAAGACGCCATTGCTTGTGCTGAATCTGGATCTAACGAACTGGCTTCACCAAAAGTGCGAAGTGTCAAAACACCACTAGAAAAAGTTCTAGGTCCACCATCCACAAAAATAGATGTGTTGTCATTCAGTGATTCAATGCCTGGACCACTAACAAACAAGTCAACTTCAAGATTGCTGTAGTCACCAGTAAAACCCCTTACGCTCAGTGGGGCATATCCCTGATATTCATCGCTAGCAAAAGCTTCACTTTTTGAACCACCTATGTAAGCTGTAATCTGCCCACTAGCTGGCTGATTCGCCTGTTTAATAAACAAAGACATTTGGTTAGCGGCGGGGCCGACAACGAACAAATCCATACCTTCAGCCTCTGTTGCCTGAGGCCCAACATACAAAGTAGTCGTGTTAGACGTATCGGGAGACGCCTTGATAAAAAGCGTCTGGACTGCACTTTCCGATCCTGCAATAATAAAAGTCATGTCTATATCTTATGCCGCTTTGAAGTCGTTAGGATTTAGTCTTCTGTCTATTTCTTGTGTTATTGTGTTAACGATGACGGGTGTCATGGCTTGAGCAACGGCGTTTCGTAAACCTTCATCGTTATCAAGCTTAAAGGCTAGCTTCATATCGCCAGTAAATTGATGATTCATGGTTATACCTGTCGAAAATGCTGAGGCCAAATTTGCAACCGCTGAGTTGAGTGAACTAAAGGTGTTTACTACATTATCAAAGGTTCCCTGTAGAAAAGCACTAAAT
>CAXDOW010000021.1:0-24842 GCA_963991165.1 uncultured Flavobacteriales bacterium | reverse complement strand
CTCATAACATAGTATTTGATAAAGACCGTTTGACATTAGAAAGTAAGGAAAAAGAAATTATTAAACAAGTGTTAGAATTCCCTTCAACCATTAAGGAATCAGCACAAGCATACAACCCAGCAATCGTAGCTAACTACATTTACAATCTAGTCAAAGAATTTAATGGGTTTTATCAAAATGTCCCTATACTTATCGATGAAGATGAAGACAGAAAAGCGTTTAGAATAGCACTTTGTCAAGTCGTTGGTAAAGTCATAGATAGCGGCATGAAACTACTCGGTATTAGTGTACCACAAAGAATGTAAAAAAGATGTTTGAAAATTTATCAGAAAAATTAGAAAAAGCCTTTAAAGTCCTCAAAGGACAGGGAAGTATTTCAGAAATTAATGTGGCTCAAACCATGAAAGAAATTCGCAAAGCACTCATTACCGCTGATGTGGATTTCAAAACTGCCAAAATGTTTACCACTAAAGTAAAAGAAAAAGCCCTCGGTCAAAAAGTACTAACAGCAGTAGAGCCAGGCCAATTACTCACCAAAATTATGCGTGATGAATTGGCAGAATTGATGGGAAGTTCGCATTCTGAAATCAATTTAAATGGAAATCCAACAATCATTTTGGTAGCTGGACTTCAGGGTTCAGGAAAAACTACTTTTACCGGAAAATTGGCGTTACATCTTAAAGAAAAACACCAGAAGAAGCCACTCGTTGTGGCATGTGATGTTTACCGACCAGCAGCGATTGACCAACTTGGTGTTTTAGCCCAACAGGTGGGAGTGGACATTTACAAAGAGATAGACAACAAAAATCCAGTTGAAATAGCTCAAAAAGCCATTCAATATGCCAAGTCTAACAATAACAATGTAGTCATTGTTGATACTGCTGGACGACTAGCCGTTGATGAACAAATGATGACTGAGATAGCTCATGTTAAATCAGCCATTAACCCTAACGAAATTCTCTTTGTTGTCGATTCCATGACAGGTCAAGATGCCGTTAACACAGCTAAAGCGTTCAATGACAAATTAAATTTTGATGGTGTTGTTTTAACCAAACTTGATGGAGATACTCGTGGTGGAGCTGCTCTGACCATTCGTTCGGTAGTCGATAAGCCCATTAAGTTCATAGGGACTAGCGAAAAGATGGATGGTCTAGATGTATTTCACCCTGACAGGATGGCAAGTCGTATACTTGGCATGGGTGATGTAATATCATTAGTGGAGAAAGCCCAACAACAATTTGATGAGGAGGAAGCTCGAAAACTGCAAAAAAAGATTGCTAAAAATCAGTTTGGTTTTGATGATTTCTTGAAGCAGATACAGCAAATAAAAAAAATGGGTAATATGAAAGACCTCATGGGAATGATTCCTGGAATGGGCAAAGCTCTCAAAGGAGTTGATGTCGACGATGACGCCTTCAAAGGCATAGAAGCCATGATTAAATCCATGACCATAGAAGAACGGACTAATCCCAAAATTATTAACGGCAGTCGAAGAAAGCGAATAGCCAACGGAAGTGGTACCTCTGTTCAAGAAGTCAATCAGCTCATTAAGCAATTTGGGCAGATGGGTAAAATGATGAAAATGATGCAAGGAGGTGGTGCCAAGCAAATGATGCAAATGATGCAAAAACAAGGTGGTATGCCTAGAATGTAAATTCATTAGATATGCAAATACTAGATGGTAAACAAACGTCTCTAGACATTCAGCAAGAAATTGCTGAGGAGGTAAAAAAATTAGTCAATAATGGTTTTAAAAAACCTCATTTAGCAGCTGTTTTAGTAGGGG
Source organism: uncultured Flavobacteriales bacterium (assembly GCA_963991165.1). Taxonomy (GTDB): domain Bacteria; phylum Bacteroidota; class Bacteroidia; order Flavobacteriales; family UBA7312. The sequence goes on along the minus strand of CAXDOW010000021.1, from coordinate 23,056 downwards.
AGAATGGTGCTAGCGAGACCTATGTAGCAGCTAAGGTAAAGGCCTGCAAACGGGTAGGTTTTCATTCCACACTTCTTCGTTTTGATGAAGGAATTTCTGAAAAAGAACTTGTAGTTGAGCTACAAAAAATTAATCAAGACTCCGCCATAGATGGTTTAATTGTACAGTTACCTTTACCTCCTCACATTAATGAAATGACCATCACAGAAACCATACTTCCTTCGAAAGACGTGGATGGTTTTCATCCCCAAAGCATAGGAAAAATGGCACTTAACCTCCCCACTTTTCTTCCTGCTACACCTGCTGGCATTGTCGAGCTTATAAAACGCTATGAGATTGAAACTGAGGGTAAACATTGTGTAGTAGTTGGTAGAAGTCATATTGTAGGTTCGCCAATGAGTATTTTGATGGCGAGAAATTCGTATCCAGGAAATTGTACTGTAACACTCACTCACAGTCGAACCAAAAACCTCAAAGAAATTTGTCGTTCGGCCGATATATTAATTGTGGCCTTAGGCCGTGCCGAATTCATCACATCTGATATGGTCAAAGAGGGAGCATGTGTTATTGATGTTGGTATAACCAGAGTCAAGTCCAATACAACCAAAAGTGGTTGGAAACTTCTAGGCGACGTTAACTATGACGATGTTGCCCCAAAAACTTCTTTCATAACGCCTGTTCCAGGTGGCGTGGGACCAATGACCATTGCTATGCTTTTACGAAATACACTTTACGCTGTAACAGGTTTTGATTCATGAATAAAGCCACACAATTGTTAGTAGAACAGGGTAAAATGTTACCATTAATGGAGGCCTTTTACACCATACAGGGGGAAGGTTTTTTTTCAGGAACACCAGCTTTTTTTTTAAGGATAGGGGGTTGCGATGTTGGATGTCATTGGTGTGATGTAAAAGAAAGTTGGGATGCCAACATACACCCTCCAACACACATTAACGATATGCTAACACAAATACAAGCAACACCAGCTAAAACAGTCGTTATTACTGGCGGTGAACCATTGATGTGGAATATGGAACCACTTACTCTACTATTAAAATCCCATGATTATAACACACATATCGAAACTTCAGGAGCTTACCCATTGACGGGTCAGTTTGATTGGATTTGCCTTTCTCCCAAGAAAAATAGCCCGCCACTGAAGGCAATAATTCCTATGTCTCATGAGTTAAAGGTTATTATACACAATAAAAATGATTTTAATTGGTCAGAACAATATTCTAATTTAACCGCTGATGATTGTAAATTGTTTTTACAACCCGAATGGAGTAAAGAAAAAGAAATGATGCCCATTATCACAAACTATGTGATGCAACATCCCAAATGGAATATTTCCTTACAAACCCACAAATACATGGGTATTCCTTAACATGTATTGAATTGTATGAAAAAGATACTTATTATTTTACTATTGCCACTAGCAGTTCTATCGCAAAATACGAATAAAGCTAAAAAGGCCTATGCTAAATCTCTTGAGTTGTTCCAACAAAATAACGACAAGAAAGCCATAGAATTTATCCATTCAGCCATAAGGCAAGATTCTCAATACTTACCGCCTTATCTTCTGTTAGGGCAAATTAAGGAAGAGGCAGGTGAGACTCATCAAGCCATTGACAACTATCTCAAAGGGCTTTCTGACAACAATGCCGAAACAGCTTGGGGATACTTAAAAGTGGGTAAACTATACATGCAGTTAGCCAATTATTCTGAAGCTAAAAAAACGCTAAGCCACTTTTTAACTTTTAGAAATCAAAGCACACAAAACATAAACTCAGCCAAACGCCAATTACAAAATTGCGACTTTGCATTACACGCTATTGAAAATCCTGTAAATTTTGATTTTCAAAACATGGGGGAAGGGGTAAATAGTGAATGGGAAGAATATTTGCCGAGTATTTCTGCTGATGGTAAATTATTCGTTATCACCAGAAGAGGACCACATCAAAATGGGGTTGTGTCAGAAGATTTTTATCAGAGTGAATTAAAAAATGGCAGTTGGACCAAAGCTCAAAATATGGGGTCTTCTGTCAATACGCATGGGAACGAAGGAGCTCAATGTTTGGCACCAAACGGCAACGTCTTATTCTTTACGGCTTGTGATAGAGACGACGGTTTTGGAAGATGCGACATATACCTCAGTTTCAAACGCAATGGGAAATGGTCGGAGGCACGTAATATTGGTCCCAGTATAAATAGCAAATACTGGGATTCTCAACCAACAATTTCTCCTGATGGTAGAGAACTGTACTTCGTAAGTAATCGTCCAGGAGGTTATGGTAATATGGATATTTGGAAAAGTGTGTTGACAGAAAAAGGTACTTTTTCTACTCCAATAAATTTGGGGCCAACCATCAATACTTCTTCCGATGAAATGTCACCATTTATCCATACTGACAATCAAACGTTATATTTTGCCTCTAATGGACATCCTGGAATGGGCGATTTTGACTTATTTATGAGCCGCAGATCATACCCCTCTGCCGATTGGCAAATACCTACTAATTTAGGATATCCCATTAACACCAATGGGGTAGAAAATAGTTTAATTGTGGCATCGGATGGTAAAACGGCCTATTTTGCGTCGGATAAATCGGGATTTGGTCAAGAAGATATTTTTTGGTTTTATTTACCTGAGCAACATCAAGCTCAACAGGTGGCTTATTTAAATACCAAGGTATATGATGCTGAGACTAAAACACCCATGAAATCTTCTGTTGAAATAGTTGACTTAGCCACTGGACAAGTGATGATTTCATCTTTCACCTACACTCAATCAGGAGAATTTTTCACATGCCTTCCAGCAAATACTCAATATGCCTTAAACGTCTCCAAAGAGGGTTATTTATTTCATTCTGAAAACTTTTCATTGGATGAGCAAAGTGCCTTACAAGCTCTCAAATTGGATATTCCCTTACAGCGACTTGATAAAGGAAACTCTATTGTTTTGAACAATATATTTTTTGATACCGATGCCTTTACTCTCAAAAATGAATCGGAGGTAGAATTAAATACTTTGGTTGATTTCATGACCAACAACGCATTACTTGAGATTGAAATAGAAGGGCATACCGATAATGTGGGTTCTACTATTCACAACCTTACTTTATCGGAAAACAGAGCTAAAGCTGTTTATAATTTTTTGGTTGAAAACGGAATTGATGCAAAAAGAATGAGCTACCAAGGGTTTGGAGCATCACAACCCATAGCATCTAATGAAACGGAAGAAGGTCGTGCTGAAAATAGACGAACGGCTTTTAGAATCAAGTGATTTTTTTGTACTTATTTATAGAGTGTAACAAAACATTGGAAAATAAGTCCAAGTGAATCAACAAATGATACGGATATGACTTCATATCCTTGAGTAGATTTTTCATTTAGTACGCTTTCTACTTCTTTTCTTAGTTGGTCAGGCGACCACCATGAACTTAACTTAATAACGGTATATCCTTTCATCATTTTATTTTTAACAAATACGTAGCTGTCAGAAAATTCTGAACAACGGATTGTTTCTTAAATGAAATGGAAAAGCTTAGTTGAAAGACGAATTTACAAAAATTAAAGTATTTGCTTAATTCGTACTAACTTTTTTAACAAATTTTCAAGTTGGTTGAGGGGCAACATGTTTGCTCCGTCGGATTTGGCTAGCTTAGGGCATGGGTGGGTTTCCAAAAAAAGACCATCTACGCCTGTCGCAATGGCGGCTTTAGCAATGGTTTCTATAAGCTGGGGTTGTCCTCCCGTAACACCACTATTTTGATTGGGTTGTTGTAAGGAATGGGTTACGTCCATTACGACTGGAGCAAAGGATTGCATAGTGGGAATACCTTTAAAATCGACTACTAGCTCGTGGTAGCCAAACTGACTGCCTCGTTCGGTAAGAAGCACGCTATTATTTCCACTGTCTTTTACTTTCTGTACAGCAAACTGCATGGCATGAGGCGACATAAATTGACCTTTTTTAATATTGACTGTTTTGCCAGTTTTAGCAGCAGCAATCAACAAATCAGTCTGTCGGCACAGAAAGGCAGGGATTTGGATAATATCCACATATTCTGCCGCCTGTTGGGCTGCTTCTACGGCATGTATATCAGTGGTTACGGGAATGTTTAGTTGATTTCTAACGTCGCCTAAAATGGCTAATGCTTTTTCGTCGCCAATGCCCGTGAATGAATCGATGCGAGAACGGTTGGCTTTTCTATATGAACCCTTAAATACAAATGGGATGTTTAAATTTTGGCACACCTCTTTTATGTGTTGGGCCATCTCAATAGCCATTGCTCGGTCGTCAATAACACATGGTCCGGCAATGAGAAAAAAAGAATGATCGGATGTCAGTTTACTGATCACAGAATGCTATTATTTAGAATTCGAAAATACCCTTTTTAATCCAATCCCTATATGAAGCCCATAATTTTGTGAGGGAATAATGGAATTGGCTTGCTTGGTAAATAATTGAATGCTTGTTTTTTTGCCTTTGTAGGCATAGCCAAATTGAAACCCTTGTCGTTCAAAACCACCAGTATGGTAACCTAAACGGAACTCATGTTTTTTCAAATTTTTAATGACTTCTAGTGTTACTCTTGGTAAATCATAAATGGTCAGTTTATGGGTTAATGATAACTGAATAGCGTTAACAAAATTTGAATTTATATTTTGCAATGTGGAAATATTTATGGTGGTTGGTAATCTCCAAGTATAATGGTCTTGCGTTTCCCTATTGAGAAGGTCTTTAATGCTGTCCACATCATTGTTTATGATACTATCATTAAACTCGATAAAATCGTCAACGTTAACTCCATCAAAGGACCATTGACTATCGACATATCTATTGCTGGTAGATTCATTCCATTTTATAAATCCAATATCTTGAATACTAATTTCATAAATACCATTTGCGATTGAATCATTAAAGGTAAATCCCAAAGCAGCTCCCATTCCATTCCATTCAAAAGGATTGTCTAATAGGTCAGTAGTGTCGGAATAATGAGCTTCAAATTCAAGGCCGTAAGCGATATTAGCTCCTGATTTTTCAGTGTAGAACATAGCATTTTCGACTTGCAATGTAGCTAATTGATGACCACCAATGAAAGATAGTGATGTGGAAAAATGAGGGTCCCACTGAAAAGATGCCTTAATCTGTGAATAGTGAAAAGCTGTCAAACCTAATGGCGCAAGTTGTAAACTATCGCCTTTAAATGGCGTATTTCCTAGCAAAGATAACTCGATTAATGATTTACTGTATTTTGCATACAGTCCTGCGTGGTTACTTAGGGCTAAACTCCAGCCATTTTTATGTTGATACTTCAGCTGATTGTCGAGTTCAAATTGAATGTAATTTTCAGACTGTAATGCGTCAATAATGTTGGCTTTTTCAATATCGTCTAAAAAACCATAAGATTGGGCTAAAAGGGGTTCGTTGATACTACTGTTAAACAAGCCCATGTTGGTGTTAAATTGCAAGCTACTTTCTTGTGCCGAAACTATGCTGACAAGACAGCTGAGTACACATATTTTTATAATTAATCTCATTAGTCTAATGAATAATTAAAGTTAGCAATCAGTTTTAAATCAATGGTATAGTCGCTGTAAATAGTAACTGGCTGATTTTCAGGTTGAGTATTAAGTTTGATTTCAAAAGCTATGTGTTGGCATTGATTTAAGCTTTCACTAATGGAAGTAAACGGATAAGTCAATTCACTGGTGGTAGGCACAGATGTTTTCCCATTAGCATTGACTTCGCTTGCTAGTAATACTTGGTCTGAATTAAGCTCCTCTAATATCATTCCGTTTTGATCCAGTAATGTCATTTTAATTTGGGCATCTATTGGATAGGTGTTATGTGCCACTAATGTAAAGCTGCCTTCAAAAAGATTTTCTACGTTTATGTCAATATCGATCGTATCTCTTAAAACAATATGACTGGCTGATAGGGCTAAAGGAACGCCAATTTCTAGATCTGAGGTAATACCATAATTTTTATAAATGAAGCCACTGTCTTGATTTGAATTTGGGTTTAAAACGAGTTCAAAATCAAAGTTTAAAAGTTCAGGTTTACTTTCTAAAATCGCATCAATATTGGAATTTTTTTCATCAAATAATAAAGCGTTTTCAGAGGGGGTTATGGGTGGATTGGCTTGATTGGCTTGATTATTTTCACTGGCTGAGGAAATATTAAAAGGGGAGGAAAGGTTAGAACTAATTAAATCTAGAGTTCCTGAATTGTTTTGAGCACTGAAATTAGTTATCCAAACATTGGCATTTGCCCCAACATAATTTTCGGTACTGATAGTGACATCTACTTGAGATAAATCAATTTCTCCTTCAAAATTTGAAAAGTCGATAAATTCGGAAGAATAGGACTCTTGGAAGGTGTCGGTTCCCAAAAATCCATAGGCCCTTTCTGGAATAATTTCTTTTATCGTGATGGTGTTGAATACACTATCTTCTAGAGAAATATGAGTAATGACACCAGATGAGTCAATCCAACCTTGCGATTCAGTATAAATGGTATTGATGGTATCGCCTAGTTTACCAGTCATATCGATTTCGTACCCTGAGAAGTCAAAAAATTTAGTGACGGAAATGGATCCACCTACGGGTGCTGGAGGTAGCTGATAATAAAACTCGAAGGGTTGTCCGTTTAGAGTAGCTCCAGGAATGCTGTATTCTATTTTTATGGTGTCTTGTATGGTACTTACCCCAACGACTTCAACACCACCTTCATCTACGACTACACGTTGTAGTCTAACATCTCCAATTTCAAACGCAACGACCGTATCCTCATCAAAAATTTGTTGACTGGGAAATATCGCAATTCCTTCTTGTAAGTTGATATCTCGTATGACAATTTCAGCAATTAAAGCATCGCTGTAATCAATGGTTACGGAATTGGGAGAGGTTCCTACAATATCAGCACTCAAAATCTCTGCTTCTAAATCGCCTGATAATGTTTGTCCAGCTAAGGAGGCTGTTTCTATGGCTGTTTGTCCGCTTGGCAACAAGGGAATGTTCATCGTTACAATGCTTGTGCTTTCGTTTTTATTTCTCAGTTCTAATTGGACATTGCTCAAGTCAGTTGGTAATTGATTGTTAATTTTTAAATCAATAAATCCATCAATAAAGGTCATTTCTTCAAAGTACTCATTGGCATCAATAGGAAACGTATCGTTTAGAAGGTCAGAATAGGCCGGAATAACGGCATTACCTCCATTGGGGAATAACAGTGTGCCAAAGTCAATGGAGGCGATTAAGCTACCTAAAGTTACCTCATGTGACACGGTTGTGTTGGAAAAATTGATGGTTTCTAACTTGACGTTTTTACTGGTGCTGATGGATTCAAGATCGATAAGACTATCCAGTTCGAAATTTATGAGTTCTGTAATGAAAATCAATTTTAAACTATTGTCAGAAAGTGTATCGAATCGGATGGACGAATCGTTTACTAAATCTAATATATTTAACTGTGAATAGGCAAGGGGTGTCGTCAAATCAGTATTCCAGCTGGGTTTTTCAAAGTCGTGCTTACAAGAAGATACTAAAAGTAAAATAATTAGCAGATGGAAGATAGATTTCATATTAGCGATTTTTTACAAATTTAGCTTATTTCTAGTAATCGTATTTGTTTTGCCAAAGTCTAGATAGCCGGTCTTTCATTTTTTGTTCTTTGTCATTATCTCCAGGAACATAAAATGTAGTTCCAGAGATGTCTTTTGGTAAAAATTCTTGATGAACAAAATGGTTTTCATAATGGTGGGAATAGAGATAGTCTTTGCTATAGTTTAGGTCCTTCATTAACTTTGTAGGAGCATTTCTAAGTTCTAGCGGTACAGGCAAAGAACCATTCTCTTTGACAGCTTCTTGTGCTTGATTGATGGCCAAGTAGGAAGCATTACTTTTAGGTGAACAAGCTAAGTAAATACTTGTTTGTGATAGAATAATTCGCGATTCTGGCATACCAACATTGCTTATGGCTTGAAAGCAATTAGTAGCCATAACAAGTGCCGTTGGGTTGGCATTTCCTATATCTTCAGACGCTAGTATGATGAGTCTTCTAGCTATAAATTTAATATCCTCGCCGCCATCAAGCATTCTGGCAAGCCAATATACGGCAGCATTAGGGTCACTGCCTCGTATGGATTTGATAAAGGCCGAAATGATGTCATAATGTTGTTCCCCTGTTTTATCATACAAGGCCATATTTTCTTGCGCTGAATGCACTACCATTTCGTTAGTAAGCACAATGGAACCATTAGTTTGTGAATTTACTACCAGTTCAAAAATATTCAAAAGCTTTCTACCATCTCCACCTGAAAGTCGAAGTAAGGCATCGTATTCTTTTATGCTAATATTTTTCTTTTTTAGTTGCTCATCGGTTTGGATAGCGTGATGGAGCAGTTGTGTAAGTTGAGTTTTATTAAAATGTTCTAAAACGTAAACTTGACAGCGCGATAACAGGGCTGATATCACTTCAAAAGAGGGATTTTCAGTGGTCGCACCAATGAGGGTGACTATGCCTTTTTCTACGGCATTTAATAGTGAGTCTTGTTGAGACTTGCTGAAACGATGAATCTCATCAATAAATAGAATAGGAACATGTTGGCCGAACAATCCTAAGGAGTCGGCTTTGCTAATAACCTCTCGAACGTCTTTCACTCCTGAATTAATTGCACTCAGGGTGTAAAATGGTCGATTCAGTTGCTTGGCAATGATGAGTGCGAGGGTTGTTTTTCCCACACCTGGAGGCCCCCAAAAAATAAGCGAAGGAATTATGTTATTATCTAGCGTTTTTTTTAAAACTCCGCCTTTTCCAACGAGGTGATCTTGACCTATAAAATCATCTAATGTATGAGGTCGTAAACGTTCGGCTAAAGGAGTAGACACCATAATGAGCTAGTTGATTAGAATTTTTTCAACGCTGAGGTTTGTTTTTAAAACATATAACCCTTGCTCAAGGTAGGGGATTGGAACCCTCTTGTTATTATCTATTGGTTGCTTCAAAATCAAAACTCCTTTTAAGTCGTAAATCTCAATATGAGTGATGTCTTTACTCACAGTGAGCATATTCCCACTTTTTGTGGGATTTGGATAAAACGAGGATGTTATTAGATTATTTTCATACATATTCATGGTTTCGCAGTTGGCTTGACACTCTTCTATGTTGCTATATTCACCACTGTCATCAGACAGTTCACTACATCCTGTGAGATTGCATGTGTATGAGCTAGAAGAGCTAAAATCTACAAATATAACTGAGCTTGAATTAGTGCTTGAATTTGGTATGGCTAGCGTATCGGTATCAATGTTGTAATAAATATCGGCAGGTGAACTCATAGCTGGCACTACCACTGTGGAGCTACCACTAAAGTCACTATTGAATTTATTTATGGCATTATTACTCCACGCCGATACATAAAAATCGCCGTTATTATCCATAGTTATACCATCTAAATTGGATAAACTGGTCGTTGTAATTATAGTGGGGATGGAGTCCGATAAGTTAATCTCATAAATGGGGGCGTTGTCATCCCAGCATACCATCAACAGTCTGTCTCCTAAATGGTCATAAAATATGCCGTTGGGAGTATGATTAATATTTTCAATGTACATGTTGACTGTTCCACTAGTTATATTATAGCGATAGACATCTTTCCCATTAAAATCTGTTACAAAAACATCATTTCCTTTGTGAGTAATTCCATTGGCGAAATCAGCACTGAGGTTGAGGTCAAGTGTTTGCTCTTGAGTTGTTAAGTCAAAGGCCAAAAGACGGCTGCCGCTACAAACAAACAACTCATTTCCGACTACTTCCAAACCATGAGGTCCTACACCTAGTCCAGTAACAAAAAAATCAAGATTGTCGCTAGCAGGATGGTAAGACAAAATACTACCTTCTCCAGAGTTTGATATGTAATAAAGGCCAGAATTACTATCAAAATCAACACTTTCTGGTTTGTTGTAGGATTGTGAAAAAAGAGAACAACTTAAAAATAATAGCGGCAAACAAATGATTGATTTTATCATTTTATAATTAGTTTTTCTATGTGATGGTTTGTTTTTATCATGTACACACCACTTTCAAGTTGTCCGTCAAGATCAAGAGTGGTTTGTGTCATTGTTTTGGAAAGCACCACTTGACCTTGTAGATTGACAATGTTGATTTGAAAAGGAAATGGGTGATTGCTGATTTTAAGCTGGCCATTAGATGAAATGGGGTTAGGAAAAAGAGTTACTTTAGATGACTTATTTTCATGAATCGATGCAACATAGTCAGCGTTGTATAACTCAATTATTTCGTTGGGCCCTTGGCTAGGCCATGTAAAACCATTAGTAGCTAAATATATTTTTCCATCAGGGCTAACGCAGATGTCTCGTAATCTTCCCCATTCATTAACAAAAAAGTCCGTTTCAGATTCAATGATATCTCCACTGGGATTAAAGGTAAATCGGACTAGTTTTTTTCCTTTTAAAACGGTCATTAGAAGGGAGTTTTGAAATTCAGGTATGGACGGATGGTCGTACCAAATAATATCTGAAGGTGCAATGGTAGAAGAACCACTACTCCATAGCGGTTGAACAACGTTATTATCTTGGCAAAAGTCACTTTCAGTATATGAGCTAGAAAGGTCTTCGGCATAGCCATAATCTACCCATTGATTATCGCAAAATCCTTGTGCATTAGGCCATCCAAAGTTTCCTTGCTCAAGGATATTTAACTCATCATCGTTGTTGGGACCGTGCTCAGAACTATATATATGGCCGTTTGGTGCAATAGCTAATCCTTGTGCATTGCGATGGCCGATACTCCAAACAAAGCTACTAGGGTTTGGGTTATCTGCTTTTGGTTGACCAAAACTACTGCCATTAGGGTCTATATCAATTCTAAGTGTTTTACCTGTCAGGGAAGTTTCGTCTTGAGAGGCCATCCAGTCTTGAGCATCACCAGTAGTCACCAACAAAGTGGTATTGTCAATGGCTAGTAGACGACAGCCGATGTGGGTGCTGTTTGCATCAATTCCATCTACAATAATTGTTTCGTTTATGAGAGCGTCATTGTCAGCATCATATTCGTAATATACAATTTTTTCACTAGCATTAAATGATGACCCATAGGTGTAAGCTAAAAACACATAGGGTGCACCGTTGTTAAAATCAGGATGAATCTCCATACCTAATAGTCCTGATTCGCTAGAGTCATAAAGCTGAGCAGCTAAATTTAGAATGGGATATTGCTGACCAGTTTCGACATCGACTCGACTGATTAAACCAGAACGCTCAGTGACCCAAATATGGTCGTCTGGCCCCCATTTAATTTCCCATGGAACGTCCAGTCCATTGATTACTTCTCTTTCAGTTAGAATTGTTTCATCTAATTGAATTTGTGCCATGCTGAGGTTACAAGAGCATAGCATAATTAGGGTGTATATTAAATTTCTCATAAAAAAAGCGGTTTTTTTGTTAATGCCTAAATTACAAATATCATTAAAAAAAGGGTTCGATAATGAAGTTGTTTCTTTTTTTTAAAAAAATCAATTACATTTGAAAAAATCTAAAATTAAACTGTTATGTCAAAAAAAATTAATTTAGTGTTGCTACTAGTCATGACCTTTTCCATATTCTCTTGTAATTCTAAAAAGGGGCTTAGCGTTGAGGATCAAGGTGAAGTATTAATAGAGCAATATTGTTCTGGTGATAAGTATTTTTCTGATAAGAATACATTTAGAGGAAATGCTGTAGGAGAGAGTTTAGACCAAATGACGGCTAAGAAAAAGGCCCGCTCAAACACTCAGGCAGAGATTGCAAAAACTATCAGTTCAACTATGAAAATCGTAGGAGATAATTATGTCAGTTCCACGGAATTTAACAATAAGGAAGAAGTGACAGAGACATTTAATGAGATGTCGCGTACGGTAGTTGATGAACAACTCAAGGGCGTAGTCACCATTTGTGAAAAAATGACCAAAACTGCTCAAGGAAAGTACAAATGCTACATGGCGATGGAAATTGCAGCTGAGAAATTGGCTTCTAAGTACCACGAGCGTTTATCGAAAGATGAAAAGATAAAAGCAGATTATAACTATGAAAAGTTCAAAGAAGTTTTTGAACAAGAAATGGAAAAATTGTCTAACAACTAAGATTCTTACATCACAAAAAAAAACTAAAAAAACTCGCACGTGTTGCGAGTTTTTTTATTCCATAATAAAGCGATTGACAAATTCGGGGATGATGTCGTCTTTTAACTGTGTGGATACTTGTTGAAAAGCATTAGAATTCGCTTGCTCAAAGTCCAGTTGAATACCTTTAATTTTTTGAACATTTTTACTAAAGACAATCCTTCCTTGAAGGTCTTTTACTTGGACATTTAAATCCACAAAAGCGGTATACATTTTTTGGTTGTTGGTAGCTTTACCCTTTTGGGAAGAAGCGCTAATTGTCATAAATAGTTGTGCATCATTTTTGTTTCCAACAGGAGTGAACTTTAATTTTGAAAGAGTTGATTCAGCAGCAAATCGCAGAGTTGATGAGTTCACATCTTTTCCAAAATGTTGTTCCTCAGATTGAACAAACACCGTTGGCGTGTAGACATAAACAGGAACAATAATCTGATGGGTTTTTACCTGTCTAAAAAGGGTTTGTATGAAAGTGCTTTCGCTGCCTTCCTCAATCCAATCGTTAAAATCGATACCGACTTCAAAGTTTTGGATGCTTTCGGTGCTGTTTATCTTGGGAATGGAAGTGGTAAACATACCATTTTCATTGGTTGTTTCTTGATAGTTTTTCAATTCTAAGGGCTTGGAAACGGTCATTAAAGGAATATTGGCGACTCGTTGACCATCGTATTCTACGGCCAATTCAATTGTTTCCACTGAGCTGCCCACCATAGCATTTATCTTTTTTGTCAAACAATATATTTGATATCCATCAATGTATGAACGAAAACGGGCAATAATTTCACTGCCTAAGAATACGGTTTCTCTATCAAATTCGGTTTTCAAGGGCTCACCAAGATAGGGTTCTAAAATGGAAAGTGCTTTCACGAAGTGGACGTATTTTTCCTTTAAAGTGGTTTGGTGTAGAATGGCTTTGGAAAGGAAATATTTTGATTGTTCTATGGCTTCGTTAATACGGGCCTCTCTTGTTTCGAAATAAGTTGTTTTATTCAATTGATAGTAGACCCAATACTCGTTATTTTGGGTATAGCTACTAACCAGTTCATAACCTTCGAGAATGTCGGTGGCTTTGACTTGAATATTGGATTTAAAATCTTCTTCGTAGCCATACTCTCTGTCCATTTGTAAAAATACCGATTGGGAAGAAATAGTAACTTTAATTTGCGACATGAGGTTTTGCAAGGCATTTTGTTGGGCTATTTTGATGTAGTCTTGGGGGTGAGATGCCTTGTCAGCAATACCAATTCCCACGTAGTGCGTACTTGAAATGGGATATTCTGTGACCCACTGTGGAACCGCCGAAATTTCGCTTGTTTTTTTGGACGTCTGACAAGAAAAAAGAATTATTCCCAGTAGGAAAAAAGTCAGGATTCTATTCATTTTCAGGATTATAGTTGTTGATTTTTCGGCAAACATCTTTAGCAATATCGACATAAGCTTCATTGGCTAACTCATCCACCGATTTTAAGTTTTTTTTGCCTTTGAAGAGGGACTTTAAAGCTCTTTTCTCAATGTAGGAATTGTTAATAACGTCAGAGGGGCTATTTTTCGACGGCCATCGCCAATTGCCAGGAACAATGTTGTTATAGTTGTAGCTTGATTTGGCGTAGTCAACCGCATCGCTTTTGTTGATGTTGATAAGTTTGGTAAGAAGGATTTCACTACTTTCTACCGAAATGAGCTGAAATTGAAAACCAACCTGAATGGAGTTGCTTCCATGAAATTCACTGTATTTTATTTTGTCATAGACCGTTTCGTAGTAGTGCGATTCTTTTTCAGCATCGTACTTGCGAATCTTTTTTTCCAGCCACCCTTTGCTAATCGTTTCTTGGATGGGCTTTTGTTGTTTTGAGAAGTTGACTAGTTTACCAGTGAGGAGTACTTTGGTACCAATTAATTCTCCAGCTTGAGCAACAGTGCCTTCAGAAACCTGGCCACTCATCCCCATTATTTGCTCATCAATAAAGGTATTGGTGAGTTGACGATCCACTAATTTTATAAATGGATTGTTGAGGTTCATCAGTCCGTCGATGATTAAAGCCGATATGGCCGATTCACCACCTTTTTTGTTGCTTGCATTGTCAAATGGAATGACAGCAATGGTAAATAAGCCCGTTTGCAAAGCCAGTTCTTGACGTGATTTGGTTTCTTTGTAGGACGATGGTATTTTTTCAAATTCGTAGTATGCCGAGCGAAATTTTTCGGCGACTAAAAAATCGTTAGCTTGTCGATAGATGGGTTCAAAGGTAGCTACGTCTTTCAGCTTATCAACGTCTTTGTAGTTGGGTTTTAATAAGGCAATTTCTTTTAATCGCTTTTCTGATTCTGAAAAATTTTCTTCATCCAAAAAAGCCATGGCTTCCAGATAGGTGGTTTCAACGTACTGATCGACTAGTTGATTGTAGTCGGTGGTGTAAGTTTGAGGAATTTCCACCCGCACAGAATAACGATTTATTTTTTCTTGCAAAAAGAAAGCATCGCGGTAATGGTAGATGGCTTTCCTTTGGTTGCCAAAATTTCTAGCTTTGAAGAAATCGTCTAGATAAAAGTTAATTTGTCTTTGTCCTGCCTCTCTAAGACCTTCCTTTGCTTCTATATAATCTGCTTGTTTGTCCAAAGCCCTAAAATACTGTTGACAAGCATCAGCGTACAATTCCTTTTCCATGAATTTTTGACCTTTCTTGGTAAGTGATTTGGGAGTATCACAAGACGCTAAAAACAATACTAAACTTGCAAAAAGTATATAACTTCTCATGGCGCAAATATAGCTTTTTTGGAATTATTTAATTAGATTTGAAATCTATTAATAAAAATGTTCAATCATGAAAAAGTTAATCTTTCTCCTTTTGCCTTTATCCGTTTTTGCTCAAAAAAAAGCCCTCTTTCTTGGCAACTCCTATACTTTCTATAATCAACTGCCAAATATGGTTGTTGATATTGCTAATTCCCTAGGAGATACACTTATTGTAGATAGCAACACGCCTGGAGGTTGGAAATTCCAAAACCATGCTGAAACAGGCTCTAGCAGTTTGCAAAAAATACAACAAGATGAGTGGGATTTTGTTATTCTTCAAGCCCAAAGTCAAGAACCTAGTTTTCCACCAGGTCAGGTGCAACAAGAGACTTATCCATACGCTACAGCATTGGTCAACGCCATAAAAGACCACAGCGAATGTGCCGAACCCCTCTTTTTCATGACTTGGGGGAGGAAAAATGGCGATAATGTCAACGGTCAGTTTTATCCCATCATTTCGACCTACGGGGGTATGCAACAACGGTTGAGGGAATCCTATTTGGAAATGGCGACCACCAATGGTGCGACGGTAGCTCCAGTTGGCATGGCTTGGCAACAAGTTGTCAATCAATATCCTAATATTGAACTTTATACCAACGATGAAAGCCATCCTAGTTTGTTTGGCTCTTATTTGGCGGCTTGCGTCTTCTATACCACTATTTTTGAGCAAAGTTGTGCGGATACAACCACCTTTGTTCCTAATGGGATTTCACAAGAAATAGCCACCACGCTTCAAACCATAGCCAGTAATACCGTTTTGGATAGTACCGAGGTATGGAATATGTTTTATGCTCAATCGGTGGATACCACACGGATAGATGTTAATACCTTTGAGTTTGAGGTTCAAGCTACCAATTACGATTCCCTATCATGGTACTTTGAGCCGTCAGAAATGTCAAATCAACCATCAGCTTCTCATACTTTTTCTCAAGCGGGAAATTTTGAAGTATTACTCACATTAACGTCTAATGGCTGCCGAGAAAAAACGTACTCATTTAACATAACTGTTGAAGATACAACCGTTGCTATTGTAATTCCTACTCTTAATGGCAAAGAAATGACCGTTTATCCTACTTTAGCCAATCAGCACATTACCATCACAGGAAATGAGCAAGGTGTCACCTTTAAGCTTTACGATCAACGGGGAAGGGTCGTTATGCAATCCTTGTTGAAGGGAGATGCTGAAGAACGAATTGATATTTCCCAACTTCCCAAAGGACAATACTTGGTAGAGGTGACCAATAAGGAACAGCTTAGCACTTATAAAATCATAAAATACGACTAATTTTAGAGCGTATTTATGGGAAAAGTTGGGTCTTGAAAATTTGTTAAAAAGTTAACCTCAATCAATAGCCCTCTTTCATCACTATCCGTTACTTTTAGAAAAAAATTTGATGAGACACTTTTTTACAACAGTCTGTTTGTTTTTGATGACTATCGGCGCATATTCTCAAGATCAGGTCGATTCGACACTTACTCTTGAAGAAATACAATTTAGGGATTCTATTGCGGCCCTCAATGTTTCTAGTATTGAACGGCAGAAATTACAAGAAACGTATAATGAAGCTACAGTGGCTTTCAATGCCAGTAATTACGCTCAAGCCATTAGTTTATTCACTGAGGTAACAGATTTAGACTCCACCAACGGCGATGCTTTTTTCAATAAAGGATTGGCTCACAAAGAGCTCAATCAGTACGATTTAGCGATTGAGTCATTGACTCAAGCATATCAGTTGGATTCGACCAATACCGATGCTATTTTTCATCAAGCCAAATGCTATTTTGGAAAAGAAGATATGAAAAATACCCTCATGACTTACGATCAATTATTGCGTATTGATCCCACACGAGCCGAGGCGGCTTACGAAAAAGGCGTTATACACTACCTTAACCAAGACTATCAACAAGCCATTGATGCCTACAGTCAAGCCATAGCGATTGACCCCAATTACAGTTATGCCCTCAACGATAGAGCCAGTTGCTATCGAGCATTAGAAGATTATGACCGTGCCATTGAAGATTATCTCAAAGCTACGGCAAGCGATCCTCAATCCTTTATTTTAAACAATTTGGGTAGCGCCTACCGAAAGTCAGGCAATACAGAAAAAGCTCTTGAGTACTATTCCAAAGCCATCAGTAAAGACGCTAATTATGAAATGGCTTACAATAATAGGGGGACGGTTTATTTTGAACAAAAACAGTACGACAGTGCCCTCAAAGACTTCAAGAAAGCCCTAGACATCAACCCCGACTATGCGATGGCATTATGTAATAGGGCGGCTGTTTATCATTTACAAGAAAACTACACAGGTGCCTTGGCTGATTTGGAACGTGCTGTCAAACTTCAGCCCAACAACGCCACGGCCTTACTCAATAGAGGCATTACTAGAGAAATGTTACGTAATGTCGATGGTGCTTGTGACGATTGGCAAAAGGCCCATCAATTAGGACTAGAAAAAGGAAACGAATATTACATCAATAATTGCGAATAAAAAATGAGATTAGCAGTCATAACAACTATTTTACTTGTGAGCATTGGTGGATATGCTCAAAACGTTGCTTTTAAGAAAAGTAATTTTAAGGATAATAAGGAGGGACTAGAAATAGCCCTAAAGAATATAGAAGAAGGAGATATTTGGCTAGAAAAAGGAAAAGTCAAAGTGCTAGGTATGGTCAATGCTTTTGAGGAATTTAACACGGCATTAGACTATTATTTACCTGCTCAAGAGTTCAATCCTAAGAATGCCGATTTAAACCGAAAGATTGGCCACGCCTATTTATATTCCAACACCCCATATTTGGCCATGCCCTTTTTGAAAACCTCTTTGGAATTAGCTGGAGAAGATTCAGAACCATTCATCTATTTTTTGTTGGGTAAGGCCTATCAGCTCGAACGGGATTTTCATGAAGGTGAAAAATCCTTTTTGAAGTATGGAACATTAGAGAAAGACAAGAATTTGGAGGCCTATAAAAAGCTCAACAGAAAGCACATTAAGGAATGTAAGAGTGGGGCAGAGATTTTTGGTAAAAAAACGCGAGTGTGGGTCGATAATGTTATTGAACTCAACACCCCAGATGATGAGATCGCCCCAAGTATCACGGCCGATAATTCCGAGATTATTTTTAATAGTAACAAGACCGGTGACTTTGACATCTACACGGCTCAACGCCAAAAGAGGCGATGGATTCGCCTTTCTTCAGTCGCTAGTTTAAACACCGATGGCGATGATGTTTCTTCCAATTTGGCCTATGACGGTCAGCGTATTCTTCTGTTTAAAGACAATGACGGTCAAAGTGACATATATGAGTCAAAACTACAAGGCACTGAATGGAGTGAGCCAAAGTTAAAAATGTCAAAGGTGGTCAATACAGAAGGGAATGAAACCTTTGCCTCATACGACCCACAAGACATCAAGGTTTATTTTGTTTCTGATGGGGGCTTTGGTGGCGATAAAAACATCAGCTTTAGCGGTAAAAAAGACATGGAAGAAACGTTTTGGGGGCAGCCCCAAAGTGCCGGACAAGAAGTCAATACTGGATTCCAAGAGGGTTCTGTTTACATGGCCCCAGATGGCAATACCATGTATTTCTGTTCTCAAGGGCACAGCTCCATTGGGGGCTACGATGTGTTTGTTTCTTACCGAAATGAAGAATTGGGATTGTGGGGTAAGCCCATCAACTTAGGTTATCCCATCAACACACCATATGACGAGTTGTACTTTAGCATCTCGGCCAGTGGTAAAAAGGCCTATTTTTCCTCCAACAGAGATGGTGGTTCTGGAGGAATGGACATATATTGTGCTACCTTTTGGGGAGAACCCAAAATTCCAGGTGTCGCCTCCGAAGACAACCTCATTGCCAGTATTGCCTCACCCATAGAAGATACCTACACTCCAGAGAGCGTGGAAGTGTCCACAGCCAATAGTCTTACTGTCTTCAAAGGCCGTATTTTAGATGGTCTTTTGCAAGAGCCAGTGGAGGCCGAAATCAAAATATTTGACAATTCAACAGGAGAAGTATATTCCGTAATGCGTTCCAATAGTGCTACGGGAAAATTTTTACTCTCTCTACCATCTGGTTTAAACTATGGTATTTCGGTAGAAGCAGAAGGTTATTTATTTCATTCTGAAAACTTCAACCTCCCTAAGGGCTCGGCCTACGATATGGTCAACAAAGACATTGAGCTCAAAAACATTGACATAGGAAGCAAAATTGCCTTAAGAAACGTCTTTTTCGACACAGGAAAGTCGGAAGTCAAGATAGACTCATACCCTGAGTTGGATCGCCTTATCAAGCTAATGAACGACGTACCAACCTTAAAAATAGAGTTGTCCGGACATACCGATAATGTAGGAAGTCAGGAGGCCAATCAAAGTCTCTCGCAGCGACGAGCCGATGCCGTGAGAAAGTATCTCGTTGCTCGATCGGTAGATGGAGGACGTGTTACTGCCAAAGGGTACGGTTCTAGCCGACCGGTTGATACCAATGCTACGAAAGAAGGAAGAGCCAACAACCGTCGAACGGAATTTGAAATTACTGCCAACTAATGATTCAGTGGATACGGTCTTTTAAATGGAGCGTTCAATGTTACAACTTCTTTAGAAAGGATGCTCTTTCTCATAACATTCCTCTATATAAAAAGTATGGCATTCCAAAGCAGTATTATTCGTCAGTATCCTCTGAGGATTTTAAGCATTTAGACAACCCCAAGTTAAAGTACGATACTTTAGATTCGGCCCAAGAATTGCCCAAAGAGGATGGTTTTAGTCAGCTTGACACAGCCACTCAAGATGCCTTATTGCCTTGGTCTAAAAATGGCTATGCCGTTTTGGAAGGGTTTTTTTCACACGATGAGGTCGATACCTACAATCAGGAAATCCAGAACCTACTAGCAAGAAAACAAGTTCAGTGGGGCTATGGCCAAAAAATCATGTTTGCCTTTAGAAAGTCTAAGCCACTTTATCAAGCAGCTACCCACCCAAAACTAATGACTATTTTGAGTTTGCTCATGGGCAAGGAGATGCAATTGTTTCAGAGTATAAATTTTTTGAAAGGCAGTCAGCAGAGGGCACATTCCGATTTTATTCACATGACTACCTTTCCAAAAAACAACCTCATAGCTGCATGGGGCGCTTTGGAAGACATTACCGAAGACAGTGGGCCCTTGCATTATTATCCTGGATCTCACACTTTGCCATACGTTTTGAACCCTCATTTTGATAATGTTGGCACATTCTTTAGAAATGGAAAAGGCACCTATTCCGATTACGAAGACAGGGTGCAAGAAACGATTGATGAGCATGCTTTAGTTAAGAACGTATTCTTAGCCAAAAAAGGCGATGTATTTATTTGGCATGCCAACTTGTTGCATGGTGGCGAGCCCATGATTAATCCACAAGCCAGTCGGAAAAGCATGGTCTTTCATTATTTCTCTAAAGATGCTATTTGCTATCACGAAATTAGCCAGCGTCCGGCTCTCATGCCTCGATTTTCATTTGACTGATGAAGCACCTATTATTCGATTTGGATGGCACCATCATTGAACCTCAAGAAGGCATACTGAACGGACTGCGGTATGCCGTCAAAACCATGGGATTTGACATGCCTACGGATGAAGAATTGCGTCAGTTTATTGGACCGCCCATTATGGATTCTTTCCAACGCCAGTTTGGATTAAGCCCCACTGAAGCCCAACAAGGCATACAATATTTTAGAAACTACTATGCTCAGACCGGCATTCATCAAAATGCCTTGTTTCCATACATATCAGAACTTTTACAGACGCTACAACAAGACGGTTACAAGTTGTATGTAGCCACTTCCAAGCCCACGGTTTTTGCCACAGAGATATTGCAAAAGCACGGATTAGATCATCTGTTTGTTGAGGTAGTGGGTTCCAATCTAGACAACAGCCGCAGCGACAAAGCCGAGATTATTGGCTACATTTTAGAAAGCTACCAACTAAACCCTAGCCAGTGCCTCATGATAGGCGACACCCCATACGATGTGGTGGGAGCTCGAAAACACCACATGGCAGTGGTGGGCGTTAGCTATGGTCATGGAACATTTGACCAACACCCTCCCGATACAGTGGTGGAGGACTGCATGCAGCTACACCAACTCATCAAAACTAACTACCCCCTGTTGTAAGTTTATTTAGAATTTGTATATTTGGCTTCGGCGACTTCGCCGTCCTTATTTCAAGTTTTTTTATGAAGCACCCATACCTAATCGTATGGGTTTCTTATTGGCATAAATAAAGAAACTATGAAAAAAAACACTTTTATAACGCTATTTACATGCCTATGTCTGATGGGCTTGGCACAAGAACAGCAACAAGCATTCATTGATGTCACTGGTACGGCCAAAATGGAAATCATTCCCGATGAAATTTACGTAGCCATCAGTATCAAAGAACGCAACGAAGGAAGAATTAATCTTAGCGTAGAAAAACAAGAACAATCCCTGAAAGAGGTCTTGATACGCCTTGGAATCAGTATTGATAACCTAGCACTATCGGATGCCAATGCCGATTACATACATGTTAAATGGAGAAAGAAACGTGCCATCAGTAGAACAGACTACCGTTTGAAGGTATCTACTGCCGACGAGGCGGTAAAGGTTTTTGAAGCTTTGGACGAGCTAAAAATTAAATCGGCACGCATTGTTAAGGTCAGCCATTCCAAGATAAAAGACTACGAAAAAGAGGTGCGTATAAATGCCATTAAAGACGCTAAAGAACGCGCCGATTACCTCTTAAATGCCATTGGTGAACGCACAGGAAAAGTCATGCAAGTGTATGAGAATAAAGCCATGTACCGATCGGTTGCCCAAAGAAACTTTAATGTACGAAACACTTACGATGATGCAGTCAATTTATTTGTTGATGAGCTTAGCCAACAAGACGATAAATTTGGAACTATACAATTCCAAAAGATAAAACTCCAAGCTTCGGTATTTGTGAAGTTTGGGATTGAGTAACGCTTATGTCTAAAGCCACAAACAGATTGACCAACCAAAGTATAGAAGACTTTATTGTTGTTGTTCGCAAAAACAAAGTGATTTTGGATTATGAAGTAGCTATGCTGTATGGAGTGGCTACTCGAGATGTTAAAAAGCCGTAAAAAACAACCCGGAAAAGTTTTTAAAAAACTATGTTATAGAGCTTAACAACAGGGAGTTAAGAGATTTGCGGTGGAAATTTTCCACCGCAAATAAAGCCCAAAATAAATACGTATGGGTTTTTGAAGGAATAAATACTGTAATAGAATGAATAAGAAATCTCAAATAAATTTATTAAACCATTCAGAAGCGAAGGTAAAACTATTTGGAGACTATATCCAGAAGTACTTGAATATCATTTGCAATGATGGTTACACTAAAGCAATTCATATATTTGACTTGTTTTGTGGTCCTGGAATCTATGAAAATGGCGGAGAAGGAAGTCCATTAATTGCTTTGAAAAAAGTAAAGCAAACATTCTATCAATTTATAGATAAAAGAGAAGTTAAATTACCAAAAATTCATTGTTATTTTAACGATATTGATAAAGAAAAAATCAAAACACTAGATAATCATATTAGAGAAAATAAATTACATCATTCCAATTTTGGATCTTTAAATTTAATCACTAAAGATTATCTAGAAATCGTAGATACACTTCCGAATAAATTTAAAAAGTTCAAAGACAACAAAGCTTTTGTATTCATTGACCCATTTGGTTACAAAAAGATAAAAGCTGAACACATTCTAAATATGCTGAATTGTAATAATAATTCTGAAGTACTATTGTGGTTGCCAATTCAGTTTATGTATCGATTTTCAAAATCTGGAACACCAGCAGTATTAGAGAATTTTAACAAACAATTAGAAATCAATAAAGAACAATTAAATAATGAATGGGAATATGTTCACGCCTTAAAAGAAGGTTTTCAAAAATTTATAGGTAATGACTATTTCGTTGACAACTTTACTTTAAAAAAAGAAGAAAACACTGTTTTTTGTCTATTTTTCTTCAGTTCTCACATTAGAGGTTACGAAAAAATGTTAGAAACTAAATGGGATATTGATAATGAAC
>CAXDOW010000020.1:0-24935 GCA_963991165.1 uncultured Flavobacteriales bacterium | reverse complement strand
GAGCATAAGTCCGACTACTTTCATAGCATCTCCAATATTTGTTGTGCCCTGTTTTTGTATGTATGATGTTTCTTTACTAGTTCATAGCCCGCTTTGGCGATATCATCTCGATAGTTGTGATTATCAAGGGCATATTTTGCCTTTGAAATCATCTCCATTGTGTTACTATAAGTTAGACAATTCTCTCCATCTTTTATTCCAAGTGGTCCATATGCTGGATGCTGAGAGGTTAATAACATTGTATGACAACCCATAGTTTCAAAATTTCTATAATTAACATCGACTCCAATATTTGCGTTCCAATGCACTAGATATGAATTGACCGCTTCAACCATGCCCCTCCCAATCACAAATTCGTCAAATCTAAACTGTGGAAAGTTAGCTTTCAAAATATCAAGATATGACTGCCTATTTACCACATTACCACAAAAACCAATTCCATGACTTTGATAATATAATGAATTTAAGGGGTAAATAATAGTATCGTCATAACAGTTTGGAAGCCAGCAGTCTTTTTCTGCAAACGCAGATGAGGCATGTAGAACCTTGTCAAATCCATATTGTTTGTAGACTTGTGGTCCTTTGCAGTGTGCGTCAATTGCCCAGATAAACTTGGGAACACGGATGTTTGTCATATCTGGTAGCCAGTCCCAGTTTTCAATCGCAAAGATTAGATCATAAGATTCCCAAGCTGGTTCTGTATCGAAACCTTCGTGCCCCTTGCCCCAAACATCTACATTCACGCCGTGATGCTCAAGCCCACGCTTGAGACAAAAGCACTCTCTAAAGTTTCTGTTTAGGTCATGATGACCATTTTCTTGTATAATTAAGATATTCAAAATTGTGGCACCTCATTTTCATCAAATACTTGTCCAACAAAGTCTTGCATATCCTTTCTCATGGTTGGAAATTCATGCCCCACGCTAAAATATGGATCATGAACAAATGCTTTATTTCGGACTATAGGCCAAACAACCTCTCTTAAAAAATTCTGATCGTTCTGATATGTCTGATCGTAGTCTCTCATGTCATAGTTAAATACCATATCTCTAATACCACTAAGGATGCCATTTCTACAGCCCCACATTCCCGCAAGAATCTCTGTTTGGTGATATGGATGGTCACGCATGATGTGGAAGTCTTTATCACTAGCAAGCCACTCGTCTACTGCGGCTTTTTCTCTTGGGTTTAGCCGAGAATCTGTATCTCTTGAAATAAAAACATCAGCTTTCTCAGCAGACAAGAAACGCCAAAAGGTAGCGTTCCAGCCTGATCCATCCATTAGAATAACAGTGTTATCAATGGATAGTGTATCAATGACATCTTGCGGTACACCATCACCAACATAAAAGTGGCACTCCCAACCCGGATAAATCTCAGGTGCGAGTTGTGCGTTTCTTATTGCACCTACAGTATATTTTGGATTGTCTCCCCATAGAGAGAAACCAATAACTTTAGTCATTTGTTATCCTTTCTTTGGGGAAACCCATCTCTTTACGCTTATTAAACACAAGCTGATCTCGCCCAGAATAGTGTAGGGTCTTTTGAACAGCGATATCTGCTTGATTGTGATTCTCAGAACCTTCAATACTCCAATGCTCATGAGAGATGATGACTTTATTGATATACTTTTCTTTGCCCATACGTTTTACTTCTTGCGTGAATTCATCATCGCAATAAAGACTTTTGTAATCTGGGTGATAGATATAACCAAAGTGGTCATATAATTTTTTACCAAGAATAGAAAAAGTGATAAGTTCCCCACCTGTGTTCCCATCGTTAAAATGAACACACCCGTCTAGTTCTGGAAAGTGTTCTTGCATAGCAATAGCGATCTCATTATCCCAACCCCAAGCCTTGGGAACCATGTCGTCGCTGGCACAAATAACGATATCAAACTCATATTGGTCAACATGATCGTTAATTGCACTGATTTTGTTAGTATCCTCATCATAATTAACTATACCATCTACATTTGGCATCTTACTCAAGATGAACTTAATTCTCTCTTGAATGTAAGGGCTTGTCATAGTTAAATCATTCAGATCACAATTAATGTTAAAAAATACGTCGTGATGCGGACTTACCGTATCGACGTACTTCTCAAGTACGCAAAGGAATTTCTGCGCTCTGCCATATGTTGGAAATTGCACCAATAGTTTCATTACATATCCTTAATTAATGTTGGTAATTGATTTTTTACGTTGTCAATTTTAGACATCGCATCTTTGTCACCCAAGAATTTCATTAATCTCCAAGCTCTATGAAATGGTGTATGCCTATCTTTGATTTGGTTTCTAATTTGACCCAGTAAATCGTCTTCATTTTGGTCTGTGTCTTGGAAGACACTACTCAAAAATTTATTGAAAACTTCTTGGTCCGAACTTCTAATGACTGGATTGTTACAATACATCACCATGTCAAAGAATAACTGAGAGCAACACAAGTCATTATCTCCAACTAAAGACATCTTGTCATATACTTTGTAAAGCTGGGAAAGGTTTCTGACATTTACCCTTATATCAAAGTTACTGTCTTTATCGCCCTCTGTAATATATAATAGATTGAAAACATCCTTTTCACCAATATAATTCTCAACATTTTCGTCAAATTTATTAGAAATCACAGCTTCTGGCAAAACAGACTTAACATTTTGTTGAGGTGGAAGATTAAACAGATCTGCCGCAGGTAGAAGATTGTGTAGCTTGAGTTTTGTTTTTAGTTTATTCTCAGAACTGTTTGTGAACAAGAAAGCTACCTTGATACCCGACTTTTCTAATTCTTTCTCGATAGAGTCAATTTGTGATTGAGATGCACCAGTTACATTCAACACTAGAGAGCAGCCACTATTCTGCTTCATGTATTGAAAAATGTCTTGACTGAATGTCTTGAAGTGCGTTACAAATACATCCGGTTTTGTAGTGTCAAAAACATCGTAAGCACTCATATTGGGATCTCCCCAAATAACGCTCTCCACTCCGCACTTTTGCAGTGCGTTATGAAGGTAAATAGGTTCTGTAGAGGTTGAACTTGAGTAATTATGGAACAAAATTTTCATTGTTTATCCTTTTAAGAGTTTTTATATTGTCAATTTTAAATATTGGGTCAGAATCGTTTTCAAAAATGCTTAGTTGTCTTCTGCCCTTCCATGAATTTATAGCCTCAAACAGAAATTTGTTTTTAAGTTCTGCTTTGGATATTAAGTTGTAGAAAGATTTTACGAGTGGCTCTCCTGTCAAGTACAGAAGTTCGGTCCACACATTGTCTTTAATCGCTAGAGACATATTTTCTAATCTTGAATCGTTTGGTATAACTCCTATCTCAAATGTATCTTCTTTTTTTCCAGTCTGAGTTAATATTGATGGTTTTCTAAGATTAAGACTTTTCAAGAATCTTGGTGTCAGCACTACACCGCCACCGCATACCAATATCTTGTTGTTGGTCGTATTGTTCATACATAATCTCAGACCTTCACAACAATTCGAATGATAATAAACTTGATTTTCTACTATTCTAATATTATAACTGCTTGGAAATTTAGAATTTACAAAGTGGTAAACTTTATTTGTTTCAAAGCCTGAACATAAGATTATTTCGGACTCTAAAAAAACAGACCTAATCGCATCTACTTGTCTTTCTAATAACGTTTTACCTTCAAACTCTATCAAAGAGATGGGACCGTAAGATTTCATCCTGTAGCCATAATTTTCAGCTAAAAGTATTACAGTTATCTTTTCATCTCTGAGTACCCCAGAATTATTAGATTTAGCGTTTGTAATGAAGCGATTAGATTTTCTCATATTTATCTTGCTCCATAGACATTGTTTTTAAGCCCTCTACAGCTTTTTCGTAGCTTTCATAATTATAATATATTTGCTGCATCATACTTTTAAGAACGATGGGTACTGAATTATTTTCTGCGAAACAAGGCTGTTTTAATTCTTCATTTACTAACTTGTCTATTGATTTAAATACTTGTTGATCTAACCTGTCGTTTACACCCATTTTGACAAAATAAGTAGCTTGAACTAATTTCTTAAACGTTTCATTGTCTCTTGTATTCTCGTCGTTGTGTAGGTGAAGCACCAATTCTGCTGCTTTAAGGTTTTCTTTCAGCATTCTAAAAGTGTGCATTAGATTTTGTGCATATTTTAACCCGCTAGGTGCTGATAGCACAATCTTTAATTTTTCTCTTGGGTATTCAAGAGAGTCAAGATTTTCGCACAATTCATTCACCTGATCTAAATTATCTTCAGGTTTAATAGATACAACAATTCCGAACAGGGGCATTACATTGTATCTTTGCTTATCTAGGTCACACTCATCTTCTCTGTACATATTGCAAAACTGGGTCAATTCATACGCAGTTTCGCCCGTTGGCATATTAGCCTTACCTTTATCAATCAATTTCTGAAGACGACCGGCACTACATCCTGTTTGAACGCCTTCATCTTCTATGTTAAACACACACTTGTTACAGTCCATTATTTCCTCACTGCTTTGACTTCATAGTGTAGTCCATCCATATGCACAGTGAGAATTTCCAACCCTAGACTTTTCAGTGCCTCTACAACCATATCAGAAGTAGACATGGAATATGCAGCGGTAATAATTTGACACGCACTTTCTACATCAAGAAGACCGTTCGCCAGAAATTTAGAGAAAAATCTAACGTCTGTTCCACCAATAGAAACTTCACCGCCAAGCCTAAGTTTGGATACTAACGCCTGACAAACCTGCTGCACAGAATTAGAACTGAAAGAATCCATTAAATCTGCCGCTAGAATAGATTCACAAGAATTGTCTACAATATGGGACAACTCAAGCGAATTAGGCTGTGTAATTTGTGCTACCTCGTAGCCACCAATCGAGTCTTGCTCTGGTCTGATAATTTGTAGTTTCATCTAATTACTCCATATGTTTTGTCAAAAATAGTATTCCACTCATTAATAAACCTATCTTCTGAGAAATTTTCTAGAATAGTTTGTCTGGCAGATTCGCCCATTTTCTTTGCTAGTTCTGGATCAGCTAATAGTTTTTCGATATAGTCTCTTAGTTCGCCCTCGTCGTTGCTCAGGAAGCCGTTCTCGCCATGTTTAATAATATTTGGAATATCACACGTATTTGTAGAAACGACCGCACAACCGCACGACATGGCCTCTAACATGGACGTAGGAACAGGGCTGAGAGTGCTTGGATTAATATAAACCAAAGACTCTTGATACTGCTTCACCAACTCATCTACCGATGCTGCTGCTTTGGATAATCCTTCTGTCTCTCCAACTACAACTCTATTCATTCCATCTGTAATCCTATTCCAACCATTAAAATTTAAAGCATAGTCACGATTGATAAAGTCGTGAGCAACAGTTAGGACTTGAGGTTTACGTTCAACGTCAGACGGTTTAAATAACTCTGCATCAATAGAGTGATAAATCACTTCACCGGGAATACCCCATTTACTTTTAGAATATTCCGTGATAAATACATTAACATCTCCACGCATCTTTTGAAATTGAGCAAGGTGTTCCGCAGGCCAGTTAAGATGCGGCAGTGTATGCTCCAAGCACAATACTGGCAACTGTAAAGAAGAGTTAATTTGTGAAGCAATTTGATATTGTCCGAATTTACTATTTACAAAAATAAAGTCAAAGGTTACACCCGGAAAAACAGAATTTTTGGGAAGTTGATAGTAATTACTTGGCATGGGTGCATGTTCAGTAAACCAATCTTTCCCGTCATCAAAATTAAATGCGTAAAAATTATGACCAGTCTTTGCGACTTGAGTTTGGTAACGTTCATGAGTATTGAACGTCAAAATATTATAAGGTCTGTCTTTTGCCCTTTGCACCTTTTGAATCAAAGAGTGAACTTTAAGCATTTAGATTCTCCTTCATATAATTTCCTACATTTTCTAGAGACATTTCTTCTAATCGTTCAAATGCCTTTCTCTTGCTATTTACACTGTAGATAACTGGGTTTTCTGACCAAGCATTATACTGATTTCTCATAGCTTCTTTTATCTCTTTTTCGCAAGGTATAATAATATAGTCCTTACCATTGTTCAGGTCAGGCCACATTTTTGAACGTTTTGTATTTGCTTGATAAATAGATGATACAATACATTCATAATCTTTAAAGTACATTTCTGCATCTGTCTCCTCTGCCACAATTGGATTGTTACCAAAAGCGAAGGCACTAACCTCTTCTAAATTTAAGGTTCTTTGAGTGGTACAGCTAACATAACAATCTGCAAAAACATGAAGTGGCTCATGAGACCCGCTTAGTCTTGGAACGAATATGTCTTTCCTATAGTCGGATGCTTGTGGCTTGAGCCCTAAGTCTATTTTTACCTTTTCAATCTTCTGGTCGATAAGTTGCTTGTTGCATGATTCGTCTACACCTAACAAGAGTACCACGTTATCTGTGTCATCAAACTCAGAATGGAAACATCTCAATACTCTTTCTAGTCCATCACCCTCATTGTTAATAATAGTATAGAATTTAAATTTATCTTTTGTTTCCAATCCTCCGTTTACAGGAGAGGTGGTAGCCTTATAGTCATTCTTGTTGAATGCGTATGGGACTCGTACAATCTTTTTTTCAATAGGTGTATCTGCGAAAGCAGTTTCAGCACACACGCTTGGAACCCAAATTTGATCGAAACGATCTAGCTTTTCTATAATAGTAGAGTGTCTAGCTTCAACAAATTCATTTGCTAAAATAGCGATGTTTTTCTTAAATTTAGACGATGGAAGCATATGGTCTGGGAAAACATGCTGTATGCACACATCACAATCTTCAATGTCTTTATTTTCAAATTTTCTCAATTCTTCTGGGGTGTGATCAACGGCAAATGTAATTGACCGACATGCAACATCTACACCAGCAGAATCTAGAGCCAGAATGTTATTTCTAGCAGATTTACCCCAATCGCTATGCTCTTTATAATATGCTATGTAGAGTACCTTCATTTCATCATCCCCCTCTTTTTAGCTTCTTTTTCTCTTTCCAATTGCTCTTTTTTTGAGTTTTCTCTGTACTCCCTATACTTAGGGTGGCTCCAATCTTCCTTGTCTATGTAATTGTAGTAACATAAGATTTTATTGATAACTCCGAGAGGTGGAGGAGTATGTAACTCTGGCCGACCAGCCCCGCTAGATCCACATAACAGTCCACACCATACACAGCTAATTAAATATACTTGATCGTGGCAGTAAATGTTAGGATATCGTATTTCCTTTACGTATTTCCACTGCACTATATAAGAGCCTACATCAAATCTTCCTATTTGTGGAGGTACAGATGGCTGCATCCTTAAATCACCATTCCAGAAACCTTGGCAAAATGCAATAACAGCATACTCAGAAAACTTTTCTATATCTTGAAACTCTGCTTCAATATCTGGATGGATAATATTATCATCATCTAATTGTAGAATCCAATCGTCATCTTGAAAATCATAGTTATCTAATATGTAGTTTCTTGCGTGAACTCCTGCGGGTCCAGTATACTCGCACTTTAAAAGTATTGCTTTTTCCTTGACTTCTTTTGGTATTTCTACCCTGTCATCGTAACAAATAATCCATTTCCAAGATTTTGGAATTGTTTGCATTATCTGAACTAAATTGTCTGGCCTCCCACATGGGGTTACAGCGTAAATCATACCTTCTCCTTTATTTTGTAATCTTGAATGAATTCCATGCCAGCCGAATTAAACTCACCGTGAAAACCAAAAGAGTTGTAGCTAAATAGCATATTTCTATTAAAGTTACCAAAGGGTGTTGGATGTTCTTTAGAAAATTGTGCTGCTAGTTCTGGTGGCGCAAACTTAATTCCTGCGGAGGTCATAGTGTCATAATTGAAAACACAAATATTAAGGTCTTCGTTTTTGTGTTCCCATCCTAGTTTTGCTGATTCCTCTACAAATGCTCGTGTTCTCAATGAAAACCCTCCGT
The DNA here is from genome assembly GCA_963991165.1 of uncultured Flavobacteriales bacterium. GTDB lineage: Bacteria > Bacteroidota > Bacteroidia > Flavobacteriales > UBA7312. The sequence goes on along the minus strand of CAXDOW010000020.1, from coordinate 16,977 downwards.
TGCCAACAACGTTCGGGATTTCATCTATGCGTCCAGCAACCATATCGCTCGCTTGTATAATGTGCATGGGCCAGGGGGCACCGATATAGTCGTAGTCTAAAAAGCGGTTGTCCCACTTCTCTATATCTATTATAGTCGAGTCATGCTGAATATTCAAGCAAAAATCGTCAAAAATGTATTTATTTGTTTGTTGGACAAACGATTCGCAGAAACCAATTCGATTCGCATCATCATTCTGTAGATTGCTATTGAGATCGACACTCATATCACAGACTTCGATGTTGTGTCTGTCGATAGCTTGACCGAATAATGACAAATCTGTTTTGCTACTATCTGTAATCAGGACGCTACGTTTAAAGTCTACCTGATCCATCGCAATCAGCATGGCTCTGAGAGATTTCTCTACATGCTCTGTTCCCCAGCAAAAGCTAAAAACTGTTACATCTGGTAGTTGTAACTTATTTCCAGTAGTCATAAATCCCCTTCTCTACTTCATATTGCATATACTTTTGTTCTCGTACTGGTTGTTCTAACGCCCACTTAAACATCGTATCAATAGTTTCTTCTAGATTGGTGTCGTCGCTAAAATTCAGCATTTCTTTTGCTTTTGTATGGTCGCAGAAAGCGTGTTTTGCTTCGTGACGACCCTCTACATGCTTTTTCTCTGCTTCAAAACCATTCTTCCAAGCTACACGTTGAACTGTATTTGCAAGTTCATTGATTGTATATGCCTTGTCTGCACCAATATTGAAAAGCTCACCATCGTGACCGTCGATAAGTTGCTCAAAAGGTTTCATATAATACTTGATATCAGAGAACGCACGAGTTTGTTCACCGTCTCCATAAATAAGCATTGGTTCACCAGCGAGCACACGACGAATAAAAATGCCTGCAACGTTGCGGTACTTGTCCCAGATATTCTGATAAATGCCAACAACATTATGTGGGCGAACAATATTGTAACGTAACCCATGCTGCTGGTGGGCAACCTTGATATCTTGTTCAATACTATACTTTGCAATTCCATAGGGGTCGATTGGTTCTGGTCGCATATCCTCCGTAAATGGTGGTTGTTGACGACCGTAAGTAGCCATAGAAGATGTAAAAATCATCTTCGTATCATGCTCGATGCACTGATTGATAATGTTAACACTTGCTAAAACATTATTTGTATAATTATAATGTCTGATAAAGGGCGACAATCCTTCTGCTGCATAAGCGGCAAAATGGAAACAGGCTACTGGTTTATTGGTTAAAAAGATGTGATTTAACGTTCTTCTCATAACCTTGTCGGAAAGATTACTGGCCCAGAAGTCAAAATTGTCTGACCTTGGAAGGTATGCACTATATCCCCCGCTTAGATCATCAATACCAACAACCTTGTAGCCCTTGCTCAAAAGATGTCGGCTAAAGTGGGCACCCAATAATCCTGCACACCCTGTTACTATCACTGTTTTCACTGTACCAACCCTTTTTGTTTCATGGTTTCATAACGTTTTTGTTCCCAGCTATTAATTCTGTGCCTTTGTGCTACCATAGAATCGTAAGCAATATGGAAATCAAAACCTTGTCTTTGATTTGTACCATCAAATGCTTGACTAGATTCATTAAAATACATACCACCAGTTGATCCCGTAGATGATTTGTAGGTTAAGTCTCTAATCATTCTAGATTCAAAAAACGTTCCTACCCTTGATGGGTCTCTCAAAACATTTTGGATAAGGTACTGAGCCTGCATAGTTGGACTTACATTCCCCAGTTGGTCATCTGGAATCTTACCTGCGGGATCTAGAACCCGTGGAGGCGAAGCCCAAGTTTGCTCAATAGGTCTAATAGGAGTAGCGTCAAAGATTCGCTCCCACTTGTTTCCACTAAGGTGCCACTGGAAGTGCTTTTCAAAGTTCTTCCTTGTTCGCTTACCTTCTGCGGCACGTTCTTCATCAGTTTTATCTTCAAAAAAGTGACGGAAATATTCCGCTGCTGCATCATTATCTGGAACAGCGCGAAGACAACCAGTCTCTAATTCTTTATACAGTGCGGCGGGTTTAATAGGATGACCTTGCAGTTTGCGAATCTCGCTTTCCATAGCGGAATAGTCAGTGCCGCATACTGGAACGCCACAGGCAGCAGCTTCCACATAGGGCAAACCAAAACCTTCACAGTTAGCATATTGAGCGTAAAGATCAAACAGGTTCTGGATTCGAGAAAGATCCTCGTAAGATGCACCATTCTTTACGTTTGATAAAGTAGAACCCCATTTTCCAGTGTATGGAGACTGTGCCACAGCACCCTTAAACAATGATGGGAATGGCTTTTTTGTCTCAGGACAAATGTAAGTAAACAAAACATGTGAAGACAAGTCGTTTTGCAAGATCAACTCTGGAATATCCCAACCAAGATCAGGATAAGATGTATGACAATAAAGATAATACTTTTTGCTTTCCGACTTATCTAAGAATTTCTTAAATGCTTCAAACAAATCTGGGTACAGTTTACGTCGTTGATTACGCATAACTGTTCCAATAATTTTATATTCTGGGTCAATTCCCATAGATAGTTTGTGTGCCTTTTTGTCTTCAATAGGGTGATATGCTGGATGAGCAGACGGAGGTGAAGATCCATGATACTTAATCTTACCGCCAGATTGATCTGCAAGTACAGTTCCCGCCCAATCAGAATATGTCAGACAAGCATCAGCACCAGCATATGTTGAAACCCACTGTCGTGCTTGAGGTCTAGCATCAACAGTTGGCATAATTACCCAATTGAAATAAGGTCGGAAAGGGCTTCTTTCTGCAAAGTCAAGCATCCAAAAATCTCGAATATCGCATACGATATCAGGCAAAAAATCCAAACAAACATGTTCAAATATCCACTCTCCAAATTGATTTGTAGCAGATGCTCCAAACGCCTGAAGCTCTTCTTGACTCGCTTTCGGTTCGCAATCTGTATTTGGCTGAACACCATAAAACTTCCAAGGAATATTTGCGGCACGAGGGTCGTTTCTTTGACCGTAAGATGCCATTTCAGCAAGCTCATACTTTCCAGTAGAGTGCAAATAGTTTAGGATCTCACGAGTGTAAGTTGCATAACCCGTGTTTAGGAACGTAGCCTCACTACAAAATAGGATTCTTTTCTTTCTCATTTTATTCCTTGTCCAAACATCCAAAGTCGAATTGATTAACTCTAAAAATAATATCGTCCACAGATTCGGTTTTCATAACACCGTTTCTAGCTGATGCGTGTACGGTCATTTTCATCCCCTTCTTTCCTAGTTTAGCGATGGCATCTGCACCACTATCAAAGGCTTGGAAGGTCACGGTTGTCGGATAACGTTTCTTCTCACCACGCTTGTTTCTTGTGTACTCGTATGTCACCAACTTAAAGGTGCAGACGGATGGGTTTTTTTCATAACCTATGTCTGGGTCAAACAATAAGTAACCCGAAAAAATACAATGGTTCATGTGTACTCCTTATTATAGTCTACTAGTCGGTTTTTTACAACTAGATTTCGTGAATTTTATCAACAATAAACGAATTATCTTTTTCTATCTCGCCGCACAGCATAAGATTTGCACCTTCATACAAAACAAATTGGTACTTGTCTCTGGCATCTGGAAAAATGATAACATTGTCTAGGGAACAGGTAGCGTCTTCGATTGTTAGGAATGACATTGTTCGCCCTTTTTGTTTACTGTCTTTCTTGTTGATTTTATGATTAGCTACACGTTGAACATTCGCTACAATGCAAATATCCTTGCCAAACTTACCATTGGCTACTTCTTGACATGTAGTGTTAGCGATTGATGCGTCGATAGCATCTGTGTACTGGTAAGACACTGGACAGCCCAAGAGTTTTACCTCTTCTGCGATAACCCACTGCGGCTCATCAGACATGTCGTATGGTGGATTGTCTAGCATCTCAATCTCACCGTAAACAATCTGACTACGATTGGCGTTGCTACAGCCACCACCCATCTTCTTGGTAGGAGACAGATCTCTGAAACAATCCTGTAGTTTTGACCAATTCTTTTTAGGATAGTTTTCTGTTACCCATTTTACTTCTGCCTTGGTTAGCTCACGCCAAATTAGATACTCGTAAAGGGCTTGATTTCTAGTTACCCCAGTTGACTTCGTAGAGAAGAATCCAATACCTGCAAGTGCCTTGAAAGCTGTAGATGTAATCTTGGGTGCGATATAAACGAGAACATCCATCCAAGTTAGATCTTGTAGGGGTTTATTGATTTCTTCCGACGTTTCATGAATAGCTTTGATGACCTTCTCACCAGTAACACCAGTAAGACCTTTAACGTCACGAACTCCAAACTGAATGTCATCACCAAAGATGGTAAACTTCTCAGAGAACCTGCTTAATTTAGGAGTCTTTACTAGTATATTGAATAGTTTAGCTTCGTTTACTAGCTCATAGATTTCTTGATGAGGATCTTGCTTTTCATTCGCATAGTACAGGTAGGACAAGAAGAACTCTTTTGTGTAGTTCGCCTTGTAGTACGCAGACCAGTACGAATCGAGTGCGTAGGCAACGGCATGGGATTTGTTGAATGAGTAACGAGAAGATTTTTCAATCCAGTCAAAAATCTGATTTGCAGTATCTTCATCTACAAGTCCAACTTTTTCACACCCCTCAATAAACTGCCCGCGAATCTCAGCCATGAGAGCCGCTTTCTTTTTACCAATAGCTTTACGAAGATTGTCTGCCTCCATCTCATTGAATCCCGCAGCTTTAACCGCGATAAGCATGGCCTGTTCTTGGTATACAAGTACACCATGCGTAGTCTTTAGAATTTCTTCTAGGCTAGGATCAAGATAGACAACGTCTTCTCTTTTATGTTTACGGTCTACGAAGTGCTGAGTCATAGACTTGCCCTCGCTAACTGCTTTCAACGTTCCGGGCCTGATGATAGCGATCAGTGCCGCTAGTTCTTCAAGGTTTTCCGGTGCAACTCTTTTGGACCATGCACGACCAAGATTACTCTCAAGTTGGAATAGTCCTTTGGTCAATCCATCTTTGTACAAGGCCCAAGCCTTTGGGTCATTTCTGTCAATCATTTAAATCTCAATATTTATATCGTCAAATAACGTGGAACTTACATAGCAATACAAAAGTTGCAATAGCGATTATACCACCAACTACAAACCCAGAAACAAAGCCGTTCATGAAACGGTCTTTTTTTGTGTTCGAATTAGCAGGAATATCTTCTGGATTTTTCAATGCTCGTTTTTCAGCTTCTACTAATGCACTATGAGTGAAAAGATAATTGACACCCCTATCATTAATATACCAGTAATGAGACTGTGCAGACTTGTAACGACCTTTGTTTTTTACTTGTTTAAACATAATTTCTCCTAAACAAAAAGTTTACCATCGGCAAATGCCTTTTCAAATTTCATATTTCTGTAGACTGCTCGTCTGGACTTTTGCAGTTTGATCCATATGTTTGCTGTGTCCTTAACGTCTTGAAGAGCATCGTGAGCGTTTTCACTGGACAGTCCCATCCTTTCTCGCAGGCTATCCATACTAATAGACTTAACATTTGGATCTCCTTCTGTCCACATCCACACATCATCCATTACATCAATTTTATAAATCTGATGAAAGAGTTTTTGGCACTGACGCTTATCGTCGTATGGGCCGTACTCTTTACACAATCTATTTACGATGTGCATATCATAACCAAGGATATTAAATCCACATGGAATGGGTGCAAAGAACGATGTACCTTTCCAATTATATTTATCTACAAACGCACAAAACTTTTTCCACACACCTTTTGGAAGTGGTGCTTTAGCAAGTTTCTCTCTGGTCTGACCAGTGACTTTCAAAGCACCTTCTTCTAACGGGTCAACACCAGCTTTGATTGCTTTCTCGTCGTCGATAATGGGACGCATGAGACTATTGAATTGCCCCTTGAGTCTAAAGTTTCTGCCATCTAGTGCAATAGCAGCAATTTGTGTAGGTTGACACTTATGGGGATTACGCCCACCTGTCTCAAAGTCAAATACAATAATATCACGATTCATTAATTAGCTCCTTGATAAACATCAATTTGTCCAATAAGTTCAATCCAAGAAGGTCAAACTTAACGTGACCTAGTGCTTCTAGGTCGTTCATTTCCAATCCTGCAATCTTCTCGCCGCCACTTTTCTGGTTTACCATAGGGCAAACTTTATACAGTGATTCAGCAGAAATGACAACGCCAGCAGCATGTTTTCCTTGTGTCTTAAATGTTCCTTCAATATCAATAGCTTGTTGGAAATATTCTGCAAAGTCACCTTGTAATCTACCCTCATCGTCGATATGGCAATAATCCATTAAATCATCTGCACGATTTTGTAGTGCCCATCGAATAATAGAGCGATCTTCTTCATCCATCTGTGAAAGTTGATCAGAGATGGCAGCTTCGTCTGGAATATATTTTGTTATCTCGTTCATTTCCGCAAATCCACAAGCGTCATTTACACGAAGAACCTCTTTCATCGCACTTCGCCCTTGCAGTCTACCAAATGTGAGCATCTGACTAACATTGTCAGCACCGTATGTTTCTTTCAGTCTAGCTACAATTTCATCACGTTTATTTCCGGGAACGTCCATATCAATATCAGGTAAAGATACATGATCATCTGTGTTACGGCCCTCATTGTAGAAACGCTCAAACAGTAGATCAAACTCTATTGGGTCAATCTGTGTGATACCAATTAGATAAGAAATAAGGCATCCAGCAGCAGAGCCTCGCCCCGGACCAACCATCCATCCTTGTTCACGACACCAATTTAAAATGTCCCAAACGATGAGAAAATATCCAAAGAGATTTGCTTTTTCAAAAACCTCAAACTCTTTTCTAAATCTGTCACCGTATACCTGACGTTCCTCTTGGCCGGTGACTTTATCACCAAGAAGTTTTTTCCAGCCATCTCTTGCTAGTTCCCGTAGATAGTCTTTTTCTGACTGTCCGTTTGGAGTCTCAAAGACTGGCAACATTGGCTTGCTCAGGATATCATAGTTTTTACACTTAAAAAATATTTCCTCAAAGTCTTCCATACGTGGATCGTCTACAATCAGCTTGGACGATTCTAGCCTGTCTTTAACGTAAAAATCGCTAGACTCAAAGAACGCTCCATACTGAGCATCTTGTTCCGCTAGTCCGTTTTTCCTAATCTTGTTGAGTGTAGTCTTGAGTTTACCACAAAGTACAATTCTATGTAATTCTGCTTGATCTTTGTTTGTATAATTACTTTTAGCAAAAGCATCTGACCAGACATAGAAATCATGACCAGTAATAGGAGAAAAAGCCTCAGACTTGCCAATGCAAATGAGGTTGCCCTTTTCAGCTAATTTGATCATAGTGCTGCGGTCTTCATTTCCATCGGCATCAACCGTGGAAACAATCTCAATTAGATCAAACCATCCTGCGTGGTTTTTTGCAAAGAGGGCAAAACCATCGAAAGAACAACCAATAATAGGTTTGATATCATTGTCGATACAGGCTTTGTAGAAAGATACAGCACCACTGATAGTCTTGTAGTCAGCGATACCACATGCAGGGTAAGAATTCTGCTTGCATTTCTTGGCAAGCTCATTTGGCTTTGAAAAGCCATATTGTAGTGAGTAGTGGGTGTAGTTCAGTAGCGGGAACCACTTCATGGTTTGTCCTCTCAATGTTGGAAATTCAATATTAAAAAGCGATGACTGCCTGAACAGTAACTTAATACTGTGAAGCTATGAATCGCTTCTATTCTATTATAGTCTAAAGTGGGCAAAAATGCAACCACTTTTTATTATTTTTTTCACTTTACACATAAAAGAAGGCAACAGTGCATATTATCTCTTATTTAAATGGGGTAATTCGCATCTTGGTATTTGGCAACGGTCGCAAATTTCATACCATCTATCTGACAATTCTTCAAACGGAAAAGCTACAACCCCTAAGTCTTCTTCTCGATCTTCCGATTTAGTATAAAAATCGAAGTCTTGAGCCTTTGTGTCATTGTAAAACTTTTCTCTAACGTTTTCGTCGGTTAGAACTTTTGCCCAAGCAGGATCAATAAGTGGGCTTTTATAAGCCTTATTTTTGATATCCCTATAAACCAGCGACATCGAACTCTCCAGCCTTTCTTCTTCATCTCTAAAGATTGCGAACTTGAAGATGTTGTCCCACTCGCTTATGAAATTTTTTAATCTAAAGGCCATAGTGTGGGTTTGAAATATATGAGACCAGTTACCCTTAAATTCGTCAGGGTTATTACAAATCATTATGTCGAAATTTTTACCGACACATGTCGAAGCTATTGCACTTGATATAGAATTGCCTGCGGCTCTAGGCACATGAATAAACAACGCCCTTTTTGGAAGGTATATCATTGGTATAATTTCCCATTATTTATCGAAAGGGTGTACTTTTCCGTATTCTTTGCTATCATCCTAGATTGAATGTCGCAACTCTCTACAAAAACAATTGATTTAGAGTCTTTGAATTTAGAACTTTTAAATTCAGCTACGTTTTTAGAGTGATGACCACCACGATCTCTTTTTTCCTTAGAGTCAGGCCACATATGCAAGTTTTGATATTTGAACCCATGCCTATCCAGCCATTCTTCTGTCTCCTGCCTGTATTTTTCTGGTCTGCCAGTGCAGATCGCATTAGCATGATACATATTCGGAACCCTTGCTTTAATTGGGTTTACGTCTCTCATCCATTTCACATATAATTTTTCATCAGCATCAATTTCCACCGTACAATCTGGACAAAAAACCCCATCCATATCAAACATAACAAATTGAGTTAGGTAGGTATTAAAAATATTCCATTCTAACAAATGAGGGGAGGGAAGTTCAAAGTTAAGTATGTCTAATAAATTATCACCCTGCTGGTCTTTGAGTAACGAGGTGGTCTTTTCATGGTATATCACTGAATGTATGAAATCAATGTCTTTGTGATTTTTTAACGCCGCTTTAGTTCTTCTCATCGCTTCACCAGAGTGGGATGTGTCATCTATTACTAACAACGGAAGATCACTACTGTGAGAAAATTTACCCATTCTACTGCCTCCATTACTAGAAAATCCAGACAACTTTATGAGCCTATTGTTAGATAGGCTATACAGTGGAACAGAAAGAGATGTAGAAATTACCGATGCTGAAAACATTCCCGACCGAGGAACGCCAACTACTCCCCCAATTGGAGGGAGTCTTTCTATAAAATCCATAGTATCCATTAGAAGCTGTTTGTTGCTAATGTAAGATACGGGATAAACTTTTTTAGGGTATCTAGTAAATTTGCCTTGACTAAAATTTTGTAATAGCGATTTTCTAGTAAGTGGGTCTGACTGAAAGCCATTTATGTGGATAAAGTGGCAGTTCTCCAGTAGAGTCCAAAAATCGCTTGGTACTTTAGATTTTGGTTTTTTTACCCTAGACTGGACGGCTCTGTTGTTCCAGCGTTCTTCCATGATATTGAAAACTTCGCGGGGTGCAGATATAGCGAGCCAGTGCTGATCGAAACACCACATTCTTGGGTAGGGCTTATCTGGCTGTTTGTAATATTCTCGGCAAGATTTTGGTATAACCATAACACCTGCGTTTGGGCAGAATTTTAAATCGAAAGCACCGTTTTTCATTTGGTCGTGCTTTCTATCCAATAACTTGGTTACGATATTATCTTGTTCTTCTTTTATCCATCCAGCCTCTCCCCTAGAAGAAAATGTGAGGAAGTCGTCGCAGACAGAAATCTTGTCGTCTGGAGTTTCTTCAAATATATTTGGACTACTAGGCTTGATTACTACATCGCAGTCGATATATAAAGTCTTTTTGTATTTAGATGTTACGCCATACAATCTATACTTATTAGCCATAGGCCAATCTGGATGCTGATCGCCAGTCAGTTCGATGTAATCCGCACCGCATTTTTTTGCGTATGATTTGATGGAATCTCTAGTTATATCAAGCAATTCCATAGCAGATTCATTAGCTGGAATTACGCAAACTGCGTAATCGCTTTTTGGAGTAGGGACATCATCAACAAAGTTTACAATGTATACTAAGCCTTCATCTGTAGCTTTTTGAACAACTCTTACTTTACCGTTAACCTTGTCGTTATATTGTTTTCTTTCTTCTTCCGTTAGCCCTTGACACCACTGCCAATTAGGAGGGGTGGCGGTCATTTCTTTTTGGAAAAGATCGCACCACCCCGCCTGCGGACACTTACATTTAGAAAAGTCTTTTTCTACCACTTACGGCAACTCCAGTATCTCGCTTTCCAACGTGGACCCGGATTATCACAGTTATGTCTAGCTCGAAATGATTTACGTCGAGCGGGATCAGACTTCTTGATCTTCATGTTAGGATCGCCAAAATTGACCTTTACAACATTACCTTTCTCGTTCTTTACGTACACGCTAAACTTTTTAGGTCCGTTTGCAGTACGGAAAGGTTTGCCAAGCTGAACCTTGCGACCTTGGTATTCCGCAGCACGAGCAGGAACAAGGGTGCGACCATCTTTCTTATAAATACCTCTACGTTCGTATTCGTAAATCTCACCAGTCTTTGGGTCTTGATACTTAAAACCCGCTTCTGCTTCTTCTGCTTTAGACTTTCTAGGATGACCTTTTGGTAATAGGTCATTGTCTGTAGTGTAGGCAGAGTTAGATGGCTTTCCAGTTCTGAGCAACGTCAAGAAGGCGTTTACTCTGGCAATAGCCCAACCGTGTCGGCTCATTTTGGGTGCATGACTTGTTGAATAAGCACCAGCGCCTCTACGGTATACAGCCTTGAGCATACCAAGAGTTGCTTTTGAGCCTTTACCTTTAGCGTTATGCTCTTTAACTTTTGCTTCTAGTTGAGCAGTAACCTCTTTGCTAAAGCTAATCTTACCCTTACCATCTTTTGCACTGTCAGGCTTGTTCTTTTTTGAGCCTTTCTTTTGGTCTTTCTTTGGTGCGGGGGTTCTACGAGGATCATCTTTTCCGGGTTTGTCAGATTGGGCACGCTTGAGTTGCTCTTGCGTGGGTCTACCTTCTTTTTCAGTTTTAGCAGGTTTGTAATTCTTACCCTCACGCTCTTTTTTGCGTCGAATGTTTTCCCATAATCCGGGTCTAGCTTCTGACATATCCCATTCTTCTGTCTCTTCACCCCAATCAATATCGTCAACATATTCTGCTTCCGCAGGGCAATACCAATTGTCCTCTGTAAGTTCTTCTGTAAATCCATATTCTTCAAAGTTAATTTGAAAATCAGCAGCCTCGATGTGAGACATGCCCTCGCAGGCTTTACTCATACAAACTGCGGTACGCTGTTTTTGATCTGGATACTCTTGATTGATTTTAGGGTCACTCATACAACGAGCAATAAACTGTCCGGGCTTTTCGCCTTCACGTTTTTCAGGTAGGGGCATAACTTAACTCCTGTAAGGTTTTAATTGAGGAAATAATTTATATCGAATGTCTTGCCACAGGGCTCCAGTAATTACCATAGACGCTTCGTTGTCAGATGGATAATGCACACCTTGTAAACATCTAGCTAGTCCAGCTTGACTTATCATACCAAAGAACTCAGATGATGCCTGCGGGTACATATCTGCAAATAAATATGCAGCAATAGCAGCCTGAGCGGTGTGGCCCGATGGATACGCTGGCGTATTGTGACTGCCTGTTTCTGTGACATTTATATCATAACCCATCAAGTCGCCCAGTTGTTTTGGGCGAGGTCTGTTGAATTTATGTTTTAAGTTTAAAATTACAGGCTCTAAAATGTTCCATACCTTGTAAAAGTCTTTACTTGGCATTGGCTTTCCCATCTTTTTAAAAATAGGATTATAAAGATCTAGCGGGTTGATATCTACTAAATGTATTAAGTTTTTTTCGTCTATAGATAAATTGTTGGTAATCTCTTGTAAATATTCAAGCTCATGCCTAGTTTCTTCTGAGGTATTTTTGGGCGGTGATGGTAGCACGCCTTTCCAGTTTATGGTCAGAGTTTTAGAAACTTTCCATGTTTTAGTCTTTTCTGTATATTTAACAAAGTCTAATCTATTTAGCAGAGATTTATCTAATTCTGATATTTTCATGATAATTTTATCCGGGTGCCTCGTAGAATCCAATGTTGAAATCAGGCGCGGTACGTTTCTTTACCACCTCATCCATACCAAGCTGAGCCAACTCTTTCTCTATAGTTATACACATATTGTCCGTTTCGCCTTCAAATTTATTCTTGCAAAAATGACATAAATATTTACATCTAAAGTCATTTCTGGTGGGATCTAATACAGACGGATTGGTATTTTGTCTAATTTCTTCTACCCGCTTTTTAAGCATACCTAGAAATCTATCTTCATCTTCTTTGGTGAAGCAGAAGCTATATGGCGTGGGATCTGGTTCCCCCTCAGTATCTTTATAGAAGAAAATACTCATAATTCTATTGGGAAAATCTGGAAACATCTTAGACATAGCGTAGAAATACAACAATAATTGCGGGTCATTCATCATTTTCTCGTAGGTCTTTTCTTCGCCACTAGCCCAATTTAGGCGACGACCAGTTTTCCAGTCAACCACCTCGATTGTATCCTCATTTAATAAAGTGACAAGATCAATTGTGCCCTTGATGGCTAACTGCCCTTTTTGGGTGTTGCCGTTTGCGTCTACAAAGTCGAACTTTGCCCAATCTTCCTCGATTGGTAGGTCAAAATGTGGCTCTGGATAATAGATATTTCTAAGTCTAGGATCAAACTGACCGTTATTATGAGTTAAGAATGTATAAACGGTGTCAGAAATCTCTTTACGTTCTTTGCGGTAAAACTTATGTGCTGAAGTTTCACTATAATCTTTGATGGATCTTTCGATTAACTCATCTACAAACGCATCAGTATAGAGATCATCTTTGCTGACTCTTACCTTGCCGCACTTGTCATCTACAATTTCTAGCCATTTTTTACGAGGATTGTCTTGCTGAAACTTTTTAAGTCCAGCTAGAATCTCCATGACCTTATGAGCCATAGTTCCCATATCTGCCCGTTTGCCACTAGAACCTCTCCAACCTAGATTGTAGGTCAAGAAGTATTGCATTTGGCAAAATTCATAATTGTTGTAAGATGAACTTCTAACATAAGTTACTAACATGTAATTCCTTTAGGTTACGGTAAAATTCTTTGACCTTCACCATCAAGTTTTCAATGCTTTCTTTTTGATTTTCAATAATATGCTTAAATGGATAGTCATCTAAAGCCACTTCGCTTGAGTGGTTATCTTTAAATAAATTTCGTGTTAGTCGTATAACTTCGCCATTGGCTTTTTCAATAGATTTCACTTCGTCGGGAAAGCGAACATCTGCAATAATTGCCAGTGCTGATTTCTCTTTTGTAATTCTCTTGATTGTGTTTTTGATCCAAATTGGGCTGTATATTTTACGCATAATGTCTGTGCCAAAATACTGCATGAACTCACGAGCGGTCATTGGACCTTCTAAAATCCCACTGTCTGGATTTCCAGCCATTCTAGTCATGTTTTTCATTTCTATCCCAGACATGTTTTCCCACAGCAAATGTGGTTGTAGCCTGTTTTTTTGTTCATCTGTACCCCAAACACATTCATGTGGAATATCAAATAGGTCTGTACATATCCATTTTACTGTATCAGCAAAGCTATAGATTTTAACAAAAGGCCACATATTATTGTCTGCCCAAGTTACAAACTCAGAATCTCTTCGTGTTATGTCAAATTCGCCCCAGCCATCACTATCTACAAGAAGCTCACCATTAGAACCAATATTCCAATCCTTGATAAAACCTTCTCGTTTAAGTACGATGCCATGTAGAATGTTTGCGGTAGTGTTCTTACCTGCTTGCTTGCGTCCTGAGATTCCTAGAATCATTAATAATACCCTCTTAAATCCTGTAAAATATTCTTATCAATTTGTTCACACATCATGCCTCCCAAATCTTTTGTGTGCATTTTGGGAAACACTAATTTAAATAATCTTCCTAGTTCCCTTTTGATTTTGATCTTTGACTCTCGCCCTGCTTGATCGTTATCAGTGAGGACAACAAGTCTGGTCGCACCACTGTTAAGCAATAGCTTACGCTGTTGTGATGATACATCTTTACCAAATAACCCGACTGCATTTTTGACTCCGCACTCCCACAGCCTCCAAACATCGCCTTGTCCCTCAACTAAGAAGAGTGTCGAAACCATCCCTTGAATGGCGTTGTGGTAGTTGTATAGGTAGTCTGATTTCCTGATGCCTTTAGAGAAGATATATTTAGGCTCGATGTAGGGTAAGGTAGCTCGCCCGATATACCCACAGTACATTCCAGCGTTGTCGTAGATGGGTATGATGGCTCTGCGTCTAAGGACGCCCTTTGTATCACTTGGTGTTTCTCGAACTCCAAAAAATCGCAGCGTCTCTGGTTCGTAGCCTCTAGAGATGAAATACGGTGAAGGGCACGATTCAGTTCTTGGTCTTGTAACATGCTCAACTTCACATGAGCCTCCTCTATCTGCTGTTCTAGATCCTTTGATTTGGCGTATAAGCTGATTGAAATCAGTATTAGGCTTGTCGCCACCATTATCACTGCTGGGTCCATCTTTTAATGCTCCGTCTACATCGTACAATTTACAAACATATTTGAGTGCATCAGAGAATGAGTCTGTTTGCAAACAGCCTTTGATGAATCCCCAAATATTACAACTATAGTGATCATGACATCCACGAGTCCAACAACGCCATACCTGTTTATCAAGTGCAATAGATACGGCAAATGGGTTGTCGCTACCTTCATGGATAGGACATTTCATAAAAATATTTTCTGCGTCCTGAGTGTACTCTAGATCAAAACTATCCAACAACTTATAAATATCTTGGAATATTATCTCTCGTACTTTATTTAAGTCTAACGTTTTTTTTTGAGGTGCAGTATTTTTTTGCATGTAATCTCCAAAAAGAAATCTCGCCGTGACGTTCTGAACAACCCGGAGGTTGTGACGAAGTGAACGGCGATGACCTCTTCCAATAGTTTTGCTTTTAGTATTATTATAGTATTTAGGTAGCTATTTTACAAGTTAAAAACCGGAAATTTTCTAGATTTCTCGGCACATGCTCAAATACTCTGATCGTTATGGGTGCGATTTACACGAACAAATCGTGCCGTTTTGCTAAAGTCTTTTAATGACGTAGCACCAGTATAAGCACAAGCACTACGAACACCGCCGCAAATATCTTGCACAATCCCATCAGCTTTACCTTTGTATGGAATTTTCTTGACTCTACCTTCGCTGGTGGCATAATCATTCATACCGCCATTATGCTTGTCTTGGGCTTTTTCTGAGGACATGCCATAGAAAAGTAAACTTTTCTTTTCGCTAAGTAAATATTCCCACTCGCCATCGCACTCGTCTGTTCCCGCCAGCATACCACCTAGCATAACAAAGTCTGCCCCAGCAGCGTAGGCTTTAGCTACATCACCAGCGGTTCTACAGCCACCATCTGCACAGATTAAACCGAGACGACCAACATCAGACCTTAAACCATGTGCTGTATGAGCACATTCTGCAATAGCTGAAAGCTGAGGGTATCCAACACCCGTCTTTAGTCGAGTCGTACATGCAGAGCCTGGACCAATTCCAACTTTTACAATATCAACTTCGCCATGCAAGATAAGTTCTGATACCATTTCTGGAGTACAAACATTACCCGCCATAATAATTGAATCAGGAAATTCTAACCTAATCTTGGCACAATAGTCTACAAATCTTTCTGTATAACCATTAGCAATATCAATACAGATATTTGGAGAGAAACCTAAACTTTCCTCAATATAAATTAGCTTTTCCAATTCATGTTCTAGATCCATACCAATGCTGATCCAAACATTTTGTTCAACATTATAATAACTATAAAACCCTTGGATAACTTCAGCATCATAGTGTTTGTGCAAACAAGTTACCATCTCATGATTATTTAGAGCGGTTCCCATGTTAAAAGTGCCAGTAGTATCCATGTTGGCTGCTACTAGAGGTATACCATGCCATTCTTTTGGCGAATGATAAAACTTAAATGTCCTTTTTAAATTTACTTCTTTTCTACTTGCTGCTCTCGATCTTTGTGGTACGAGTAATACATCATCAAAGTCTAGTTTCGGTTCTGGATCAATTTTAAGCATCTTCTTCCTCTGTATCAAATGGTAAATCGGAACCCTCAATTACATCACCGTCAGGTGATGACCTCATTTCATCTCTGGTTCGCAACTCAAGCAGTTGTGCATGTTCGCCAACCATGTTCATGTTAATATAATTACCGTCAAGCAATCCAGCACCATGACGAGCCTTTAATGTGACAACTTTTCTGTTACCACCGTTTGGACCGTCCTCTGCCAGTTCCTCTGCGGACTTTAATTTAAATATGGAAAATGATGTACACAACCAAATGATGCGGTCAGAACCGCTCACAGCGTCCGTAGATTCTTTTGTAATACCATCACGGTTCAACTGAACAAATGATAAACATGGAAAGTCATACTTGACTGTTAGGTTATGTAATTCTGTGATCTGAAAACCAAGAGCCTGATACTCTTGGAGGTTGTTTGTAATACCAGACGACGACATGAGCTTGAGATAATCGTACACAACAAGGCAGTCATTAGTTCTGCCATTCTCGTCTTGACCAACCTCACGCAGAATCCATCGCTTGATAATATTCATAATGGTTTCAAAAGGGGCACCAGCTACACTGACATAGGTGTAGGGGATGTCTCTAATTTCTTCTGCCGCATTTTTAACGGCAATAGCTTTTTCGTCATCTTCTGCAAACTTACCAGTGGCAATATCCTGAATGGGCACGCCGCTGATATTAGCAAGGACTCTATTGAGGTGGTCTTCTTTGCTCATTTCAGTATCGAGCATAAGCACAGGAATTCCATTCCTAGCATCTGTCTCTTATACACATCTGACGCTGCCGACGAATAGAGAGGTGTA
>CAXDOW010000019.1:0-25457 GCA_963991165.1 uncultured Flavobacteriales bacterium | reverse complement strand
TGGCACAATCTTCCAAAAAAATTTACAACTGGGGGTTACTACTTACCTTAGCATTCATTTGGGGCAGTTCGTTTATTCTAATGAAAAAAGGGTTGCTCGTTTTCAATGACGTGGAAGTGGCTCAACTTAGAATGAGTATTGCTTGGCTTAGCTTACTTCCCTTTGTATGGAAAAAAAATTTTTTCATTCAGAAAAAATACATTCTTCCGTTATTGATTGTTGGTCTCTTTGGCAACGGAATACCGGCTTTTTTGTTTACCAAAGCACAAACCCAGCTGGACAGTTCTTTAGTTGGTATTTTGAACGCCCTAGTTCCTATTTTCACCTTCATTATCGCTGTTGTTCTATTTAAAACCAAAGTAAAAATCGCCCAGTTATTGGGAATTATTATTGGGCTTTTAGGCGCCGTTTCACTCATTGCATTCAATGGCGTCAACTTTGAAAACAGTCATTATTCCTATTATGTGATTGCGGCTACTATGTGCTATGCCATTAGCTTGAACACCATTAAAAATTCGTTGAAAGAGATGTCGGCCATAGATATTTCTGGCATTGCCTTTTTTGTGGTGGGGCCCCTTTGTTTGTTAGCACTAATATTTTCCGACTTCAGTCACAAAATGCAAACAGTAGATGGTGCCACAACAGCATTTCTGTATATTGTATTGCTAGCCATCGTAGGAACTTCCATGGCCTTAGTACTATTTAACAAATTGGTAAAAAGAACTACTGCTATTTTTGCTTCTTCAGTAACCTATCTTATCCCCATTGTAGCCATTTTTTGGGGTTTTGTCGATGGCGAACTTATTTCATGGAATCACATTATGAGCATTGCAACCATTATAGCGGGTATTTATTTGGTCAATAAACAACAATGAAGCTGGCATTTAAAACCCTCGTTGCCAATGGCTTCCTTAAGCCCCAAGCAAGAAATATTAAAGAATGACATGGACCATTTGGAAGAAGAAATTGCCTATATTCGAAAACGAGTCCAATTCATGAGCTAATGTCATTGTTTGAGAGAGCGCATCAAGAAAGCAAGCCTTCAACAATGAAAAAGCCCAATATTTGTTTGTCAGTTATTGATTAATTATTACATTTGCACCCCACAAAAATAGTGGACACAAAAAAGTTTAAAGATGTACGCAATTGTAGAAATAGCAGGTCAGCAATTTAAGGTTGAAAAAGACCAGCAGATTTTTGTTCATCGTTTGGAAGATAAAGAGGGTTCAAAAGTAGAGTTTGACACTGTTTTATTAATTGACAACAATGGCAAAGTCAAGGTGGGTGCCCCGGCAATCGGAGGAGCCAAAGTAACGGCCAAAGTCTTAGGTCACGAAAAAGGAGATAAAGTCATCGTCTTTAAAAAGAAACGAAGAAAAGGATATCGTGTAAAAAATGGTCATCGCCAATCGTTTACTAAGATAGAAATCCAGAGTATCGTGGAGAAAAGTACGGCTAACAAAAAGGCCACGGCAAGTAAGCCAACTACGGCTAAAGCCGACGCCAAAGCGACAGCCGAAAAGGGCAGCGCAACCAAAAAAGCCAAGGCGACTACCACTAAAAAGACGAGTACTGCAAGTAAGCCTAAAACATCAGCCAAAGCAAAAACTACTGCTAAGGCCGACGCTAAAACTGGAAGCAAAAGCACTACTAAAAAGACGACTGCTAAAAAAACCACAACAAAAAAAACAACTGAAAAATAATTTACCATGGCACATAAAAAAGGGGTAGGTAGTAGTAAAAACGGAAGAGAATCAGAAAGTAAACGACTTGGCGTCAAAATTTTTGGTGGTCAAGGAGCGATAGCAGGCAACATTATTGTTCGTCAGCGAGGCACTAAGCACCATGCTGGTGAAAATGTAGGAATGGGAAAAGATCATACCTTGTTTGCCTTGACCGATGGCGTGGTTGAGTTTACCAAAAAATCGAACAACCGCTCGTTTGTTTCCGTAAAACCTATCTAAACGCAATAGAAGTTTATCAAAAAGTTAACTCCCTACTTCTAAAGTTAGGGAGTTTTTTTGTTTAAGAATGTTATTTTTGTACTGAGAGATTTAAACACATGCTACAAACACAATACCTAAGAGATAATAAGGACGAAGTAATTCAAAAACTTCTCAAAAAAAACTTCCACGCCAAAGACATCATCGACTCTATTTGCCTCAAAGATGATCGCCGAAAAGAAACCCAAAATAAACTAGACGAAGTACTGGCTCAGTCTAACCAACTATCAAAAGAAATAGGCCAATACTTTAAATTAGGAGAAGCCCAAAAAGCACAAGAAGCCAAACAGCAAACCGCTCAACTAAAAGAACAAAGTAAAACCCTTGCCCAGACCCTTCAGCAGATTCAGCAAGAACTTTTGGACTTGTTGACTCAACTGCCTAATGTTCCTCATGACAGCGTTCCCCACGGAAAAACTCCTGATGACAACGAAATTGTCTTAGAATCTGGCTCAATACCCCAATTACACAAAGAGGCCATGCCACACTGGGAATTAGCCAAAAAATACAACCTTATCGATTTTGAATTAGGAACCAAAATTACTGGTGCTGGCTTTCCAGTTTACAAAGGCAAAGGTGCCAGATTGCAACGGGCCTTAATCAATTTCTTTTTAGATAGAAATATAGCCGCCGGATACCAAGAAATACAACCACCGCATGTCGTCAACCAAGATAGTGGTTTTGGCACAGGCCAATTGCCAGATAAAGAAGGTCAAATGTATCACATCACAGAAGACAACCTATATTTGATCCCAACGGCAGAAGTGCCAATAACTAACTTATTTAGAGATGTCATTCTCAGCTCTTCGGATTTTCCAATCAAGTGCACTAGCTACACACCCTGCTTTAGAAGGGAAGCGGGCTCCTATGGCAAAGATGTCAGAGGGCTTAACAGACTGCATCAGTTTGACAAAGTGGAAATCGTACAAATACAACATCCTGATACATCCTATCAGACCCTTGATAAAATGGTGGAACACGTCTCTGAACTCTTAAATGAACTGGAGCTGCCCTACAGAATACTAAAATTGTGTGGAGGCGATATGAGCTTTACCTCGGCACTGACATACGATATGGAAGTATTTTCTACCGCTCAACAGCATTGGCTGGAAGTAAGCTCAATATCCAATTTTGAAAGTTTTCAGGCCAACAGATTGAAACTTCGGTTTAAAGACCAAAACAAAAAAAGCGTTCTCTGTCATACCCTGAATGGCAGTGCCTTGGCGTTACCAAGAATCGTAGCAGCTCTGCTTGAAAACAATCAGGACGAAAAGGGAATTTCTATCCCTTCTGCACTAGTGCCTTACACCGGATTTAACAGAATTGACTCATGAAGTATTACATCATCTTTTTAGTTACTTTCCTAATATCATGTTCAAACCACAATTTGGACGCTGAAAAAACTGTCATTAGCCAATTAGGACTGCAATACGATAGCTTGTTGGCAGTCAGCAAAGCCATTGATATTCAATCGGCAAAAATCAATCTAAAAAAATATGAAACTTCTGTTGAAGAGGCCAAAAAGAAACTCAACAAGACCTCCACACCCAACTACAAAACGATGAATTTCATGAATGATCTCAAGCTCATGAAACGTCAATTTAAAAGTGCCAGCACCAAAAAAAAGGGATTAATTGACATCATTAAGGAAAACAAAAAACAACTTCTAAATCTTAACAATGATATTGACAATTCAGTTTTTAGTAAAGACGATTTAAAATCCATTTTGACCCAAGAAAAGTTGCTACTTGAGCAAACCACAAAGCAAGTCACTGATTTTCAAGAATCTTACATGCATTCAGAACACCGATTCGACAGTCTTTACCAACTTTCAAAAACCTATCAATACAACCAGCCGTGAGAATTGTTATAACAATCGTCTTTTTTACCACCAGCTTGTCGCTTAGTTTAGCACAGTCCAACACTGACTTACGCATTGCTAACCGATACGCCAACAGTGGCGAATGTGACAAAGCTATAGAACTATTTGAATCGTTCGAAAATAGGATTAGCATTCACAGTTATTTTAGAAACTACTTTGATTGCCTACTAAAGCAAGAAAGATTTGACCAAGCCATTGCTCTAGCCAAAGAAACATCTCAGGCCTATCCCCAACAATTAAAGTACAACGCCTATCTTGGCATGGCTTACAAAGCCAATAGCGACCGTTTTAAAGCCGAAAAAGAATTCAAAAAAAGTGTAAACAGTTTACGCCCAAACAAAACTAACGATGTCACTGTTTTGGCATCTATTTTTTCATCCAATAGCGAGTACGATTGGATGGTAAGAACCTATCAAAAGGGACAAGAATTGAATCCTCATTTTGAGTTTGGCTTTATGTTAGCTACTTCTTTATCTAATCTAGGTCAAACAGAAGAAATGATTGACACCTATCTAGATCTTTTAGAAAAAAATGCTAGTCACCTAAAAACAGTTAAAATTCGACTGCAAAGTAGTTTGGGACGCACAAAAAGTACAGAAAATAACTACGAACTTTTAAAAACCAAATTACTACCGAGGGTTCAGCAATCTAACAACACAGCTCTGACCGAGCTCCTTATTTGGTTGTTTATTCAATCCAACGAATACGATGCTGCCTACATCTACACCAAAGCCCTCGACAAACGCTTTAGAGAAGACGGTAGCCGAATGTTTGATTTGGCCTATATCGCCTACGAAAACAAATCGTATGAAAGTGCTATCAAATGCTACCAATACCTCATTAAACAAGGGACTGACAATCGCTTTTACACCGAAGCTAGAATATCAGAAGTCATTGTATTTGGAGAAACCATAATCAATACCAACTATACCTCTACTCAACTCAAGGAATTGGAATTAAAATACCAATCTGTTTTAGACGAATTCGGAACATCCAAAGACATGGCTTTTGTGATGAAAGACTATGCTCAACTAAAGGCCTTTTATCAATACGATTACAGCGGTGCTATTTCACTACTTGAAGAATGTATTGACCTCTTACCACAAGGGTCGTTAGAAGCAGAATGTAAACTTATGCTGGGTGATATCTTCCTCATCATCAATAAAGACTGGGACGCCATTATAGAATACTCACAAGTAGAAAAAGCATTCAAAGAAAACCCCATTGGTCATGAAGCAAAATACAGACGCGCTAAGGTGGCCTATTATCAAGGACAATTTTCATGGGCACAAGCTCAGCTTGATGTTTTGAAGGCGTCCACCTCCAAACTCATCGCCAATAATGCTATGAAACTATCTTTGCTAATTACCGACAACATGGGTTTGGATACATCTACCACCGCAATGGGCATGTATGCTCAAGCAGACATGCTTGAATTTCAAAACAAATTTGATGAAAGTACCATGCTATTAGACAGCATGTTATCTATTTTTAAGGGCCACCCACTTACCGATGAAATTTTGTTTAAAAAAGCCGAAATTTATATTAAGAAAAAAGACTACCAAACAGCAGCAACATTGTTTGAAACCATTGCCAAAGATTTTTCTTTTGACATTTTGGCCGACGATGCTCTCTTTCAGTGGGCTACCATTCTAGAAAATCAACTTAACCAAAAAGCCCAAGCACAAAACCTCTATGAACAACTAATTATTGACTATTCAGACAGTATTTTTACCTCCGAAGCCAGAAAACGATTCCGAAAACTAAGAGAAGAACTAAACACAGAGCTATGATTATTTACAACGTTACCGTCAGTCTTGACGCCAGCATCCACCACGACTGGTTGCAGTGGATGAAAAGTGAACACATTCCCGAAGTGATGAAAACCGGTTATTTTTTGGAATTCAAACTATGTAAAGTATTGGTAAACGATGAACGCACCTATGCCATTCAATACTTTTGCAAAAACCTTGAAACCCTAAAAGAATACCAAGAAAAAATGGCTCCCGAGCTACAAGCCAAACACCGTCAACGCTATGAGGGTAAAGCAGCGGCTTTTCGTACACTACTAGAAATTTTAGAATAGCACATGACAAAAGTAAGAGCAAAAAAACACCTCGGCCAACACTTTCTCAAGGACGTTAACATTGCTCAAGACATCGCACACAGTGTAAGCCCCCAAAAGACAATCTTAGAAGTAGGTCCAGGAATGGGAATACTGACGCAATATTTACTACCCCTAGAGTCCGAACTCTTTGTCGTAGAAATAGATACCGAATCGGTCAGGTATTTAAAAACTCATTTTCCAGCTTTAGAAAATCACATCATTTCAGGTGATTTCTTAAAACTTCCCATCAATACTATTTTTGATCATCCCATTGGACTAATTGGTAATTTCCCCTACAATATCTCGTCCCAAATTTTATTTAAAGCATTGGAACACAAAGAAACCATCACCGAAATTGTGGGTATGTTTCAGAAAGAAGTTGCCCAACGAGTTTGCTCCAAACCAGGCAACAAAAGCTATGGTATTATCAGTGTATTGTTGCAGTGCTACTTCCATGTCGAATACCTTTTTACGGTCGACGAAGAGGTCTTTGACCCCCCACCAAAAGTTAAGTCTGCTGTCATCCGTCTAACAAGAAATGACAGGCACACACTGCCCTGTGATGAGGCTTTGTTCATTAAGGTGGTAAAAACAGCTTTTGGCCTTCGCCGTAAAACGTTAAGAAATGCGTTGAAAAGTCTTCAGATGACAGACCAAAACAAAGCGAAAAAATACCTAGAATTACGTGCTGAACAGCTCACTGTCCACGATTTTTTTGAACTAACCCAATGTTTTGAGTGATGAAATTCGATTTGACGAATGACTTTTTAAGTGAACTTAATGTGCTAATTGATGCCAACAACACGACATCAATACTGGCTATGGTCGACCACTATCACCCGGCAGATATAGCTGAAATTTTAGACCATTTAGACTTCGAAAAAGCCCGTATGTTATTCGACTTATTGCAAGACAATATAGCTGCCGATGTCTTAGTAGAATTAGAGGACGACCTACGTGAAGACCTCCTCAAAACTCATTCCCCAAAAGAGATAGCCGAAGAATTTGTTGACAACATGGATTCTGACGATGCCGCCGATATCATTTCCGAACTACCAGAAAGCAAAAAACAAGAAGTTCTATCACATATTGAAGATGAAGAGCATGCCAGCGATATTGTAGACTTATTAAACTACGATGAAAATACCGCCGGCGGATTGATGGCCAAAGAGCTTATCAAAGTCAATGAAAATTGGACCGTCATGCGGTGCGTCAAAGAAATGAGAAAACAGGCTGAAGAGGTAGAATATGTTTACACAGTCTATGTGGTTGATGACGATAATGTGTTACGTGGCACTTTGTCGCTCAAAAAATTATTGCTGACAAACGCCAAAACAATCATCTCTGAAATAATGAAACAAGACATCATCAAGATCAATGCCTTGTTGAGTCAGGAAGAGGTGGCATATACCATGAACAAATACGACCTTATCGTTTTGCCAGTAGTCAATGATAAACACCAACTTATTGGAAGAATTACTGGTGATGACGTGATGGATATTATGAAAGAAGAAGCTGAAAAAGATTACCAAATGGCATCGGGTATTTCCGAAGACGTGGAATCCAACGACAGTGTATGGGAAATTACCAGAGCTCGACTTCCTTGGCTGCTCATTGGAATGATTGGTGGTATTTTTGGAGCCAAAGTCATTGGTATCTTTGATATTCAAAAGAATTTTGAAATGGCTTTTTTCATTCCACTCATTGCCGCTATGGGTGGAAATGTTGGTGTTCAATCGGCCGCCATTGTCGTTCAAAGTTTAGCTGGAGGATCGACATCCTTAGGCAATATTTCTCAACAACTCATTAAAGAATTGGGCGTGGCACTGGTTAACGGCATTATTTGTTCGACCATCATTCTTTTTTCATCCTACTTTTTGGGATACGGCATTCACCTTAGCCTAACCGTCAGTATAGCGCTTTTATCGGTCGTTATTTTTGCAGCACTGTTTGGCACCTTTGTTCCTTTAACATTACACAAATACCACATTGATCCGGCCTTGGCAACTGGTCCGTTTATAACGACCGTCAACGACATTCTTGGTTTGTTTATTTACTTCCTCATCGGACAACTCATATTAGTCCAATGAAAAAAGTTCTGTTTGTAGATACAGTTCACCCTTTTCTGTGGAACGAATTGGAAAAAGACGGCTACCAATGTATTGAGGGCTATTCATTAAGTAAGGAAAATATTCGTGTTCAATACCCTGATATCTTTGGTATGGTCATTCGTTCTCGCTTTGAGCTTGACGCTCATTTCATGCACCATTTTAAGTCTTTAAAATTTATTGCTAGAGCTGGTTCTGGTATGGAAAATATAGATTTAGAACAAGCCCATTTAAACGGCATTCGTTGCTTTAACGCTGCTGAAGGCAATCGACAAGCTGTGGCTGAGCATGCTTTGGGGATGTTGTTGTCCTTATTCAACAACCTCAACACCGCTGATCAAGAAGTCCGCCAAGGGTCATGGAATAGAGCATCTAATAGAGGTATAGAACTTTCAGGAAAAACAATTGGAATCATCGGCTTTGGTAATACTGGTTCGGCTTTGGCGCACCTTCTCAGTTCTTTTGACTCCAAAATTTTGGCCTATGACAAGTACAAAAGTGACTTCGGCAATGAACAAATCATCGAATGCGATATGCAAACTATTTTTGATGAAGCCGATATTTTGAGCTTACATATTCCACGGAGCCATGAAACGCATCATTTGGTAAATAGTGCCTTTCTTAACCGCTTTAAAAAACCCATTTTCCTCATTAATACTTCTAGAGGAGCATGTGTGAATACCGCCGATTTATTGGAAGCACTTAGTCAGGGGAACATATTGGGTGCTTGTTTAGATGTTCTGGAATTTGAAAAAACATCCTTCGAAGCAGTAGTACAATCCAGAGCATTTCAAAAACTAGTGCAATTTAAAAACGTTATTCTATCACCACACGTTGCGGGTTGGACCGTGGAGAGTAAACTAAAACTCGCTCAAGTCTTACATCAGAAGATAACGTCTGCTTTTAAAGAAAAACCACTTCAAGAATAACATTCTTTCGGTGGTTAATACTAAAATGAAAAAAACAAAAACTCTTTACTATTGAATAATAAGCCGTTGGTAGGCCTGTCTATTTTTTGAATGTAGATGAACAGAATACAAACCTTTGGGCAGATGACTCCAATCAAAGGATTGATTTAAAGTTGTTGTACTGGATTGAAGCCGCTGACGTTGCACCACTTGCCCCAAATGATTGAGCACCTCAACACTAAATGTTTCAGAAGGCTCCAACTCATTTATACTCATGGAGAAAACACCCTCACTCGGATTAGGGTAAATGGCTACTGGCTGGGTCATGTTTTCTAAAATGCTAGCAAAAAACCAAAAAACCATTACACTATCTTTTACAATACAACCATTACTATCAACAGCTTCTAAATAAATAACAATTTCAGTACCATAATTATTAGAAGCAGCACTTGTTTCACCATAATGTGTGACTGCAAGTATAGAATCATAATGATTAATAAGTGTATCAGGATAATAATCCGGGTATTGAAAGTAAAAATGGTAAGACATAAATGGTTCAGTGGTAGTTAATAAAATCGTATCAAAATCTTGATAAGTAATAATGACATTTCCATCAATCCAACTATCCTCATCAACATACAGGGTATCACCATTATCGTTTGAAATTCCGATAAAATTTATTTCGGGCTGTATTACATCCACAAACACCCATGCAGTGTCAACATAACATACATTTTGTGCCGAAAGTTGAAAACTCGTATCGGTGGCTGGAAACACGAGCAGTTGCTGGGTGGTGTCTCCCGTATTCCAAGTCCAGCTATCAGCTCCACTCACTTGAGCTTCTATCAGCAAACTATCGTTACTTTCACACAACACCAAATATTCATCCAACACAATGAGAATGCTGTCATCGTCTATCAAAGTTATGTGATGCAACAGGGTGTCGCTCGTCGAATGGTTCGTCACAGCCCATGCTTCAAATTGATAATCGCCCACTTGCGATAGATCCAATGCTTGGGAAAAGGTGTGTAATACGCTATCGCCCACCGCAAGTTGCGACATGATGGTGTCCACTAACAGGATACTATCATTGGACTCAAAATGGATAACTATGCTATCAATCGAATTAGAATAACTGAGATTTTCAAGATAAAGACTAACGCTTTCGTTAGTACCTAAAACGCATGAGCTATCTAGCTGAATGGCTGACAATTCTAATAGCGTTTGACAAAAGTCTTGTTGGGTATTTACTTGTCCGTAGGTGGCACTATCAGACTGCCAATAAAAGGTACTATCTAAGCTGCCTTGAAGTTGTAAACTAGTTCCAATTGGTGCGGCATCTTGAAAAATTCCAATATCGGTCGATGTGGCTCCAGAAAATGGACCATTAGTTGAGGTAACTGCCCCCTCATAGCTTAAAAATTGAATTAAGGAGTCATTGCATTCATCGTATAGGGCCACGGCATCGCCACTGGTGGAAGCACCATTTTGAATAGACGGTTTGTAAAAAAACACAAACCCCATTCCACAACTATTGCCTGGCACTACACTATCTAAATTAAGTGAGGCATAATAGGTTCCATTAGTCCCATTAACAAAATACAATTTATAACAGCTCAAATCGGTACCCGACAAAGCGGCTATCTCCACACCTTCTTCAACATCGCCACCCACATTATCGTAGTGAATTTCGTTGATAAATACGGCATTATCTAAACTAAAAAATGAATTTGATTGAGCAAACGGAGAGAAAAACAAGAGTGAAAAAATGAAAAGAAAAAAAAATTTCATAGCACATATTTTGCCTCTAATTTAAAAAAATTAATACACAAATTGAACTACGTGACTTGTTTTTTGTTCTAACAACACAGTCTTTTCACGAATAATTCGTTGAATATCGTCTGGCGAATAATGACGAATAGTACACAAGGTAAGTGCCTCAAAGTAGGTGACATTGTATTGTCTTTTTAGCTCATTTACTAGTGATGGGATTTTGAGTTTGTCGTCATCAGCACAGATGGAAAAACTCACTGCCGAGTTTTGCATGAGGTTGACGGAAATTCCTACCGTTGACAAAACTGAAAATATATGACTTAAATGATCTTCAACAATAAACGATAAGTCTCGAGCAGATATGGATAATAAAATTTGATTTTCTTTGATAATAAAAGATGGAATGAAAGGTTTCAATTCGGTGTTGTCAGAAATTAGAGTGCCTTTGTGTTGAGGGTTAAGAAATGACTTTATGTACAATGGTATGTTCTTCTCTTTGAGTGGCTGTATGGTTTTTGGATGAACCACTTTGGCTCCATAATAAGCCAGCTCTATGGCTTCAGAATAAGGTAATTGCTCGATTAATACGGCATCTTCAAAAAATCGTGGATCAGCATTCAACATACCATCTACATCTTTCCAAATAGTGACTGATTCGGCATCCAAGGCATAACCCAAAATAGCAGCACTAAAATCAGACCCTTCTCTACCTAATGTAGTTGAAAAGTTTTCAGAAGTACAGCCAATAAATCCTTGGGTTAGGCAAATACCCTGTGAGCTCACTTTTTGTTGAATGTTGTTAACCGTGCTTTCCCAGTTAATTCTAGCATTTCTGTAGGTATTGTTGGTTTGTATCAAATCTCGGGCATCAAGCCACTGATTTTTGAGCTCTTCTTGAGAAAGGTACGCACTTACTATTTTAGTGGAAAGTAATTCGCCAACAGATACTATTTGATCGTACTCATAGTCATAATTTGTAGAAGGACTATCCTCCAACACCCATTCAATTTCCACAAAAAGGTTGTTGATATCATCAAAAATAGGATGAGCTGGTGAAAATAAATCATGAGCTATTTGTAAATGATACGATTTGACTTGCTCCAAGGATGTAGGCTCTTTTCCAAAATGCTGATTCACTACAGCTTCTAAGCCATTAGTTGTTTTTCCCATAGCAGAAAGAACAATCACAATGTTGTTTTCTTGCTCGGCTTTTAAAATCTGACAGATATTTTTTATGGCTTGGGCGTCCTTTATGGAAGCACCTCCAAATTTATATACCTTCATCGACTCTTAAAATTAGTGATTTGTTCTTCGGTTAACTTTCCATTATACCATTCTGAGCTAATGTCTGCATGGTATTTTTTGTAGAAGCGAATCGCCGACTCGTTCCAGTCCAGCACTTGCCATATCATGCCTTTGACCTTCAAAGATTGAGCTACTTTTATGGTTTCTTCAAACAATAATGATCCTATCCCTTTATGCCTATATGAATCTTTAACAACAAAATCTTCGAGAAACAAGAATCGTCCCTTCCACGTAGAATACCTAATGAAATAGAATGAAAGGCCAATCACTTCATTGTCTTTTTCGGCAACTAAAAACCAATAATAAGGATGTGAGCCAAAACCATCTTTTTCCAGCTCATCCAAACTGATAGTCACTTGATGCAAAGATTTTTCAAATGCCGCCAATTCTTTGATGAGTGCCAAGACGGAGGGTAAATCCGTGGGCGTCCCTTTTCGTATTGTAACCTTCATATTTACAAGCAAAGTTAATTATTTTAAAGCGGTGTATTTTGTTTAAAATTTCGATATTTGTTAACAAATTTGAAATGGAGATATGGGTACCATTACCACACTAAGCGAGTTCATTGCTCAAGAAGAAATCCGTCTTCCTGAGGTGAACAAGGTCATTCGATTATTAAGTCATATTGCCAATGCTGGAAATAGTGTGAGTAAAAAAATAAATAGGGCTGCTTTATCTGATATTTTGGGAGAGGTTGGAGATATGAACATTCAAGGGGAAAGTGTGAAAAAGCTCGATTTGGTAGCGAACGACATCTTCATTTCTGCTCTTCAATCTAGTGGTATTTGTGCTGCTGTTGCTTCTGAAGAAAATGAGGACATCATCGTGTTAAACGAATCGCCCAACCCTCAAAGCGAGTATCTCTTTTGCATGGATCCACTAGATGGCTCATCAAATATTGATGTAAATATATCGGTGGGTACTATTTTTTCGGTCTTTCAACGTAAAGATCCCAACAAGACCGTTTCTAAAGAGGAATTTTTTGTAAAAGGAAACGAGCAAGTTATGGCTGGTTACATTATCTATGGCTCGTCAACTATGTTGGTATATACCACTGGACAGGGCGTTCATGGATTTACCTTAGACCCTACATCTGAAACATTCTGCCTTAGCCATTCTAATATTACCACCCCCTCTAATGGCTCGATTTTTTCTATTAACGAAGCCAACGAACATTTAGTTCCTGAAGGCGTTAGGCAATACACCCAATTCTGCCATGAAACAAAACATGGCAAACGAACCCATACCGCCAGATTTATAGGTTCATTGGTGGCCGATTTTCACAGGAATATGCTTAAAGGGGGTATCTATATTTATCCTGGAACTACAGCCACTCCCACTGGTCGATTGAGGTTGCTTTACGAATGTTCTCCCTTAGCTTGGATTATAGAACAAGCTGGTGGAAAAGCCTCTGATGGAACCCAACGAATTTTAGATATTCAAGCTCACGATTTACATCAAAGAGTTCCGTTTTTTATTGGCTCTTCTGACATGGTAGAAAAAGCCCATCAATACATGCAAGACCATTGAAGCCATCTGCTCTATACGATGTTTATCTGAACCACCCTTGCTTTGACTCTATTAAAAGCTGTTTTGAAAAGAACGCTTATGCTAAATTCCATGTTAAAAACGTACTAGGCACTCAAAATGCTCTTCTAGCAGCTCATAGCGTCAAAAATATTAAAAGGCCTCAGCTTTTTATCCTTCAAGATAAAGAAGAAGCTACTTATTTTTTGAACGATTTAGAAACACTCACCCATACTAAAGTACTGTTTTATCCAAGCTCTTACCGAAGGCCTTACCAATTGGAAGAAACTGACAACGCTAATATTCTACTTCGTACTGAAGTGCTTAATAGTTTACATCAACAAAAACAAGCTATCATTGTTAGCTATCCCGAAGCCATTTTTGAAAAAGTCATTAGCCAAGATGAACTAAAAAACTTCTCTTTAGAGGTAAAACCAAAGGACATAATTTCCTTGGACTTTATGACCGAGTGCATGGAAGAATATCAATTTGAACGTGTCGATTTTGTTGTCGAACCAGGTCAATACTCGGTTCGAGGAGGAATTGTCGATGTGTTCTCATTTTCAAGTGAATTACCATTTAGGATTGAGTTTTTTGATGAAGAAATAGAAAGCATTAGAACCTTTGATATTAATACTCAATTATCAAAAGAAACCAAAACTAAAGTGAGCATTGTTCCGCAATTTCCCATTTTTAGTGACAATGCCAAAGAAAGCATTTTGGAATTTCTTCCCAAAAATTCTAAAGTTTGGATTAAAGATACAGAATCAACAAAAGAAGTGTTGAATAACTTATTTGAAAAAGCTACCAAACATTTTGAAGGGCTAAAAAACAATCCCATCAAACATTTGGAACCCGACACCCTATTTTTAGATGGTGATAGCTTGTTGAATCAACTTCAACATTTTGGTTTGGTCGAATTTGGCCATCGGTTTTACTTTCAAGCTGACCAACAATTTGAATTTCAATCCTCTCCACAACCTACATTCAACAAACAGTTCGATTTGTTGATAGACAAGCTGGAAGAGAGCCATAACAAAGGGTATCGTAACTTCATTTTGTGCTCTGGAAAAGAACAAAAAAACCGCTTTGAAAATATTATTAGCGACCACGAGAAAGAGGTTCATTTCACGCCCCTTATCTTAAGTGTTAGCCAAGGATTTATAGATCACCAATTAAAAATATGCTGTTTTACCGATCATCAAATCTTTGAGCGTTATCATAAGTTTCGCCTCAAAACACGCTTTGCCGACAAACAAGCCATATCCATCAAACAGCTAACTAGCTTAAAAGCAGGCGACTACGTCACTCACATTGATCACGGAATTGGTCAATTTGCAGGTCTTCACACCATAGAAGTAAACAAAAAAAAGCAAGAAGCCATCAAGCTCATTTACAAGGATAAGGATGTATTATTTCTAAGCATCCATTCGTTACACAAAATCGCAAAATACAGCGGTAAAGATGGGATTGAACCAACGGTCAATAAAATTGGTTCTGCCACTTGGCAAAAAACGAAATCTAAAACCAAAAAACGAGTCAAAGCCATTGCATATGACCTCATCCAACTTTACGCCAAACGAAAAGAACAAAGAGGGTTCGAGTTTTCTCCCGATAGTTTTTTACAGCATGAGTTAGAAGCTTCGTTTATTTATGAAGATACGCCCGATCAATACAAAGCCACTTTGGACGTCAAAAAAGACATGGAAAATATCATTCCTATGGACAGACTTATTTGTGGTGATGTGGGCTTTGGTAAAACAGAAGTTGCCATTCGAGCAGCTTTCAAAGCAGTCGCAGACAACAAGCAAGTGGCCATCTTGGTGCCTACCACCATCTTAGCCATGCAACATGCCAAAACATTCAAAAAACGATTGGCGGATTTACCTTGCAAAGTAGATTATATCAATCGCTTTAGAACGCATAAAGAACAAAAAGAAATCCTTCAAGCTACTGCAGAAGGAAAAATCGATATTTTAATAGGTACACATCGTATTGTTGGGAAAGATGTTTCCTTCAAAGATTTAGGGTTATTAGTTATTGACGAGGAACAAAAATTTGGTGTAGCCGTAAAGGACAAACTCAAAACAATGAAGTCCAATATTGACACTTTGACACTAACGGCAACGCCCATTCCTAGAACCCTTCAATTTTCACTAATGGGGGCTCGCGATTTATCAATTATTAACACCCCACCACCAAATCGTTTTCCAGTAGAAACACAGGTCACAACTTTTGATGAAGAACTAATTCGTGATGCCGTAAGCTATGAAATTTCAAGAGGTGGTCAAGTCTATTTTGTTCACAATAGAATCGAAAACATTAAAGAAGTAGCAGGACTTATTCAACGGCTTTGTCCGGATGCTAAAATAGGCGTTGGCCATGGCCAGATGGAAGGCAAGAAACTTGAGGAGCTGATGCTCTCATTTATGGAAAATGAATTTGATGTATTGGTATCCACCACCATTATAGAAAGTGGCTTAGACATTACCAACGCCAATACCATCATCATCAACAATGCCAACTTTTTTGGTTTGAGCGACCTACACCAAATGAGAGGACGTGTGGGAAGAACCAATAAAAAATCGTTTTGCTATCTAATTGCCCCTCCTTCCTACTCACTCACTACCGATGCCAGAAAACGATTAAATGCATTAGAGCAGTTTTCGGAACTAGGAAGTGGCTTTAACATCTCTATGCGCGATTTAGACATTAGAGGGGCAGGCGATTTACTAGGAGCTGAGCAAAGTGGATTTATTAGTGATATTGGGTTTGAGATGTACCAAAAAATATTGGATGAAGCCATTGCAGAACTCAAAGACAATGAATTTAAAGACTTGTACAAAGAGGATAAAAAAATGGCTAATGCCGAATGTCAATTAGACACCGATATGGAGATTTTGATTCCCAACCACTATGTCAGCAGTGTCAGCGAACGTTTAAAACTCTACAACGATTTATCCAGCTTTAAATCTGAGGAAGAACTGAACCTATTTCAATCACAACTTACCGATCGGTTTGGGCCAATTCCTGTTCAAGTTTCTGAATTAATCAAATCCATGAAGTTAAGATGGCTAGGTAGCACCATTGGCTTCCTCAGAATATCACTAAAAAACACACAATTTACTGGCTATTTTCCTGAAGAAAACAACCCTTACTTTCAAACTTCAAAGTTTGATCGTGTATTAAACTATTTCAAACATAATCACCATCATTGCCAAATTAAAGACTTGAATGGAAAACTAATTTTTAGAACCCAAAATATTGCTAGTATTCAAGTGGCCATTAATCAATGTCAACGTCTCATATAATATTAAAAATTCTGCTTAAATTTGTAGAAACGTTAATTATACGATATATGAGATTGATTTTATGTTTTATCTTTTTAAGCTCATTGGCCTTCGCACAATCTCTTCCTAAAGGATTTGCCGAGAATGAACGAAGTAGTGGTTTCTTGTCGAGCATTGGAATAGTAGACAACCCCTACCAGCACCGTGCTTCGCTCAATAACATTTACACAACGCCACCATCTGTGAGTGTAAGAACGATGGCCGAATGGGAAGAAATTCAAGCTCTAACCATCACATGGAGCACAGATTATGGCATAGAAGAAGAAGCCATCTTATCACAAATTGTGGCTAATGCCGTTGAAGAAACACAAGTTATCATTATATGCGAAAACCAAAATACGGTCATCAACTATCTTGAAAATCAGAACATTCCCACTGAAAATGTGAGCTGCATAGAATCGCCATTTAACAATATCTGGATAAGAGATTATGGTCAAAACAGCGTCTATAAAAACGATGTTGACGAGCTCATATTGGTCGATTGGATTTACAACCGAAACAGGCCTTACGATGACTTAGTACCTGATAAAATCGCCAATTTTTTGAATGTTGACTTATACACCACTAGCGAATCGCCTTGGGATTTAATGAGTACAGGCGGTAATTTTATGAGTGACGGTATGGGCTTGGGCTTTTCGTCCGAACTCATTATCGATGAAAATAGTGGCGGATATGCTTGGGAAGGTGCCGAAGGAAATGTGTTCTTTCCTGACCATTCTTTAGAGCAAATCAATACTATCTTAAACGAATTTATGGGTATCGACCAATACATTCTGATGGAAACACTGCCCTACGACGGTATTCATCATATTGATATGCACATGAAACTACTCGATGAAGAAACACTACTGGTAGCTGAATATCCTGAAGGCGTCGCCGATGGCCCCCAAATTGAAGCAAATCTTCAATACGTAATTGACAACTATACTTCTTCATTTGACACCCCATTTAAGGTCATTAGAATCCCTAGTCCGCCAAGCACTAGCGGAAATTATCCCGACAATAATGGCTATTATAGAACATATACCAATTCAGTATTTGTAAACAATACGGTATTAGTTCCATTCTATAGAACCGAATTCGACACCATCGCTCAACGCATTTATGAAGAAGCCCTACCAGGGTATAATATCGTTGGTATTGATGTGGATAATCAAGGTGAAAACTTAATCTCTTATAGTGGAGCTATTCATTGTATTACTCATTCTGTTGGTGTTGACCAACCTCTGTTGATACAGCATCAATCTTTGGTCGACACCTACCCACTTGATGACTATGTATTTAATGCTAACATTCAACATAAAACAGGCATTGAAACGGCCACTCTTTTTTGGACAGACAACCTAGATAATGGCTACCAATCCATAGCTATGTCAAACACAGAGGGAAATAATTGGCAAGCTATTCTGAGTGAAAATATTGATGTACCTACTATCATTTTTTACTACATTCAAGCTACTTCTTTTTCGGGCAAAACAGTGGCAAGACCTTTACCGGCACCTGCTGGCTATTTCGATTTCGCTATCTTTGAAGATACCACAAGCAATCCACAAGATACCGTTATCAATCCTGTGGACACAACTACATTTATTCATTCAACGACTAGCTGGAGCACACAACTTGACGTATATCCAAATCCAGCTTCTGCCATTACCTGCATTCCTGTTGAAAGCACACAATCATTCTACGGAAAACTTCGTTTAATAGATTGTTTTGGCAGACACGTTGCCCTTATCCATGAAGGGAAATTTGAAGCTCCAAAAAAGAATTTCTTCATTCATGCCAACGACTTTGCTAGCGGAGTCTATTTAATCTCATTGGAAATGGATGATAGAGTGATTAGAAAGAAGCTGATTATTAAGTAATCTGATTATCGTCTAATCGCTTCAACCGGATCTAATTTTGAGGCCGATATAGCGGGTATAATTCCAGAAATTATTCCAATAATGAGCGATATACTAATACCTAAAGTAATATTTTCTAATGTTAGCTCAACAGCGAAGTCAGCGAAGTTTGCCACCAATTGAGTAAGTAGAAAGACAGACAACAATCCCAACACACCGCCAATGAAACATAGAAAGATGGCTTCAAACAAAAATTGAAATAGAATAAAACTATTTTTCGCTCCCAAGGATTTTTGTATGCCAATGAGTTTTGTTCTTTCTTTGACTGATACAAACATGATATTGGCAATTCCAAACCCTCCAACCAATATTGAAAACCCTCCAATTATCCAACCCGCCAAGCCAATCACTGAAAAGACATCATCCAACTGGTTGCTGATGAGACTAATTTCGTTCATGGCAAAATTATCTGGACTAACGGGTTTGAGTTTTCGTATTGATCGCATTATACCAGTTAGTTCGTGGCGAAGTTGGTCAATACTGACACCTTCTTTGGCTTTAGCAATAATGGTTGGATTGCCTCTTCTTTTGTTTATCAACCGTTGACCATAAGTAAATGATACCAGTGCAGAAACATCCAAAGAATTACCCGTAATATCTTCTCCTTCAAAAGCAAATACACCAATAACTTTAGCCTTCACCCCTCGTATTTTTATTGTTTGACCAACCACATCAACTCTATTGAAAAGAGCACGTGCCACGTCGTGACCTACAATGACCAAGTTCTTACTACTGGCCATTTCTTGTTCGGTAAAATAACGCCCCGCTATCAAATCAAAATTTCTGATGTCCTGCCAGTCGTAAGAAACAGCCAATAGATCAACCCCTTCAATGCTATTGTTTTCATAACTTAACGTCCTGTTGGCACTTGTCATAAAAGCAATGGCTTTACTATTTTTGGCTTTGGCCGATAGTTTGGTCATTTCCGAAAAATCAACTTCCGGACGGCTCATAAAGTCCCACCATTTGTATTCGCCACCATCAGAAGAACCCCAAGGCCATTTTTGAATATACAACACATCACTGCCAAGTTTGTTTATACTATCTCTCACGTTGCTTTCCAAAGAATCAACAATAGTAAAAACGGAAATAATGGCTAAAATACCAATGGTCACCCCTAAAAGTGACAGGAATGTTCGAAGTTTGTTATTGGTAATGGCATGCCAAGCAAATCGAAGAGTTTCTGAAAATAATCGTAAATAAATCATGTTATTCTTTAGGTTATCAAAGATATAGAAAATTGAGACAACGAAAGTTATTAACAAATGGTAAATACATATCCCTTTAATTTTGATTGTCCGATAGTATTTAGGTAATATTGTAGGAAATTAGGCAGTGATATGAATCGATTTATCCAACCCAAAAGTGCATTAATCTCAGTATTCCACAAAAACGGTTTAGAACCCATTATTGAGCAACTAAATCGCTTAAATGTAAGCATTTACTCAACAGGGGGAACACAAGAGTACATTGAAAAAATGGGTGTCGAAGTGAAAAAAGTGGAAGACCTAACCACTTATCCGTCCATATTAGGTGGACGTGTAAAAACCTTACATCCAAGTATTTTTGGCGGTATTTTGGCTCGGCGAGAAATGGACTCAGATCGAAATCACTTATCAGAATACACTATTCCTGAAATTGATGTTGTCATTGTTGACTTATACCCCTTCGAACAAACCGTCACTAGTGGCGCTTCGGAGCAAGAAATCATTGAAAAAATTGATATAGGAGGAATTTCATTAATAAGAGCCGCCGCTAAAAACTACAAAGATGTGGTCGTTATTTCATCAAATAGTGATTACTTATCCTTTTCAAAACTATTAGAGAAAAGCAATGGAACCAATTTAGAACAAAGAAAACAATTGGCTACCACAGCGTTCGATATTTCATCACATTACGACAGCAACATATTCAACTACTTCGATCAACAACAATCTTCTTTAAAATTTAGCGGTAGAAATTTCACCACCCTTCGTTATGGCGAAAACCCCCATCAAAAAGGAAGGTTTTATGGTCATTTAGAAGATTACTTTGAACAACTAAATGGAAAAGAGTTATCCTATAATAATTTGTTAGATGTAGATGCCGCTGTTCATCTCATTTCCGAATTTGACGATACCACCTTTGCAATTTTGAAACATAACAACGCATGTGGCATTTCTAGCAGGCAAACCACCAAACAGGCCTACTTAGATGCTTTGGCAAGCGATCCTATTTCAGCATTTGGTGGAATTCTAATTTGTAACAATGACATTGACGCGTCAACAGCTCAAGAAATTAACAACTTATTTTTTGAAATTATCATTGCTCCCTCTTTTCAAAAAGAGGCCTTAGAGATATTGAAATCTAGAAAAAATCGTATTATCTTAGTCCAAAAAGAGAACCACTTTCCAAGACGCCAATTTAGAAGTCTTTTGGGCGGAGTGTTGGAACAGGAAAAAGACACTAAGATTGATCGCATTGATGAAATGAATACAGTGACTACCAAACATCCAGACAATCGTGAGTTAACGGATTTAGCTTTTGCCAGCAAAGTGTGCAAAAATACCAAATCTAACGCCATCGTATTGGCCAAAAACCATCAGATGCTGGCTAGTGGAGTGGGTCAAACTTCTAGAGTTGACGCCCTCAAACAGGCCATTGCCAAAGCCCAACAATTTGGTTTCGATTTGAACGGAAGCGTTATGGCTTCAGATGCCTTTTTCCCCTTTTCTGATTGTGTGGAAATCGCTCATCAGGCAGGCATTTGTTCTGTCATTCAACCTGGTGGATCCAAAAACGATCAGTTATCCATTGATTACTGCAACGATAATGAAATGAGCATGGTGATGACTGGAACACGACATTTTAAACACTAAACAACTATTTGAGATGGGTTTTTTCGATTTTATGACACAAGAGATTGCCATTGACCTAGGAACGGCAAATACACTGATTATTCACAACGACAAAGTAGTGGTTGACGAACCCTCTATCGTAGCAAAAGACATTACCCAAGATAAAGTAGTGGCTATTGGAAAAAGTGCACAGCAGATGCATGGTAAAACCCACAAAAATATCGAAACCATACGCCCTCTTAAGGATGGTGTGATAGCCGATTTTTCGGCAGCAGAACAAATGATACGAGGTATGATTAAAATGATACCTAGAAGAAAAACTCTATTTTCCCCCTCTCTCAAAATGGTTATTTGCATTCCCTCAGGTATAACGGAGGTAGAAAAAAGAGCCGTCAAAGATTCGGCCGAACATGCGGGTGCCAAAGAAGTTTTCCTGATACACGAACCAATGGCCGCAGCCATAGGTATTGGGGTGGATGTCTTAGAACCAAAAGGGAACATGATT
Organism: uncultured Flavobacteriales bacterium; assembly: GCA_963991165.1. GTDB lineage: Bacteria > Bacteroidota > Bacteroidia > Flavobacteriales > UBA7312. The sequence goes on along the minus strand of CAXDOW010000019.1, from coordinate 3,248 downwards.
ATTGATATTGGAGGTGGAACCTCAGAAATTGCCGTTATTTCACTCGGTGGAATTGTTACCGATAGATCCATCCGAGTAGCTGGTGACAACTTCACCACCGACATCAGAATTTACATGAGAAATCATCACAACATCGATATCGGTGAACGAATGGCGGAAAAAATTAAAATTAATGTAGGTGCTGCCCTCCAAGAGCTTGATGAGCCACCTCCAAATTTTGCCGTTCATGGTAGAGATTTGATGACTGGTGTTCCCAAAGAAATTATCGTAACCTACAAAGAAATTGCTAGGGCCTTAGATCAGACCATCTCCCAAATCGAACAAGCCGTACTAGCTGCACTAGGGCAAACCCCTCCAGAATTATCCGCCGACATTTACAACACTGGAATTTATTTGACTGGTGGTGGATCCATGCTTAGAGGGTTAGACCGACGTATTTCTATGAAAACAAAGCTACCAGTATATGTTGCCGAAGACCCCCTCAGAGCAGTAGCCAGAGGAACAGGTATTGCCTTAAAAAATACAGAGAATTTCCCGTTTTTAATTCGCTAACTTATTAGGTGACTTATGCGAAACCTAATAGAGCTAATAAATAAACACAACCACTTTATTTTATTTGTTCTTTTGGAATTAGTGGCTTTTTCCCTTGTTATTCAAAACAACAACTTTCAAAAAGCAGCATTTATAAATTCCACAAATGGAATCACATCCAATGGCTTTAAAGCAATTAGTCAGCTAAAGTATTACCTTTCGCTAAAAAGAACCAATGATTTACTTCTCGAAGAGAATGCCACTCTAAAAAGTCTTTTAAGCTATCAAAATACGGATACTATAAGCAGCTCAAAACCCTATCAGTTTATTTCGGCCAAAGTAATTAACAATTCTGTTGCAAAAGCAAATAATTATCTCACAATTGACAAAGGTAGAGTCGATGGTGTTAAAAAAGGAATGGGAGTAGTAACTAAAAATGGAGTTATCGGAATTGTAAAAGACATTTCTAATCAATATAGTAGCGTCATTTCGGTCTTGCACAGCAAAAGTAAAGTCAGTATTGTATTGAAGAAAAACAATCATTTCGGCTCTTTACAATGGGATGGGAAAAATTATAAGAAAGCTAAAATTTTAGACATTCCATCACATGTAGGCATACGCACTGGAGACACTATTACAACCAGCGGATTTTCTAATATCTTTCCCGCCAATATTGCCTTGGGTACAATTAGCAACATTAATACACAGGAGGATGATAAATTTCACAATGTGAAGATGATTTTTTTGCAAGACTTTAAGCAATTGAAATTCGTAAGCATATGCAGATTCCTTAACATAGAAGAGGTCGATTCATTAGATTACAGCGTTGAAAATGACTAAACTAATTGTAAAACATAGCGTGTATTTTGTTCTATTTTTAACTCTTCAAGTAGTGGTATTCGACAATATCTTTTTTATCGGCTATATCAATCCGTATATTTACTTAATGTTTTTAATTTCTCTTCCCATCAACAAGTCAAACAAAAACATGTTGCTTCTCATTGCTTTTACAACAGGGCTAATCATGGATGCCTTTCAAAACTCTATGGGTCTGCATGCGTTTTCGTGTGTGTTATTAATGTATTTGAAAGAACCACTATTGCTGAATTTAATCCCTCAGTTAAAAAATAAATCTCAAAATGATATTTCATTTTCAATGCAAGAGTATGGTATTCCCACGACCATCATTTACACCTCAATACTGGTTTTAACTCATCATTTCACGCTTTTTCTAATTGAAGCATTTCGATTTGATATTTTCAACGTCCTATTAAGAACCATTAGCAGCACTATTATTACGTCTACATTACTCATCTTGTTTCAGTTTTTTAATTCAAAAAAAATAGTGAAGTGAACAAGTTTGAGAACAGACCGTATGTCATTGGTGGTTTTTTCGCTGTTATCTTTCTTATTTTTTGCATCAGGCTATTTTCTATTCAGGTAATAAATGATGAATTCAAAACGTCGTCTGAAAATAATGTCATTAGAAAAGAAACCGACTACCCTAGAAGAGGGCTTATTTTTGATAGAAATAACGAACTGATTGTGTATAATGAAGCGGCTTATGATTTAATGATAACCCCTAACCAAGTCAAGACGATTGATACTGGCTTGGTGTGTCGTTTATTGGAAATTGATACCTTAACCCTAATCAATGGCATTGAAAAGGCCAGGCAATATTCAAGGTATAAATCCAGTATTTTCATGAGGCAAATTTCGGTAGAAACGTACACCAAATTACAAGAAAACATGTTTCTAATGCCTGGCTTTTACGTCCAAGCTCGAACCCTTCGCAAATACCCCTTTTCTACTGCAAGTCATTTGTTGGGTTATGTCGGTGAAGTCAATCAGCAACTAGTCAATAAAAACCCCTACTACAGTGAGGGGGATTATATTGGCGTAAGCGGCATAGAAAAGTCTTACGAAAATAAGTTAAGAGGGTTTAAGGGGCAAAAACTTCTATTGAAAGACGTTCATAATAATGTCAAAGGTGCTTTTCAAGAGGGCAAATTTGATACTCGTTCTATTGCTGGAAAAAACATAACAGCTACCATAGACATAACTCTTCAAAACTACGGCGAGTCACTTATGAACAATAAACGAGGAAGTATTGTCGCTATCGAACCGTCATCAGGTGAAATTTTATGTTTGATATCTTCACCAAACTATGACCCCAATCTTCTAGTAGGAAGAAAACGATCCGAGAATTATAAAAAACTGAATGAAGATACTCTCAACAAACCCCTGTTCAATCGTGCTGTATTAGCACAATATCCACCAGGATCAACCTTTAAGTTAATCAATGCCTTGATAGGGCTTCAAGAACAGGTAGTCTCGCCAACAACCAGCTATTCGTGTGATGAAGGTTTTATTTATGGTGAGGCTAGAAGGAAAATGAAATGTCATATCCACCGCTCGCCATTAAATCTAGTAGAATCTATTTCAACATCTTGTAACGCCTATTTTTGTAATGTATACACATCAATAATTGAAAAGTATGCAAACACCTATTTAGGTTATAATGCATGGAGAGACCATGTGGTTAGTTTTGGTCTTGGAAATTGGTTAAACAACGACTTACCAACGGGACAAAAGGGATTTGTCCCCACCGCCAGTTTTTACGATAAAATGTATGGCAGAAAACGATGGAAATCACAAACCAATCTATCTTTATCTATTGGCCAAGATGCTCTGCTGACAACACCTATACAAATGGC
>CAXDOW010000018.1:0-26053 GCA_963991165.1 uncultured Flavobacteriales bacterium | reverse complement strand
CGAGTCGTTAATACTAAATTTGGAAATGGTTTAAGACCAGGGTATTTAACAGACAGAGGACGAATATATTTATCACATGGTTCGCCCAATTCTATTTCCGAAGAGTTTTTACCAAAACAATACCACCCTTTTGAGGTTTGGCATTATTATAAAATTGATGATGAGAGAAATATTAAATTTGTGTTCAGCAACGATAGAATGCCCAACGAATTTAGATTAGTTTTTTCAAACAAACAGGGCGAAACTTCCTCCAGATCTGACTGGCTAGAACGATTTAACAAAACCTATCATGACGACCATAATATTATGAATGACTCACCATTTGATTACTTCAAAAATCCAAAATAGTTTTTTGTGAATAGAGTGTTGTTTTTTTTGGTCAAGAGTTTAGCGTTTCTACCTGTTGATTGGCTTAGCGCATTGGGCAAGTGGATTAGTTTTATCCTCAAGACGGTCAACTACAGGCACGCTATTATCTTAAAAAACCTATCACGCTCTTTTCCCAACAAAAAAACCGAACAGATACAACTTATTGTTACAGATTTTTACAATTTTCTAGGTCGATTAATTGCCGAATCAATAAAACTATTTAATATTTCAAAGTACACATTAAGTCAACGAACCACCTTTGTTAACGATGACTTATTAAAACCTTATTTGGAACAAGACCAAGAAGTGATTGTTGTAATGGGTCATTATGGAAATTGGGAATGGGCATTGTTGGCTTCCAGCATCCATTTTGATACGGAAATGATTGGTATTTATAAGCCCTTATCCTCACCTTTTTGGAATCGGAAATTACACGAATTAAGATCCCAATATGGAGCTACTCTTTTAAGCATGAAAGAAAGTACAAGGCACCTCTTAAAAAAGTCACATTCCTCTCGCCTGATTGGAATTATCGCCGATCAAACACCTTCGGCACAAGAGATAAACCACTGGATTCCTTTTTTAAATCAAAAAACTCCAGTATTTTTAGGAGCTGAAAAACTAGCTAAAAAATTGCAATGTCCAGTTTTTTATGCTAGCGTTTCTCCTCAAAAATTTGGTTACTACAAAATAACATTTGAATTGGTTAGCACATTTCCAAATGAATATACAGACGGTGAAATTACCTTATTACATTCCAAAAAATTAGAACAAAGTATTAAAAATAGCCCGGCCTATTGGTTATGGTCACACAGAAGATGGAAACACCAAAAGTAGCAGTCGTCATACTCAATTACAATGGACTTCATTGGTTGAAAAAATTTTTAGCAACAGTGGTTCAATATAGCTCATCGAGCGAAATTTATGTTGCCGATAATGCCTCCACTGATGACTCTTTAACGTATTTAAACAAGCATTTTCCACAATTAAAGATCGTAAAGAACAACACTAATGACGGTTATGCTGCTGGCTATAACAATGCCCTACAATGCATTTGTGCAGATTATTACATTCTATTAAATACGGATGTGGAAGTGACTGAACATTGGATTTCACCCGTTATTGAAGTCATGGAAAAAAATAAGTCTATCGCTGCTTGTCAGCCTAAAATTAAGCATTATGACAACAAAGGTTCTTTTGAATATGCTGGAGCAAGTGGCGGTTTCGTAGATAAGTACGGTTATCCTTTCTGTCGCGGTAGAATATTCCTAACAGTCGAAAAAGACCAAGGTCAGTACGATGACCCTATGGAAGTATTTTGGGCCAGTGGAGCCTGTTTGTTTTTACGCTCTAGTGCTTTCTACGAAGTCGGTGGTTTCGACTGGGACTTTTTTGCCCATATGGAAGAAATAGATCTTTGTTGGAAATTGAAAAACAAAGGATACAAAATTATGTGTATTCCCCAGTCAACTGTATTTCATGTTGGCGGTGGAACATTAGCCAATGGAAGCCGTTTTAAAACCTACCTAAACTACCGAAACAACCTTCTCATGCTTTACAAAAACTTACCTAAAAAAGGAAGGAATCTCATTCTATTCAAAAGAATGTTATTAGATGGAATATCGTCTTTTAAATTTATTTTTGAAGGAAGGCCTCTTCATATTTTTGACATTTTGAAAGCCCATCTTTACTTTCATTTCAAAAAAGGGCCTTTCAGAAAAAAACGACCCAGTCAGTATTTGGTAAGTTTATATCCCAAAAGCATTGTCTTTGCATATTTTTTTAGAAAAAAGACTCGCTTTTCTCAATTAAACAATGATCTTAGTTGACGAATGGCATAATCAATTTCTTGTGCGGTATTAAATCGACTGAACGAGAAGCGTAATGAGGGTCTGTTCATATCAACACCAATATTCTTAAGAACGTGTGAGCCTAAGCTACTGCCCGAAGAACAAGCACTACCTCCTGAAGTAGCTACACCCAAAATATCTAAATTATAGAACAGCATTTCAGAACTATCGTTTGCTGGAAAAAGCACATTGAGAACCGTATACAACGATTGTTCCAAATTGGCACTTTCACCATTGTATTCAACGCCCTGAATGGACTGGTTTAAACCATTTATCATTCTTGACTTCAGTCCCTCAATATAGTAACTGTGTTCATCCAATGAGTCGTAGGATAAATCCATAGCTTTAGACATACCAGCAATGGCGTACAAATTTTCTGTTCCAGCTCTCATGTTTCGTTCTTGACCACCACCATAAATCAATGGGTTTATATTAAGGTCGCTATTAACATACAAAAAACCAATACCCTTTGGCCCATGAAATTTGTGAGCCGCTCCAGTAATAAAATGAACATAAGTCGATGACAAATCGAAAGGGTAATGACATATTGTCTGAACCGTATCGGAATGAAAAATAGCATTGTATTTTTGACACAATTCCCCGACTTCTTTTAAGGGTAAAAGATTGCCAATTTCATTATTGGCATGCATTAGCGAAACAAAAGAACGAGGCGATGAATCAAGTAATTTATTGAGGTGATCAAGTTTTACGTTACCTTTTTCATCTAAATCGACATAAGATAACTGAATAAGTCCTTTGGAGGCCATTTTTTCCAGTGTATGGCCTACGGCATGATGCTCTATTTTGGAGGTAATGGCATGATTGATTCCTAAATCTAATAAGCCACCATTGATAGCCATGTTGTCAGCTTCTGTTCCTCCTGAGGTGAAAAATAATTCGCCAGGCGAACAATGAAGGTGATGAGCAATATTTTTTCTGGCCTTTTCGATAATTGATCGAGAAACTCGTCCAAAAGAATGAATGGAAGACGGATTGCCATAGTTTTCTTTTAAATGAGGAATCATCACATCGAGAACATTAGGATCAATGGGGGTAGTCGCCGCATTATCCAAGTAAACGGATAACTTAGAATCGCTATTCTCTAAAAAGTTAGTACTCATACGATTAATTCTTTAATTTCATTTACAAAGCGTGAAGCTAATGATATAGCCGAATTGCTACTAGTACTTTCAGTATAAACTCTAATGATGGGCTCTGTGTTAGACTTTCTCAAATGGACCCATTCTTGTTCAAAATCAATTTTCAAACCATCAATAGTATTCAACGTTTCGCCTTCGTACTTGGAAGCCATGGCAGATAAAACAGAGTCTACATCCATTTTAGGTGTTAGTTCAATTTTATTTTTAGACATGTAGTAATTTGGATAGGTAGCCCTCAATTCCGAACATTTTATTTTTTTCTCTGCCAGATGAGATAAAAATAAAGCAATTCCTACTAAGGCATCTCTACCATAGTGTGATTTGGGATATATAACACCGCCATTACCTTCTCCTCCAATGATGGCCTTACAAGATTTCATGGTTTCTACTACATTGACCTCACCAACGGCCGAAGAAAAATACGAACCACCATGTTTTTCAGTGATATCTTTGAGGGCACGCGTAGATGACAAATTTGAAACCGTGTCACCTTTTTCTTTAGATAAAATATAGTCAGCTACAGCGACTAGTGTGTATTCTTCTCCGAACATAGAACCATCTTCGTTTACAATGGCAAGTCTATCTACGTCAGGGTCAACAACAAGACCCAAATCGGCCAACTCTTTTTGAACAAGCTCAGAAATATCAGTAAGGTGTTCTGCCAAAGGTTCAGGGTTGTGTGGAAAATGACCAGTAGGGTCACAATAAAGTGGAATGCACTGAACACCCAAAGATTCTAATAACATTGGAATTGCAATTCCTCCAGTGGAATTGACAGCATCGACTACAATTTTAAATTGAGCATTTTTGATGGCCTGGATATTTACCATTTCCAGTTGATGTATGCTATCGATGTGTTTTTGAATATAGGTTTTGTTCAAAGTGTATGTTCCCAACTCATCGACTGGCGAAAAGTTATAATCATCATTTTGCGCTATTTGGAGTACATGGGCACCATCAGATGCACTAATAAATTCGCCTTTGTGATTGAGCAGCTTTAAAGCATTCCACTGCTTTGGGTTATGACTAGCCGTCAGAATTATTCCGCCGTGCGCTTTTTCCATCTTAACTGCTAGTTCAACAGTAGGTGTTGTCGATAAGTCTAAATCTATGACATTAATTCCTAATGATTGAAGAGTACTGACAACCAGTTGTCGGATAATAGATCCAGAAATTCGAGCATCACGGCCAATAACTATTTTAATGGCTGAATCCGTAAAATTCGACTTAATCCACGAAGCATAAGCAGCTGTAAATCGAACCGTATCAATGGGGGTCAAACCTTCCCCTACACGACCGCCAATGGTTCCTCTTATTCCTGAGATAGATTTTATAAGTGTCATGTCATCTTTCTTTCAAAGGCAAATTTAATATTTTACAGTTATTGATTTACATTCTCTTTCATTTTTGAAAAAAATATCGAACTTTGTAACCTATTTAGTTGTCTATGAAATTAAACCTACTTCTGTTATGCTACCTACTTTCATTTTCAATATTTGCTCAGTGTCCCGATTTTTATGATTTTGACGGAAATCTCACTGATTTGCCTGTTTGGATCGCATGTGATGGAAACGATTATATATTGTCTTTACAATCAAATTCTTTTATCTCAAGCTATTCTATTGACTGGGGGGATGGTAGTGCCATACAAACAGGAGTAAACTGGAGTGCCAATTCGGCAATAACTCACACTTATAATGCAAGCATTCAAAACTTTAGCATAAGCATTGATTTACCCGACGTTCCTTGCACAGTTTCAGGGACTCTAATAATGGAAGAACCATCCAATGCCTCTATTCAAATTCCCTTTGGAGGGATCACAAGCATTTGTGCTCCAGGTAGTATTGATTTTATCAACTCTTCAACTGACGTTTCAGAAAATACAGTATTTACGTGGGAATTCAATGATGGCTCTACACCAGAAGTTTATGACCATACAAACCTCGGACAAACTATTTCACACCTTTATTCATCAGGAAGCACAAATAACTGTGTTAACCACGTCACATTAACCGCTGAAAATGAATGCAATACACTACAAGGTGGAGCAAGTACGGCTACTTTTACTCCTTTAAGGATTTGGGATATTGACCAAGCTAATATTCAACCGTCATCAAATGTTCAATGTTATCCTGATACAATGGTAAGTTATACCAATACAACCGTTCGAAATTGTTATAGTCAAGGAAATATTTCTCAGCGATACGAATATTGGAATTTTGGAGATTTTTGGGGACTGGGATATGATTCAATTATTGCATGGCGACCATGGCCACCAAGCTTGCCTGTGGATATTCACTACCCAGGTACTGGGACTTACGAAGTAATGTTGATTGACAGCAGTTTTTGCGGACTAGATACTACCACAACAACTGTCAACATTGTTGATCCACCAACAGCAGGCCTTTCTGTAAATGAGGATTCTATTTGTGCGGGTGAATCAATCACTTTTCATAATCTAAGTACGGGTTTTGCTAATAACTATATTTGGGCGTTTGGAAATGCTACTTGGGGGACACAAATAGGGGGGGGGGATATAAATTACACTTTTTTTACGCCAGGTACTTACGTTGTCTCACTCATCCCGCAAACTGCAGGAACATGTAGAGATACTGCTCAAGTAACTATCCATGTTTTAGAAAGTCCTCAACCAAATTTTTCACTCAATAATACTTTTGGCTGTGATAGTATAGACGTACAAATTACCGACAATTCATCCCCCGATGTCACAAATTGGAATTGGAACTTTGGTAATGGAAATACTTTCAATGGCTCTAATCCACCGCAACAAACGTATGACTCTGTGGGTTTTTTTAGCATTCAATTACATGTTGAGAACGCCATCGGTTGCTCAAACAATCAATCTCAACAGATTACTATTTATAAATCTCCCATTCCAAGTTTTTTACCCACTAGTGTTTGTGTCAATGAAGCTGTTAATTTTACTGATATGTCGCAATCTAATGACCCAATCATCAGTTGGTTTTGGAATTTTGGCAATGGAATAACAAGTACACTTCAAAATCCAAATATTACATTTTATAATGCAGGGATTTTTGAGACTTATTTAGAGGTATCTACTGCTTTTTGTCAGGCTTCTGATACTATACAATTCCAAATTGATAGTCTTCCAATAGCTGATTTTAATGTTTCTTCAGTCAGTGGATGTTCTCCTTTAGAGATTTCATTCTCTAACACCTCCTCATTAAACGTGACAAACTATGAATGGGATTTTGGAGACAGTTATTCAAGTAATTTAGAACATCCATGGCATACGTTTTCGACCTCTAATTAGAGGGATAGTGTTTTTACGGTTTCTCTTTTTGTTTCTACAACCGCAGGTTGTAAAGATACAAGCGATTTAGACATAACTATTTTTTCATCACCTCAGGCTGATTTTTATGACAATGCCATACTCGATTGCTCTCCCGTTATGGTAGATTTTACTAATACCTCGCAAAATGCTACTAGCTATTTATGGGGGTTTGGAGATGGAAATTCGGATACTTTGACTAATGTTAGTCACACATTTATAAACCAAGGTTTATTGTTAGAGACTTTTAATGTTTCTTTAATAGCTTCCAATCAATTTGGTTGTCAGGATACAAGTATCCAATTAGTCATTGTATATCCTGAATCCCAATTTGATTTTACTGTCATTCCCAACTCAGGATGTTCACCACTAGACGTTATTTTTCCATCGGTTAATGGAGCCGTAATCTATGAATGGGATTTTGGAGATGGGAACACCTCGACTTTATCATCGCCTACTCATACATTCATAAATTCAACAGGCAGTACTATCGTAACAAATGTACAACTCATTGCCACTTCGGCTTTTGGATGTACCGATACCAACACTCAAGCCATTAGCGTTTTTCCTAATCCTGTTGCTGACTTTACTACTTCAGATACAACTAGCTGTTCGCAATTGGATATTACTATTTCAAATAACTCTTCAAATGCTAATCTTTTTACATGGGATTTTGATGATGGAAATACCTCCAACAACAATGCCAATTCTTTCAATTACAGTTTTATAAACAATGGGTTTAACGCCCAAGACCATCACATTACTCTGCTTGCTTCAAACAGTTTTAACTGCTCCGACAGTACCCAAAAAATCGTAAGCGTATACCCCAATGTGGTGGCCAATTTCTCCAGCGATTCTATGGGATGTTCTCCCCTAAGTGTGGATTTCCTTAACACCTCCATTGGTGCCAATGACTTTTGGTGGAACTTTGATAATGGCGATACCGCCATTTCTATTCACCCCTCTGAACTATTTGTCAATAATACTGCCAATCAACTCCTACATAATGTGCAACTCATTGCCACATCTTCCTTTGGATGTACCGATACCAACACTCATGCCATTAGCGTTTTTCCATCACCAATTGTTGATTTTAGTGTGACACCTCAAACACAGACTTTACCTAACTCATCTGTTACGATAACTAACAACTCTAGCCAGGGAAATTGGAATTATCATTGGGATTTTGGTGATCAGTCGTCTTCTAATGAAGAAAATCCGCCTGTTCATCAATATAATAAGCATGGAGATTTTCCAATACAATTGATTATGAATAACCAAAATTGTTCGGACTCTTTAACTATTTGGGTAAGTATTTTGCCTTATTTGCCAATCGCGAATTTTCAAGCAGAAGGCAATGGTTGCTCACCATTAATCGTGCAGTTTTTCAATCAATCAGCTAATGCTACATCTTATAGTTGGGATTTTGGAGATGGCACTTATTCTGCATCAGAAAATCCTGTAAAGGTCTATGACGAAGAAGGGACTTATTCCGTTTCATTGACAGCCATAAACAATAACGGTGTACATTCCATAGTAAATCAAAATATCATTGAAGTATATGCCTCACCAAACTCATACTTTACTATAAATACAAATATTTTCAATGTCCCCGATTTAGCTCTCGAAACAACAAATCTGTCAGAACAGGCAACTCACTACCTTTGGGATTTTGGAGATTCCTTTACGTCTACAGAAATAAACCCCACTCACTACTATGAGGATAATGGGAACTTTATCATAAAATTAGTGAGCTATAATGAGTATTGTACTGATACTAGCCATACAAGCGTTACCGTCTCAAATGATGAGTCTATTATAATTCCTAATTCTTTTACTCCAAATACCAACAACATAAACGATGGAAGTTTTGAAAATAATGTGGGTATTAACGATATTTTTTACCCTATACTGCCAAAAGTAAAAACATATAAACTTGATATTTATAGTCGTTGGGGGGAACACCTTTTCACTTCAAACGATCAATCTATTGGCTGGAATGGTTACTATAAAAATGACTTGTGTCAAACTGGAGTTTATGTTTACAAAATTCATGTTATTTACTTAAACAATAAAGAAGATAATTTGGTTGGACAAGTAACTCTTGTCAGATAACATTATGGTGTTAATTTCTTTGTTTATATTTTAACATAAAATGGTTTTGAATTGTCTAACATATGACTTACTTTTATGGTATGTATGACGATGGCTTAAGTTACAGAGAGGAAGACAATACATCATTACTTGTAAATAGATTCAATCAAATGATTGAAAACGATCGATTGGAGTATTTTGAATCTGAAGATATCGAAAAAATAATCGATTACTTTTGTGAAACAGAAGATACGGCCAAAATAAAGCGGGCGTTTTCTTTATATGAAAAGTTATTTCCTTTTTCTAATCAAATAAGTTTAAAAAAAGCTCAAGTATTAGTTTTTTTTGATAAAGCACAACAAGCTCTAAACGAAATTCGTAATCTTCCTTTATCCAATGATGAAGATTATTTGTTTACTCTATCGGTGATTTATAGTAAATTGAAAAACCATCAGAAGGCCATTATGGTGCTCAAAAAAATGATGTCTTTAAATTCAAAAAACGAAGAAGTAATCTCTTCTTTAGCAAGTGAATATCAAAAAGTTGGAGATTTTTCTGCTTCCAATGACTTGCTCGAAAAATTACTTTTGATGAAGGTTAGGAATGAACTTTATTGGTACACCTACATTCTTTCTGCCGAGTTAGAGGACAATTTAACTCGAGCAATACAATTCATACACTACTATATACGTCAAAACCCCTATGATTATGAATCATGGTTTTATTTGGGTATTGCCCACAAGAGAAATGACGATCACCTCAATGCCATTGAAGCATTTGACTATTCAATATCCATAAAAGAAAATTTCATACACGCCTATGTCAATAAAGCTGAATCGCTCTCTGAACTAGGATACTTTCAAAATGCAATTGACTGTTGCAAAAGCACTTTCAAGTTTAAGGAACCTACGGCTGAAATGTATTTTGACATTGGCGATTATTATGAAAAATTAGATGATTTGGAAAAAGCCAAATTATATTTTTACAAGTCCGTTAAAAAAGATGAATATTGTGTTGACTCTTGGTATGCCTTAGCTTTAATCCTCGATTTACAAGGTTTACACTTAGAGGCCACATACCATATCAAAAAGACTATTGACATAAATCCTAAAAATGTAGATTACCTTTACTCCTACGCTGAAATAAACGAAAAAGTAGGTTTTGTCAAAGAAGCTGAAATAGCCTACAAAAAAGTGCTTGAAATAGATGAATATGATTCAGAATGTTGGCTTAACTATTCTCATTTAATCAGCGAATATGAGTCTGTTGATGAAGCTATTGAAATTTTAAAAAAAGCCATCAAATTAAATCCCAAAAACGCTGAGTTGTCGTACCGTATTGCTGCCTATCTGTTTAAATCAGGAAATTACGATTTGGCAATCACATTTTTTAAAGAAGCACTTCTGATAGATTATGAAAAACACGAAGATTTCTTTGATTACTTGCCCAGTGTAAAATCAAACGAATTTCTTTTAAATTTGCTGACTGAATATAAAAAATAATCAGTAATGAATTTCGATTTACCTCTTCTTCCCACACGCCCTTCCAAACCCAGACCTATGGGACTAACCATGGCTATGGACAAAGGATTAAGCATCAGGCAAGTAGAAGACTTTATCGAAACAGCAGAACATGTTACAGACTTAGTAAAATTAGGCTTTGGAACCTCCATTATCAGTACCAACCTAAAGAAAAAAATTGAACTTTATCAACAAGCCGACATAGACGTTTATCTTGGTGGCACCTTGTTCGAATCGTTCATAGTGAGAAATATGTTTGACGATTATCAAAGGATGCTCGAGAAATATCATATCAATATGGTCGAAGTTTCTGATGGTTCGATTGAAATTTCACACCAAAAAAAATGCGACTACATTAAAACTCTCAAGAAAAATTTCACTGTTTTATCTGAAGTAGGCTCCAAAGATGCCAATAAGTTAATTCCGCCATATAAATGGATTGAGTTAATACAAAAAGAAATTGATGCCGGCTCGTGGAAAGTAATTGCTGAATCGAGAGAAGGTGGAAACGTGGGAATATACAGAAACAGCGGTGAAGTTCGTTCCGACTTAGTAGAAGAAATTCTTACTAAAATTGACAAAAATAACATCATTTGGGAATCCCCCCAGAAGAATCAACAAGTATGGTTTATTAAACTTATGGGTTCCAATGTCAACTTAGGAAATATTGCTCCCAATGAAGTTATTCCTTTGGAATGTTTACGATTAGGTCTTAGAGGAGATACCTTTTTCGATCACCTAAACACTACTCATGAATTGTAAACAACTCAAAGAACTGATTAATCATCAGTCCGATATCTCCATTATTGATATCAGAGAGCCTTACGAATATGATGAAGGGGCCATTAGTGATATAAATGTCCCATTGAATCAAGTTCTTGACCGCATTGATGAACTACCAAAAAACACCCCTCTAATCCTTTATTGTAATAGCGGAAAACGAAGCAAAGCCCTAAAGTTTATTCTTGAAAAGTTTCATTCTTTCAAGAACATTGACCACTTAGAAGGGGGCTATCTTTCATGGATTAATCAATCATAAAACTTCAAATGTTTCAATTTATAATACTCACATTAAAAGGCGTAGCTATGGGAATAGCTAATGTTATCCCAGGTGTTTCGGGAGGAACCATTGCTTTGATTACTAATATATATCAAGAATTTATTGATTCACTAAAAAATGTCGATACCAAGGCCTTGAGTCTTCTTTTTTCGTTCAAATTCAGTCAACTATCAAAACATTTAAATCTGTCGTTTTTAGTTCCAATTATGATGGGTATTGTTTTAAGTATTCTCAGTCTAGCCAAATTATTTGACTATTTGTTATTAAACTACCCTGCCCAAACTTGGGGTTATTTTTTTGGTTTAGTATTAGCTTCAATTCTTCCAATATTAAACAAAGTACATGCTTGGAATTGGTCAACACGATTTTTTTTAATCTTAGGGGCAGGAGTTGCTATTGCCTTATCATTATTCTCGCCATCTCCTACTGAAAATACATCTTATCATTACATATTTATTTGTGGTGCGGTAGGTGTTTGCGGTATGATTTTACCAGGCCTATCCGGATCTTATATTTTGATGCTTATGGGTAATTATCATCTTCTGATGGTTAAGTCCATCAATAGTTTTTCTGATTTAATAAGCTCAATTATTAGTGGTCGTTTTAGTGAATTCATGGCCGGACCACAACTGGATTTTTTAATTTATTTTATCATTTTTCTAGTTGGCTCAATCGCTGGAATAATCCTGTTTTCAAATATTATAGCTTGGATTTTCAAACGGTATCAAGATCAAACCTTATCGCTACTCACTGGCTTTGTGTTTGGCTCTCTGAGCATTATATGGCCGTGGAAAAAAGAAATCGTTGATCTTAAAACGCTCGATAGAGATGGACAACCCATGTTAATTGGTTATCAACGCTATCTTCCAGAAGTTTGGACACTAAATGAATGGATAGTAGTTGGGATAATATGCCTTGGCATCTTAAGTATCATTACGGTCGAATACCTTTCTTCTAAAAAAGTATGACGATTTATGGCTTAATAGGCAATTCCTTATCGCACTCTTTCTCGAAAAATTATTTTGAGGATAAATTCGCTAAGCAACAGCTCGACCAATTTAACTACCACAATATTGAAGTACAATCTTTAAAAGAATTCTTTGAATCGTCAAACATTGAGTCGTTGGCTGGATTTAATGTTACTATTCCATTCAAGCAAACCATTATTCCATTTTTAGACGAGATAAATCCAGACGCTTTAGAAATTGGTGCCGTGAATTGTGTCAAAAAAGAGCAAAACGGTTGGAAAGGATATAATACCGACTACATAGCTTTTGCCGAAAGCATTAACCCTTTTCTTCAAAATCACCATCAACAGGCATTGGTATTAGGCAGTGGTGGTGCTTCAAAAGCAATTACTTATGCCTTAGAAAAAAAGCTAAACATCAAGTATAAGGTCATTTCACGAAAAGGAAAAAATAATTACTCTTCCATCAACGAAGAAACCCTTTCTAAGTTTCACATTATTATTCAATGTACGCCGCTAGGAACCCACCCCAATACGCATGAATCACCTCCCATACCCTACCATGTACTATCTCATCAGCATTTACTTTTCGATTTAGTATATAATCCTCCACAAAGTTTATTTTTGAAAAACGGCATGGCACAATCATGTCAAACAATCAATGGCCTTGAAATGTTACAGTTACAAGCTGAAAAATCATGGCAAATTTGGAGAAATTGATTTTCTACTTTTAAATTTTAACTTTGTGTTTGAAAACCTAACCTACAAGATGAGTCAGTCGCCAGATAAGCAAATTATTCAGGATGTTGTTGAAGGAAATACAACGTATTCAGAAAATGATATTTCAATAGATTATAATCTGGAGGATATCGACCGTTTATTATCCATCACTCAAGATTTAATAAACCGAGACGATATTCTTTCCGTATCAAAAGAAATAGAAGCCATAAAAGTCGCTTTTTACAAGAAAATAAACATCGAAAAACAAGCCAGAAAAGAATCCTTTTTAAATGATGGCGGAGAAGAAAGCGAGTTCGAGCCATTGATAAGTTCTGAAGAAAAAGCATTCAAAGAACTGCTTATCATATTTCGCAAGAAAAAAGCTAACAAACGCGAACAAATTGAAGCAGATTATGCCAAAAATTTGACTATTAAAAATAACATTATCGTTGAGATAGAAACGCTAGTTAGTAGTAAAGAAACCATTAAAGATACCTTTGATAAGTTTAAAGATTTGCAGGAAAAATGGCGAAATACGGGTGAAGTAGCCATCGGTTTTAGAAACGACATTTGGAAATCTTACCACCATCAAGTGGAGAAGTTTTACGACTTTATTAAAATCAATAAAGAATTAAGGGATTTAGATTTCTCTAGAAATTATCAAGCAAAAGTAGCTATTTGCGAACGTGCCGAATCACTGTTGCAAGAAATTTCTATCCACAAAATGAATGAAGAATTACAAATTCTTCACGAAAAATGGAAAGAAATTGGCCCAGTAAAACCAGAACTGAGAGAAGAAATTTGGGAACGTTTTAAAACTGCCAGTCGTGATCTAAATAAGAAAAGGAACGACCATTATTTAGAATTAAAAGAAAAAGGCATTGAGCATTTAAAAAACAAATCGTCCATTTGTCAACAAATAAAAGTTTTGGCAAGCCATGATGCCAACAGTCACAAACAATGGAACGACCTCACTCAAAAGGTTCAAGAATTAGAATTGCAATGGCGAAAAGAAGGGCCTATCAGAAAAGAAGATGTAAAAGTAGCTCGTAAAGAATTAAAAGACTGCCTTAATCTTTTTTACGACAAGAGAAATGACTTTTACAAAACAAAAAAACAAGAGGTTTCACAAGCCACATCTTTAAAACTATCTTTATGCGAGAAAGCTGAAGAACTTAATAGTTCAGAATGTGAAAACTGGAAAGAACGCACACTACAGTTTGCTAGTTTACAGGAAGATTGGAAAAAAAGTGGCTATTTACCAAAATCTAAATCCGAAAAGATTTGGAATCGTTTTAAAGCTGCAGTAGATACCTTTTACGACCAAAAAAGAGCGTTCTATGCCCAATTAGATGAAGAAAAAAATCAAAACTTAAAAGCTAAAGAATCTCTTTTAGAGACTGTTAAATCCTATACGCTTGATAACGATTCTGACAAAAACAAGCAACACATCAAACAATTCTTGAAACAATGGCGAGAAATAGGAGCCATTCCCAAAAATAAACAAGAAATTGAAAATACCTTCAGAAAGACCATTGACGGTATATACGCCAACATGAAGGTTGAAAAGAAAGAACTAGAAGAAATTCGTTTTAAAGATAAAATAGATGGGTTAAAACACCGTTCCAACCCAGATGCTATCGATAAAGAAAAAAAATACTTGAAAAATAAAATTGATAGTATTCAAAAAGAAATCAATCTATACGAAACGAACATGGCCTTTTTCAAAAATGCTAAAGGCACAGAACAACTAAAACAACAGGTCTTATCTAAAATCAAAAAAAATCAATCTATTATTCAGTCGCTCAAAGAAAAACTTAAATTAATTAATGCAATTTAATGGGGTTTAGAATAGTCTCTGATTTTAAACCAACGGGCGACCAACCAATGGCCATCAAACAACTTGTTCAAGGTTTAGACAACAACGAAAAACACCAAACACTACTAGGTGTTACTGGCTCTGGAAAAACATTTACCATTGCCAATGTCATTAAGGAAGTACAAAAGCCAACCCTTGTACTAAGTCACAACAAAACCTTAGCCGCCCAGCTATACAGTGAGTTTAAACAATTTTTTCCTCACAACGCCGTGGAATATTTTGTCTCGTATTACGACTATTATCAACCAGAAGCCTACATTCCGTCTACAGGAACCTACATAGAAAAAGATTTATCCATTAACGACGAAATAGAAAAACTTCGTTTGAGTGCTACCTCTACTCTCCTTTCTGGACGAAAAGATGTTATTGTCGTTTCCTCTGTATCTTGCATTTACGGAATCGGAAACCCTGATGATTTTGGCAGTAACGTCATCGAAATTCAAACACAACAAAAAATCAGCCGAAACAAACTTCTCAATACTATGGTTACCTCTCTTTATTCTCGTTCGGAAAACGAGCTAAATAGAGGGAATTTTTGGGTTCGAGGAGATACCATTAGTATCTTTCCGGCCTATGCTGACATTGCTTACAAAATTCATTTTTGGGGCGACGAAATTGAAGAAATAGAAAGCATCGATCCAGTGAATCATAAACCGATAGAAAAGTTGGACACCTTGCGTATTTTTCCAGCCAACATCTTTGTAGCTTCCAAAGATAGAATCCAAAGTGCCATTCATCAAATTCAGGACGATTTGATGGATCAGATACAATTTCTAACAAATACTGAAAGAAAGCTAGAAGCTAAGCGACTGGATGAACGTGTTAACTACGACTTAGAAATGATCCGAGAGCTAGGCTATTGCTCAGGAATTGAAAATTACTCTCGCTATTTCGATGGAAGAGCACCAGGAACTCGTCCATTTTGCTTGATTGACTATTTCCCTTCCGACTTTTTGACGGTTATTGATGAAAGCCACGTTACCATTCCTCAAATAAGGGCTATGTATGGAGGCGATCGTTCTAGAAAAGAAAATTTGGTAGAATACGGCTTTAGATTGCCCGCCGCGATGGATAACAGACCATTAAAGTTTGATGAATTTGAATTGATAAACCATCAATTCATATATGTCAGCGCCACTCCTGCCGATTATGAGTTAGAACAATGTGGTGGGGTTGTTGCCGAACAAGTCATACGTCCAACTGGACTATTAGATCCTATAATTGACGTTCGACCAACCCTCCATCAAATTGATGATTTGCTAGAAGAAATTAAAAATCGCTTGGAGAGCGATGAACGAGTATTAGTTACAACCCTAACCAAACGAATGGCCGAAGAGTTAACCGCCTATCTCACTAGGTTTGACATCAAATGCCGCTACATCCATTCTGACATAGACACCCTAGAAAGAGTAGAAATATTACACGAACTAAAAGAAGGGATTATTAGCGTTTTAGTAGGAGTCAATTTATTGAGAGAAGGATTGGACTTACCGCAAGTCAGTTTAGTTGCCATCATGGATGCCGATAAAGAAGGGTTTTTACGTTCTGAACGATCCTTAACACAAACAGCTGGTAGAGCAGCTCGTAATATCAATGGAAAAGTCATTATGTATGCCGATAGCATTACTAAGAGCATGAAGCTAACTATTGACGAAACTAACAGACGGAGGGAGAAGCAAACGGCTTACAACCTTAAACATCACATCACTCCTACGCCACTATTCAAAAAGAAAGATAATGAACTCGCAAAAAAGCTAAATCCATACAAGTCTATTGACTCAATGAATGTAGCAGCTGAAAAAAAATTGGATTATACCAACCCCATGGAATTAGAGAAGGCCATCAAAAGTACGCGTAAACAAATGGAAATGGCCGCTCAAAACTTAGATTTCATGGAAGCGGCCTCCTTAAGAGACAAACTAAGCGAGCTTAAAAAGTTGAGAAATTAATTTACTTATCATTTTTTTTTGTAACTTGCGGAGAATCAACCTCTAAAGTTATGAAAACTATTACTCTTTCAATTCTGATGGCTAGTACACTTCTCGCCACATCCTCATTTTCTCAAAATAACGATACAGATTTTTTCTATGTACTTAATATTACAGATTCTAGTAACATTGAAAACATTATTGATGGAGATACTATTTATGGGAGCTATATTGACACTTTTTACTCCCCCGTTTGGTACTCTTATGACAGTTTATCCATCAATGAAGTAACTGCCAAACTACATTCTTGCGGACCGTTCTTTTTTAACATTCAAGATTCTGTTTACATTCCCAAAAAATATGTTGTTCCAAATACCATTGAAAACGCTGAAAGAAAATCTAGTATATTTAGCCATAATATTTGGCTAGGTGGGATTGCAGAAAGCGGGGCCTTACACCTTTCTTCAGAATCTTATAGACAGAGAGGCGAAAGTTTTTGGCATGGTCCTATTGCCGACACCTACGATAATACCTATGATCAAACTTACAACAAGGTATGGAAAATAGATAAAGACAGTATTGATTATCATATAGCTAATTACACAAATCAAGACTATGTTGTTCCTCAACAAATTCAACAATGGCCTGCTAATGGGAATACACAAAATGGTGAAGCAGAGTCTTTAGCACCATATTATAATGTGGCAGGAAGCTGGATGTACGAACCCGAATTAGGCGATTATCCTAAAATAGAGGGTGATCAAGCCTTGTTTGTTATGTTCAACGACGACCGCATAGAACCCTATTCAAAATTAAGTTCAGGAAATAAAATAGGAGCAGAAATTCATGCTTTGTTTTATGCTTTCGATTGCGATGAAGTACCCTCGCTCAACCAAAGCACTTTCATAAATTATACCATATACAACCGTTCTGTAAACAATTATACTGACTTTAAAATTGGCATAAACACCGACTTTGATATAGGAAACAGCACCAATGATTATGTTGGTTGCGACACCTCCTTAAATATGTACTATTGCTACAGTGAAAGCGAGGATAATTCCAATGCAAATCTCTATGGGCAATCCCCTCCTGCTATTGGGGTAAAATTCTTAAACGACGAGATTAATAACTTTTTGTTTTATAGTAATAACATGACAAATTATGGGAATCCTATAAATGCCCATCATGTTTACAACTTAATGCACTCCAAATGGAAAAATGATAGCTTATTGACTTTTGGTGAGGACGGAACCAATAGCAGCAATCCGACAACTAACTTTATGTATTCGTCCAATCCCAACGATACGACTGGATGGTCTATGTATCAGGCGAATATAAATCCTTCAGATATGCGTGGAGTTGGTAGTTTGGAGGGCTTTACATTTGAGTCCGGCAGTCATATTGTAGTCAATACCGCTTTTATTTTTGCTTGGGATAGTACAGTAAGTTTCCTTGAAAATGCCAATTTATTATTTGAAAACAGTGCACTTATTCAAGATTTTTACGACGGATTAATAAGCACTAATTGCACCGAATTTTCTGGAAATCAAGAAGTGGTAGATATTCCAATGATAAATCCGCCACAATACTACAGTACCATCATTTATCCGAATCCAACGGCCGATGCTTTTTACCTTCAATCTAATTATACTGGTTTAGTAACCGTATTCAATTCGCTGGGCCAAGCCATATACTCGGAAGAAAAGACTAAAAATAAGATACAAGTAAAGTCCAAGCATTGGACTAAAGGAGTGTATTTTGTGAAAGTCGGCAATGAGGTGAGAAAGTTAGTAACTAAGTAATACTAATCATATAAAAATAGAGAATGAAAGACATTGAGATAAGTAGAAATATCGTAAACAAATATTTCAGTAATTTAAATAAAATGAATAAGATTAAAAAACCTATAGTACAAATAGCCTTGTTGGTGGGCTTGATAGTACCAACGATTTCATATAGTCAAACACTAAATATCCCTTCAGGAAGTGGGCCTAGTATATCAAATATACTAGGGGGTGTTCAAATTGACATCGAAGATGCACCTTATCAAGTGTCAATGGAGGTAAATGGGAATCATATTTGTGGAGGGAGTATAATTTCTGATCGTTGGGTTTTAACGGCTGCACATTGTATTGTTATGGGTGGAGCTACTAATGGAAATACTACTATTCATGCTGGTAGTACTGACCAAACAAATAATTCCAATGGTCAGGTCATTCAAGCCCAAACATTATACGTGCATCCAAATTACAACAGCTCTACTCAAGAGAATGATATTGCACTAATTTACCTATCTCAACCATTGCATTTTAATCATTCAATTGTTCCAATTGAGTATGCAAATAGTTGTAATACAACTACTAGTGATGTTTCTTCAGGAAACAATGCCTTTCTTACTGGATGGGGTATAACATGTAATGCTTGTCCAGGTGCAACCAACTTGCAGGGGGTGTTAATGCCAATTATTAGTCAAACAAATGCAATGGCTTTAAATCAAGCATATAACTCAAATTATACGGCTAATATTTCAAACAACATGCTTCCTCTGTACAATATCGGAACAGGTGCGGGTCCTGGAGATAGCGGAGGTCCCGCAGTTATAGACAACAATGGTTACAATATAAATATTGGAGCTTCAAGTTGGGGCTATTGGCCAAAAGATCAATTACCAACTATTTATACAAATGTTAGAAACTATGCTACATGGATTCAAAACACAACTGGTTTGACCATCAATTCGACAGGGATTGATTTATATACCAAAGATAAACCATGGGATATGGGTTTTGAGCCATTTTCATATCAATTCCCTTGGAAAAGTGAAGATATTTGGGTGAGAAATCAAAATGATGGAATTGAGGAACATCAAATCAATATTTTTTGAATACCTCAGAAACAATCAAAACAATTGATGTTTCGACCTTTCAAAGCGGTCAATATGCAGTTGTGTTAATTTGTGACGGAAACATAGTAGACTTTAGAAACATTTTTATACAATAATTTCAAACCACTATCTTCACGAATGGATTACCATTCGTGAAGATAAAACCATTTTATATATGAAAAAAACAATATTAGTTTCGACCTTTGTTATGTTGATTCCATTAATAACCTTTGGTCAAATATCAATAGATAGTCTAAGTATATATTCCCAAAATTCAAATATTGTCGATTCAATTTTTATTTTTGGGATAAGTAGTGGTCAACAACTAACCGAATTAGGTATAGTTCCAACAAATGATGCTTGTGGTTCAACAAGCATAGAATTAAATTTTAAAGGTTGTTCACCTGTACAGACCACATCTTTTGATTCAATAATTATTATCGGTTACCCTGTAAGTCGTTTTCATATTGTTGCAAAATGGGATACTCTTAGTACATGTCCTTATCCAACAGCACCTCTTTTTTTAGATACATTAATTTGGGATAATTGCGGAACGGCAGATTTAAAGCAAGTAGATATAGATGATAAAATTAAAATTTACCCAAACCCTACAAATAGTCATTTAAAATTAGATGTTACAAATGAAATACAAATTCAAAATATCGAACTATTTGAAATAGGTGGTAAAAAAATAAAGACATATTATATTACTGATAGAAATTTGAATATCTCTGGACTTAATTCAGGAACATATTTTTTAAGAATATTAACAAGTGAAGGTAGATTAGTCGAAAAGGTGGAAATCAAATAAAAGAAAGACGTAGAGTACATTATGTAAGCTATTATAGAACGAAAAAAAAAATATTTTCAGGGCTAAGGTAATTATTCATAGCCCCAACGATGAACGTCGTTGTTGGCATCTTCAATATCGTCTTTGACCATTTTGATACGTTGTGCTATTACACCAAATAAACGTTCATTGGTCATGAGCCATTTCATTTGTTCTTGATCGCCATCAGCCGCTTTGGCTATGCAAGCTAATAAGTGAAAGCCATTTTTTTCAAGCCATCGTAAGGGTTCTTTTTTCCCTTCCACGGCTTTTATGGTTGCTAAAAGGTGTGGTGCGTTTTTTATTAACCACTCTGATGCTCTTTTATCAAAGTATAACGCAAAGCAAAATAGACCTAACTCTGGGTAATTGTTTTTCATCAGCCAGTCTCTAATTTCTCTGTTACCAGAAATGGCTTCGCCCCAAGCTATTAATATTTTTTCAGGATACTTTTTCATAAAAAAAAAGCCCCAAAATGGGGCTTTTAATTATTTTCTGTTGCGATTCATTTTCATTTTGAAGTAATAAAAATTTCCCTCTTTGGTGACCATTTCAGCACCTCTAGAGCCTAAGGCTCCCAACACATCAATCACGTTGTTAAATCTGCCAGACATGCTATTGAATTGCTGTGCTAATGTTTTATCGTTTGCCGTAAAGTTGAGTTTAAATCGACCTTTATTTTTCTCATCATCTAATTCAACCACTTCCATGATAATGTAGCTGTAAGGTTGAGAATTGTCTGCTGCTCTAAACTCTCGATTAGCCTCCATTGAATTATTGGGAGCTGGACGAGTCTGCGCCATGGTAATGAAAGGCATTACCAAAATGGCTAATAAAATTAATTGCTTCATAAATAAATGGTTTTGGTTAGTTATTAAAATTGGTTTGGTTTAGTTATTTCCTCCTAAGATAATTGGCAAATCGCCGTCACCATTTCCAATCACGATGACTTTGCTATTAGGTGATTTTGATAGCTCTTGTGTAGCCTCTACTCCTTTCCATTTTAATAATTGAGGAGTAATGGTTTTTGTTACGATTTTTTGAAATTCAGCAATTCCTTCCGCCTCAATTCGTTTACGTTCAGCTTCTTTTTGTTCTCTCAATAATCTAAACTCATATTCTAGAGCCTCTTGTTCCTGTCGTAATTTTTTTTCAATGGCAGTTTGAAGCGTGGGAGGAAGTGTGACATCTCGAATCAAAATAGCATCAAGTAAAATATACTTCTCAGCTAAAGATTTGGCCGTAATTTCAAAAACTTTATCTTCAACTTCCTCACGTCTAGTAGAGTATAATTCTTCAGGAAGGTATTCTCCAATTACTTCTCTGGTTACGGAACGGATTTCTGGTCGGATAATACTTTCTAAATAATCCTCTCCAATTAAATCGTGTAAATATCCCAGTTCGGAAGTTTGAGGTGTAAATCTGAACGATAAATCCAACTTAATGGAAAGACCATTCTTTGATAACACTTCCATTGCCTCATAATCTTCTTGAATTTTTACGTTGTAAATATAAACCTTGTTCCAAGGTGCCATCACATGAAATCCTTGAGGAATAACTTTGTCTTTATCAAGCCCTCCGCCAAATCGTTTAAATATAACGGCTTTCTCTCCTGGGTTAACAGTGTAAAACATATTTCCTCCTGTCAATAGAAGAAAAATAACAAGAACAAACCCAATGACAAAAAAACGGGGTAATTTGGGGTTAAACCCACCTGAATCGTTTGTTTCAAACATAATTTTATAGTTAAATGTTAGTATTCAATTTTCTGATTAGCCACTCAAGTGTCAAAAATACAAATAAAAGTACGGAAATCCATTTTAAATTTATCAAATCGCTGGTACTTTTTGTAGTGTAGCTGATAACGGCTCCATTTATTGCACGAACATCATTAATTAGCACTTCTTGTTGATTCAAAAAATAAGATTTACCGTTATATTTTTCGCTTAGGGCATAAAGAGATTGGTGATTAGCGATTATATTCATTTTTTCAATTTCTAATGGCTTTACTGAAAACTGTCCAAAATTGGTCAACTCTTTTCCATTTAAAATGGTCTTTGCAATCATGGAATAATTCCCTCTTTTCAAATTATCTATTTCTAAAAAATAGCTGTTTTCAGACTTGTTGAAGGTGTAGGGATAATCCACTCCATTTTCATCGACCAGAGATAATGAAATATCAGGGTCATTGATAAGTTCATAATTTGAATTATATAATTCGGCTTGAATGACGAAAGGGTCGTTTTCAAGAATGATGTTTTCATATTTCAATCTCAACGGTCGTTTGTCTGTTTTGACCGAAAGATATTGAATGGACTTATTTATCAACTCATCAAAGAGTTGTTGGTTGTCATTCTTGGCGAATTCAAATAGGCGCCATTTCCACAATCCTTCAACAAAACAAAGGCCTTGACGTTGGCCATTTACGTTACTGAAGCTAAAAACTGGTCGTTTTGTTTCAATATCTAAAATACGTTGATAAAATAAGTCGTAATGCTCAGACTTAAAAACAACATCGGACTGATGAGAATAAAGTGGTGGTAATTGATTTATCCAATTCTTCCACTCTTGATTTAAGGTAAATAACGAAAATGGAGTGTAGTCTGCCTGTACTTCATTAATATATGAACTCTGTTTTAGTTCGATCCAATCCATCCACTTCGTTGGTGAGTTTTGTCCTGTAAAATATAGAGTTGGGATAGACGGAGGGTCTAATTCTGTTTGAAACAAGATCGCTAAGCTGTATGGGGAAAAATCACCATCAAAATCGGAGGACGAAAACAGGGTTAGCTCATAATTGTCATTAGACTCAATGGCTTGACTAATGGCACTAATATCAGGGTGAGTTTTATCTGAAATAAGAATTATTTTCTCTTTGCTTTCTAAAATATCAACAAAAATATCTTGCTCATTGTTTTGGGTGTTACTTTCTTTTGGTAGATACTCTACTTCAATGGTATATTTTTGAACACCTGTTTGATCTGAACTCAATTTAAATTCAAAAGAAATCAATTCATTATCTATTCCAACAATTTGCTCTTTTTCATCTAATTTTATACCCTCATTCCAAATGCTAACTTTGACTTTTTCTTGTTGGCAATACTGAGCCATTACATCGACCTTAATTGGAAATGTATTGCCCAAATAGGACAGTTCATTGTAATAAACCTTAGCGATTTGTAAATCTTTCTTCTGTATTGTGTCACCTAATAAGATGGTGTGTAAGGGGGCATTCAGGGTGTAGTTAGCATAAATAGGATTGACGCTCGAATTATAAATCCCATCTGAAATAACAATATTAGCAGCTACGTTTCTGTTTTTGTATAAATCCGAAATTTCATTAATAAATAAATGAATATCAGTCTTTTTATGACTAAAATTAAAGTCCGTAGTTTGTTCTAATGACTCCCCAAAAGCATAAACTTGAACTTGGTATTGATTGGAAAGTTGATTGGTCAATTGGCTGACTGTTTCTCGAATACTTTGCTGAATGGAAACGCTATCGGAATTAGCCACTATGGAGGTTGAATTATCAACACCAATGTTAATAATCGGTCTCTCCTTTATGATTTTATTTTGGTTGATAAATGGTTTTAAAAGAAAAAAAGATAAAACCAAAACGATCACAAAACGTAAAACAAACAAAATCCTTCTAATACGTTCAGAGTCCTTAAATAAAAATTTGTGATATAGTAACAGAGAAAGAGCTAAGGCAAACAGGATACACGCAATACCCCAAGCTAAAGACCATTCAGTAGATATCTCCATTAGGTCAACATACCTCCACACACATTTATAACTTGTCCTGAAATGTAGGACGACATATCCGATGCCAAAAACACTGTTGCATTGGCAACATCAGAGGGTCTCCCTCCCCTTTTAAGAGGAATACTGTCCACCCACGATTGAACGACGCTTTCATCAAGTTTAGCCGTCATTTCTGTTTCTATAAAACCTGGAGCAATGACATTACAACGTATGTTTCTTGAACCTAACTCCAGGGCGGTGGACTTAGAAAAACCAATAATGGCCGCTTTAGAAGCTGAATAGTTTGCTTGCCCTGCATTTCCTTTGACTCCAACCACCGAACTCATGTTTATAATTGAACCCGAACGTTGTTTTAACATGGGACGTAACACCGCTTTGGTCATATTAAATACTGATTTCATATTTACTTCCATGACTTTGTCGTAATCCTCTTCGTTCATTCGCATTAACAAATTATCTTTGGTAATACCTGCATTGTTAACCAAAATATCTATGCAACCAAAATGCTCAATGACAGTGTCAGCTAACTCTTGTGCTGACTGGAATTGTGAGGCGTCTGATTTAAACCCTTTAGCTTGTATACCTAATGCGGTTAACTCCTGTTCCAGTTCTTTAGCTTTTTCTTCTGAGGATATGTAAGAAAAGGCCACATTGGCTCCATGTTCAGCACAAGCTAAAGCGATGCCCTTACCAATACCTCTAGATGCACCAGTAATTAGAGCCGTTTTTCCATTCAATAATTTCATATTAAGCAATTTTAATTAATGCGAAATTACGTGTAAGTTAGACACCTACGCCCATCAATTCCGCCATTTTTTGTCCAATTTTGGCTGGAGAATTTACCACGTGAATACCACACTGACTCATAATTTTCATTTTGGCTTCAGCAGTATCATCCTCACCACCTACAATAGCACCGGCATGTCCCATTGTTCTTCCTTTGGGAGCTGTTTGACCAGCAATAAAACCAACTACGGGCTTGGTACCATTTTCTTTGACCCAATGAGCTGCATCAGCTTCAAGCTGGCCACCTATTTCACCAATCATGACAATCCCGTCTGTATCATCATCATTCATTAACAATTCAATAGCATCTTTGGTCGTAGTACCGATGATAGGGTCACCGCCAATACCAATGGCAGTAGAAATTCCCATTCCAGCTTTTACAATTTGATCGGCGGCCTCATAAGTCAATGTTCCCGACTTAGAAACGACGCCAATTTTGCCCGTTTTAAATACAAAACCAGGCATAATACCACATTTGGCTTGTTCGGGTGTAATCACCCCAGGACAATTGGGGCCAACTAAGGTGCAATCTTTATCCGATAAGAATGATTTTACTGTAATCATGTCTTTGGTAGGTATACCTTCTGTAATACAGATTACTACTTTAATGCCTGCACTAGCTGCTTCCATAATGGCATCGGCCGCAAAAGCAGGGGGTACAAAAATGATAGAGGTATTAGCATCAACTGTTGTCACAGCTTCATCAACCGTATTAAACACAGGTTTTTCTAAATGAGTTTGCCCCCCTTTTCCTGGTGTAACACCACCTACAACATTTGTACCGTAGGCAATCATCTGACCAGCATGAAAGGTACCCTCGCTTCCAGTGAAACCTTGAATAATAACCTTTGAATTTTTATCGACTAATACGCTCATTATTTCTTTAATTTTTTAGTTTATGCAAATTTAAAATGATATATGAA